>JABCPD020000042.1 GCA_013333295.2 candidate division SR1 bacterium | reverse complement strand
ATTTTTTGCCGTTAATATAAGGAGAATATTTGAGGAAATTCCCTCGACATTTGACGGTAAAGGCAGCCCCGCCTTTTCTCCGCGAACCGATTTATTCAAATGTTATTTTTGATAATACTGTTTTTTTTAATAAAGTCAATATAATATTCAAATGTTTCTTGCATATTTTGTATAGAAAATCCAGATAGTTCCTGCAAACTTTCTTAAAACTCAGATTTTTGTAGCTTTTTTGATTTTTGTCAAAAAATGTCTATTTCTCACTTGCATTTTTATGGCGAAAAAATAAGATCAAGTCTGACTTTATCCCTCATTTATCTCATAATGATGAATCTTACAAAACTCTTTGGGAGCAAGACGAGAGCAGATATTATCAAGTATCTGATTTTTAGGAGGCAAGGAGTCTCGATGAGAACTTTGGAAGCTGAGATTTGATGGACATTTCCGGTGATCAAAAAACAGGTTGAGGGGCTAGATGATGCAGGGATTATTCAGGTGAAAAAAGGAAAAGAAGGTTCAGCATGGGCTATCTTTTTGGAAGAGGAGTTTTCAAGCGCTCTTAAAGAAGTTTTCTATTTCGGGCTTAAGAGTGAGTTGCAAGAAGTTTTTGCCTCTCATGGAGGAAAGATTTTGCAGCGATACTGGTGAGAGAGATTTGGAAAAGCGATAGGAACTGATCTTGTCATGATTTATGAAGATTTGGAAAAAAAGGAGATTGAGCAAATTAAGTCTGAAATGAATGAGGTTTTTATGAGTTATTGGATTGAAAATGTTTCTGTGGTGTTTATGAGTAAGCATGAATGGGATAGTAGACATAGGTTAGCGGACAAGTTTGTTTTGAAGGTATTGACGCAGTATAAGTAATTTTATTTAGAGATCGGAGATAAATAAAGCATGAATTATGAACTACTTTTAGATGAAATAATGGTAAATACTGTAGGGGCAAAAGAGTTGATTTGAGCTTCGGGTAAGGATGTTCATTATGGGGTTTGTCCTTTGCAATTGGAATATCATACGAGTATCTTCTTGGCTGGGGCATTGTTATCTTTTTGACAGGATAGGCCTATGTTGTTCTTGATTCAGGTAGAGGATTTAGCAGAGGATGTGATGGTATTTAAGGGGGAAGTTGGCCCTCACTTTGGTAAGAGATACCAGTTAGGAGAGCATCAGTTTGATTTCCCTACGACGAGTGAAAATGCATATTCTTATCTTGATAAGCTTTTTGCCTATACAGCAGTACTTAACTCTAGAGAAGATCATCAGGTAATTTTTGTAAAAAAAGGAGTAAAAGTCTGAAGTTTGAGTTCGTTTCTCAAACAACAGGTTAGTCAGTGATATGGTTTGCTAATATTGAGCAATGTATATCAGAATCTTCCAAGTTCAGAGGCTAAACAACTTTCAGCTGAGTTGATAGCACAATGTAAGGCAGAAATTATGGATCAGAATTTGCAAGAGCAATTTCCAGCCTTTGCGTGTTTGCATAAGTTGTGTCAAGGATATGATGGAAATATTGTAGCAGAGCATGTGATCAATACGGCAGATATGGGATTAGATGCAGAAAAGTCAACTTCTCTTTGGTGTATGCTTAGGTAAGACTTAAGAAAAAGACATAAACTTTTGTAATGAGGATATTTAGAACAGAGAATAAAATCAGATTTTTGTTTTCATTTAATTATTTTTTGTGTGATATAATGGCAAATATAACGCTCTCAGAAAGAGAGGTAAGAATTCAAAAGGTTGAAAAGATGAAAAAAATGGGAATCCATCCCTTTGCACAGTCTTTTCAAAAGCAAGATATGATCAAGGATATTATTGCAAAGTATGAAAATGAGGAACTTCGTGATAGTGAGATCCTTGTCTCTGACGCTCAAATTCAAGTAGCGACAGCTGGAAGGGTAATGCTTCATCGTAGTCATGGAAAATTAGCTTTTGCAAAGATTTTGGATAGTACAGGGCAGATTCAGTTGATGTTTCATCGTGATAATTGCAAGATTATTAAAGTTGAAAAAAAACAAGATTGAACTATGAATGAAGTAGCTGTTCAGACTTTACCTTTTGATGAGAGCGAGAGTGGAGAAATGACTGCCTACAAGTTCTTTGAAAAGATGATTGATATGGGGGACTTTATCGGAGTGAGAGGAGAGGTATTTAAGACTCATAAATGAGAATTGACGATTTTTGTAAAGGAGTTTAAGTTTTTGTCTAAGGCTATTAGACCGCTCCCTGAAAAATTCCATGGACTTAGTGATCAAGAGGATTTGTATAGAAAGAGATATCTTGATATGACTATGAATCCTGAAACCTATGCTAGATTTCTCTTTAAGTCTAAGTTTTATGAAGTATTAAGGGATTTTTATAGAAGTGAAGGTTTTACAGAGATTCAGACTCCGATCTTGGATAATGCAGCATCGGGAGCTGCAGCGAGGCCTTTTGTAACTCATCATAATGATTTTGATACCGATGTGTATCTTAGAATTGCTTTTGAGACTTCGCTTAAGAAGGCCACTGTTGGTAGATTTGAAAAGGTATTTGAGATAGGTCAGGACCTTAGAAATGAAGGAAGTGATCCTTCTCATGTACAGGAATTTACTCAGGTAGAGCATTATGCTGTATATCGAAATTATGAAGATAATATGAGATTTACAGAGAAGATGTTTGATTATCTCTTTGAAAAGCTTGGGTTGGAAAAACAGCTTAAAGTGAAAGATAAGGACTGAATTGAAAAGATTGTTGACTTTACAACTCCTTGGGAAAGAATTGACTATACCCAAGGTGTAAATCAGGCTTCAGGACTTGATATTTCTCAGTATGGAATTGAGGATGCAGATAGGCTTAGAGCAGATATTCAGGCAAAAGGGATTAGCTTTGAGGGAATGGAAAAGATGGGAACAACTACTTTGATAGATTATCTTTACAAAAAGGTGCTTAGACCTAAGATTACAGGTCCAGCGTTCATCTATAATTATCCTGTGATTATGCAGCCTTTGGCAAGAATTTCTGATGGAGACGAAAATATCGTAGAGCAGTTCCAACTTTTGGTTAATGGATGGGAAATCTGTAAAGCGTATTCAGAATTGGTAGATCCATTGCTCCAGCAGGCAAACTTTGATAAGCAAGCTGAGGCAGCAGCAAAAGGAGATGATGAAGCTACTAGTGGAGATGAAGCTTTCGTTGAAGCAATGGAGTATGGAATGCCTCCACAGTCTGGATTTGGAATGGGACTTGAGAGAATCTTGGCGATCCTGACTGAGCAAGACAACTTGAGAGATGTAATTATGTTTCCACTGATGAAAGCAAAAAATCAATCTTGAGATGAAATTAAGGAAGAATAAAAAAGAAAGAAGTCTGATTGTGACTTCTTTTTTTATTGAAATATTTTTTGAAAGTTTTGAAATATTTTAGCTTAGTTTTGCATAAGAGATTTAAGATATCCTTGGTCTGATCGAGGCCTTTTTCAAAAATTGGTAAGTTGCACTTTTTCATGACCCTTTCCAGCGATAAGGATAATATCTCCAGGATTAGCGAGTTCAAGCGCTAGTTGAATAGCATATGCTCTCTCAGGTATGATAAAGAGTTCTTTTCCTTCTTTATAAAAGGCTTCTTGCAGAGAGGCTGTCAATTGATTTAGAATGGCAAGACGATTTTCTGTTGATGGATCATCATCCGTTGCAATTAGAATATCAGAGTATTTTCCTGCAATTTCTCACATAATAGGGCTTTTTTCTTTATCTCTATTTCCAGGGGCACCGAAAACAGTAATCAGCTTTCAGTTTCCTTTTTGACCTTTAAGATAGGAAAGGGTTTTTTCAAGTCCATCTGGGGTGTGGGCAAAGTCGACGAAGACTTTTTTATTATTGATGGTAAATTCTTCTAGTCTTCCTTCTACTCCAGGGAAGCTTTCCACTGAAGCAAGAATTTTTTCCATTTCAATACCAATCTCAATAGCTACAGATATTGCAGCTAGGATATTATTGATATTGTATGCGCCAAGAAGGTGGGTCTTTCAGCGATAAAGTTTTCCAAGGTAAGAGAAGGTAAATTCTGTATGATCAAGGTGTTCAATGATTTGAGTAGCTTTGAGGATGGATGAAGCTTGGATAGAAAAGTTAATTTTTTTGTCAAATGGCATTTCTTCAAATCGTTTGCGTCCATAGGCGTCATCCGCTGGAAAAATTCAGAATTTTACTTGTTTTCTGTTGTTAAGAACGTTTTTGAAGAGGAGTTTTTTTGATGCAGCATAGTTTTCCATGGTCCCATGATAGTCTAGGTGATCGTGGGTAATGTTGATAAGAACTGCAGCGTCAAAGTCGATTCCTTCAAAGCGATGTTGGTCTAATCCTTGTGAGCTCGCTTCGAGAATAGCTACTTTACAGCCACTTTGCTTTGCTGTTGATAGGAGCTCCTGGAGATCTGATGCTGCAAGAGATGTCATTTTTTTGAGATTTGCGAACTTTTGATTGCCAATTCGTAAGCAGGCTGTACTAACAGCAACGGTTGGGGCAAGGTTATCATTTAAGATTTTATGTAAGAGATTAACTGTTGTGGTTTTCCCGTTAGTTCCAGTAATCCCTATAATAAAGAAATTTTTTGCAGGATTTCCATGGAGGTAGGCTGCAAACTGGGCTTGTGCTTTTTTGAAAATATGGTAAAAGGCTGAAGACTGAATCGCAGGGTAGAGCTTATCGTAAGCAATAAGTTTTTTGATTAACGCTTTCATTAACTTCAAGGTAGTAATAAAGATTGTTTGAAAGTATAGGAAATTTAGGTTGATTTACAAGGTAAAAGATCAGAATTTTAATGCTTTTGTCTTAAGATGAAGTCTCTTTTGAGCAAAAAGAAAAAGAGCTCCTCGTTTCACAACGTAGAGCTCGAAAAAATTAGTTTAATGTTAGTAGAAAGATTCTTCTACTTTTTCTAGTGTACTTATTTTGTTTTCAATGTCAAGGTTTTTTTTGTAGAATAGAAAAAAGGTCCCGCGTTTCCCAACGAAGAACCTTACAAAGCTGGATCGCTAACAAGAATCATTCTTCTAAATAGCAATATTTTTATATTTATTTTTCTTTGAATGTCAAGTTTTTTTTGGGCAAAATTTTCTGAATTCTAAAAGGGAAAAAGCCTGTCATTTCACAATGAAGGCTTTTAAAAGATCGTTTGCATTTCTCAACGCAAATTATTCCGATCTGATTATTTGCATTTTTTGATGCAAATTTTTTTGATAACAATCTGTGCCATGTTTGGTGACTTAGTCCAAAAGAAAAACTTTTGGCTGATATCTTATAAACATTTTTCACAAAATGTCAAGTCTTTGTGAAAAAAAGATGAAAAAAGCTATTTTTTTGACTTTTTTTGTGGCGTTGAGTATACTTAAGGTAAGATTTTATTTTATATCACAGGGGAGTGATGACAAAAAAAGAATTTATGTTGCAGGTAATTGAGTTTTTGCCAGACTGGAAGATGGGGCGAGGACTAAAACCTTTGATCGAAAATGACCAACTTTCTCCTGATGTATTCGAGAAATTGTATCAGGTTTTTAGAGAAAATATTCACCAAACCTATACTGAAATCCAAAAATTTCAGTTAAAAGAGAGGCTTGAAAAACTTGAAGAGATGAGACAGGCTGATGAAAAGGCTCGTCAAGAAGAACTTGTAAGTTTAGAGGCTGTTTTTGATGATTTGTAGTTTTTATTTCCTAATACAAGGCTAACGATGACAACTGAAGTTTTAGGGAATAATGTCCCTACAAAGGTATT
>JABCPD020000041.1 GCA_013333295.2 candidate division SR1 bacterium | reverse complement strand
TATCTTTGTGGTTATATTCTCGTTCTAGTATTTCAGTAATTCACTCTTGAGGAGAATTTTTTATCTTGTGGAGGCTAAGATCAGATGAGATAACTACCATACGATCTGTTGAAAATTTATGATGAGCAATTGGGAAATTGATGGGGTTTCCTTTTTCTTTGATATAGTAGTTAATATCTCACCAAACTTGAGCAAGATAATATTTTTCTACCTTACCTTCACTTTGAAGTTTTTTATATTCTTTTTTGATTTGTGGGTTTTTTGCAAAATAAAGAAGACCTGTTGTTGGAGTATCTAATCTATTAAGGAGTCAGAATTCTTCTTCTTTTCAAAAATAGTGACTACCATTTTCTATAATTTCCATAATTTTTTTGTCCTCTTTTTCATTTATCATTTCTTCTAAAAATGAGAATTCCTGTCCATATGTACTATGCTTACCAGCCTGTTTCCATAGATAATAACAATATTGATCTTCATAAACACAATAGGACATTTACTGATTTAGTAAAATAAAACGTCTCTGAGTATAGTGCTTTTTCTCCGGAAATCAACGAATTTTCCCTTGAATTTTCTCATAAAATAACTAAGTTCTAATCTAAGAATTTACCTTATTGTTATTGAATAATTATGGATCTAAATAAAGTGATGCTGATGGGGAGGGCCACAGCGACTCCACAGCTTAAAAAAATAGATTCTCTGAATATCTCAGTTGTTAATTTTACGCTTGCTACCAATAGAAGATATAAAAATAATGATGGAAATCTGCTTGAAGATACAGAATATCATAAGTGTGTAGCTTATGAAAAACAAGCAGATCTTTTAGCAACTTATCTAACAAAAGGAAAAAAACTCTATGTAGAGGGGAAACTTAGGACAAAAAAGTGGCAAGACTCTCAAGGACAAGATCGTTTTACTACAGAGATAGTTGTTGATTCGTTTATTTTTTTGGATAAGAGATCTGATTCCACTGGAGAGCCAATGGATTTTGATTCATCAGAGGATATTCCTTTTTAGTTATTTATATGGTTCAGGTGATGGTTAATTGGCAGAGAAGAATTACAAAGATAGTATTAGATTGATTTGATCTTGTTGTATTTTTGGTTTTTGTTTTAGGAGTTATTCTATTTATTAGATTTTTTATATGAACTCCTTATACCGTAGTAGGGTATAGTATGAATCCAACCTTTGATCAGGGGGACCGAATTTTTGTAGAAAAAATTACTCAGAGATTTTGAACTTTAGAAAGAGGGGATGTAATTGTATTTGTTCCTCCTGGGAAAAATATTCCTTTCATTAAGAGAATTATAGGACTCCCTGGAGAAACTGTAAAATTTGTAGATAATCAGACTTATATTTGTAATTCTGATACACTAGAATCTACAATAAAGTCAAAAAATGGAAACTCATGTTTTAAGTTGGATGAATCTTATTTGGGAACAGGAGCAGAGACTATTCCTCAACAATGATGGGATGAATTTGAGGTAAAGGGAGGATATTTTGCAATGGGAGATAATAGGTGACATACAACAGATTCTTTACACTGTTTTTCGCATCAGTGCTATAAAGGAGCAAATTATGTAGTACCAAGTAATTATATGATAGGGAGGGTTATGTTTAGGGTTTTTCCAAAGGCTGAGATATTTTAAGCAATAACTATTATCCAGATGAAAATCTTTTCAAATTTCGATACCAATCGAAAACAAGAAGCCTATCAAGAGGCAGTAGATAAATTTTGAGAAGACAGAGTTTTGTTGCTCAAAAAGAGTGGATTGTTTTTTATAGTAAAGGTTTTTTTACCAGTTTTTTCATGGACTCTACTTTTAGCTCTTCTTCTTTATGGTTTTTTTATTGTAGGTTCTTCTCGAGGGGTGATTTGGTATTTTATTGTTGCTATTTTTGGGATAGCTTATCTAATTGTTATTTCGCCAAATATTAAATATTATCTTGATTATAAAATGGATTTTTCATTGGTGACACCAATGTTTTTAACTAGATATAATCAATCGGGATTCTTTAAGAGGGATATTAAGTCAAGTAGTGTCAAAAACATAAAAACTATTTCAATTCAAAAAGATTCTTTTTGGTATAATTTATTTGATAATGGAGATTTGATTTTTCTCTCAGAGTGAGATAGAGCTGATCAAGGAGAAATAACCCTACATTATATTTATGATCCTGAAGAAAAAAGAAAACAGATTACCCATATTATGAGACCTTAGTTTATAATTTTAATTTTTGTACTTAGACCTTATGTCAGATATACTTCAAATGCCAGAAATTCCCTATGATTTGTATGATTCACCACAGGAGATATTGATAATTATTCCTCTTGGATGAGTTAAAAAAGACTCTCTTAGACTTAATATACAAGATTATAGATTATTTATTGAATGAGAAAGGACATTCTCATCTCTAAAAGAAAATTTAGTGCCTGTAAAGGAAGATTGTTATTGGTGAGGAATATCCCTTGCAATAGATTTGCCTTCTCAAGTCTATTTTGATCAGATACATAGTAAATTAACTCCAGAAAATATTCTACAGATTATTATTCCAAAGGCAAATATTCCAG
>JABCPD020000040.1 GCA_013333295.2 candidate division SR1 bacterium | reverse complement strand
TAATAAAGATATTCAAGGACAAAATGATATGGTGAAAAATCCTAGACAAAGTGGATCTTCAATAAAACCTTTGATTTATGCGTTGGGATTCGATAAATTACCATTAACACTAGATACTCCTATTTATGATATCCCATTCTCTATTGGTAAAGATACACCAAGTAATGCTGATGGAAAATTTGAAGGACCTTTGCCTTTGAAGAGAGCGCTTGGTTTTAGTAGAAATATACCTGCTGTTAAAATGTTTTTAGCATTGTGAGGTGAGCAGGTTGCAAAACCATTTTTACAGAGTTTGTGACTTTCTGGGGTGAAAAATCAGATTGAGTATGGGTATCCTCTTTCTTTAGGTGCTGCTGAAGTTAGTATGTTAGAGTTGGCTTCTGCATATACTCATCTTTCTACTACAACTCCAGCAAAATTAAATCCTATTTTGGAGATTAGAGGAAGTAATGGTTCTATTTTATATACAAAGGAGCCTGAGGTTCAGCAAAATGTTATAAAACCAGGAATTGTTTCTTTAATGTGGAAAATCCTTTCAGATCCGAGTAATAGAATTGGAGCATGGGCAACTAAGTTTAATGTGAGAGGGTTGACCTATGCTCTTAAGACAGGAACATCAAATGTAAGAACAGAAAAGGCGTCATTACCTAGAGATGGTTGGTTAGCTGCGTATACTCCAAGTAAAGTTTTGATGATGTGGGCTGGAAATGCAGATGCAAGGCCTATGAATGCGAAGGCTTATGGTGGAAGTATTCATGCAAATAGTGTGAAAGCTTTTTTGGCTGATTTGATGGCTCAAGGATTATTGACTAATGAGGAAATGCCAATGAAAGATACTTCAACAGTAAATATTTCTAAGCTTTCATGAAAATTAGCTTCAGATCAAACTCCAGCAGACTTAGTGATTTCTACTTTGTGATGGAATGGAATGTTGCCTAAGGAGGCAGATAATGGTGTCCGTGAAATAGAAGTAGATTTGGCTTGTTTTGGAAAGGTAAGTCCTTTGACTCCTACAGAGAGAATTAAAAAAGGATTCTTGATTCAGCCTTCAACTTTTATGCCAAATAAAATGGATTTGGAAGGAATTAAGAAGTATTTACAGGAAAGTGTAAATGCTACAGGAGCTACTGTAAATCTTCCATTGTTTATGACTGAGCCAGATAAGTATTGTGAGGGAATGCAGCCATCAAATAATGATTCTATTCAAATTACTTTTACAAAGCCACTTGAGAAGCAGAGTTTTGCAAAGAAGAATGCCGTTGTTTATACTGTGAAATCTCCTGTTAATATAAAGAAAATACTGATTACTCTTGATGGTGAGCAAGTTGCATCTTATATAGATAATAGTGTTGAGATTTATGGTACAAAGCCAGTTGATCTTTCTCGTTTCTCTGATGGTTTACATACTTTGGCGGTAACTGCGATTGATGTTAATAATGGTATGAAAACAGCTTCTGTTTCGGTTAATTTGATTTCTACAGATACTGGGCTTCCTCAAATAAAAAGAGATCAATCAAGCGTTCAAAAGCTTGAGGATGGAAGCTTTAGTGTTGTGTTGATGTGAGAAGATGCAATTTCCTCTATTAAGTCCATTAAGGTTGTAGAAAAAAATACAGGAAAAATTCTTGTCGATATGGCAACTCCTATTGTCCAGTTTAATGTAAAAACACCTGATGTTACCGTTGAAATTACGGATTCTTATGGGAATGTACTTAGACAAGATATTAATCTAAATAATTTCTAAATAAAAAAACGAAACCTGATTAAAAAGTCAGGTTTTTTTTGTTATTTTATGGATAAATAGATATAATTGAACTAGGTTTTATTTTCTTCTTAGGAGACTAATGAGTAATGTGGAATACAAACAATCTACAGTAGAAAAAACTCCTCAGGAGAATTTTTCTCAAGTGGAGACTTGAACTACTGCAGCTTTGAATAAGCTAGAAGCTGAACAAGCAACAACCGAAACTATACGAAAGACAGATCAATTAAAGAATGAAATAGATAAGAATAAATATGAAAATCTTCCCCTGCAGACCTATAATGAGATTGTGAAATGAACAGAATTAGAGCAAAGAATGCTTAAAGTTTTTGCGCATCCTGACTTTGAGAACTATCCTGAAATGAAGGGAAAATCTCCAGAACAAAGAGCTGAATATCTCTTTAGGAAGATTAATGTTGCTATTTCTAGATTTTATGCTAGAAAATTTGGAATAACTATAGAGTCTCCGGTTCCAGAGTATCTTTATAAGGTTATAGTTCCTGCTACAGAATGGTTTTTAATGGATATTTTGAGGGGAGGACAAGAAAACAATATACAATTTTTGTGAGAGCTATGAAAGATGAATATTGAAAGTTTTTCTGCTTTGTTTAATGGGGTAAGAAATTTTTCTCAGAAGTTTTCTGGTGTATATTCTCAGGCAAAAAAACTTATGATGGTGTCAGATTTTTTATCTCTTCCTCAGCAGAGATGAATATTAGATAAATTGAAAAATCCTTATGATTTTTATCAGAAATTAATGAAAAATCCTGTTTGGGATAAAGAAAATCTGGATATAAGAACTCTCAATATAAGTGAGTTTTCTTTGCAAGATTTACAGCACAGCTCAGAAGAACTTCAGAATGGACAAGCACAATTGGCTCAGGGGTTAGAGATGATAAGATCAAGTATTGGATGAATTCAGATGGTTGATTCTAATCCTAATACTGTAAAAAAACTTTTGTGAATTGTTGATAGCTCAGATAAATTTTTTGAGAAGACAGAGGTTGTGAATAAAAAATTATTTGATGCTATGGATAAATTTGGTAGTATTGAGAGGACTTTGCAGAGTTTTTGATTGGATATATTTGAGACACTAAATAATTCAAAGTTAGTAAAGTGAGTTTTGAATTTTGTTTTTTGACTTCTTTGATTTTCTTGATGATTGGATGGGGTTCAAAGATGATGGAGAAGGAGAGAAATAGAAAAAAATCTAAATCCTTCAAAAAGAGAGTTTATTTCAGATGTGATGAAAAACTATTCTGAAAAGAAAGAAAAATCTGATTTTTCTCAGCAGATAGTAAACCAGTTTAAGGTAAAAATAAAAGAGCAGGATATGTCAAAGCTAAATCTTGATATGGAAACTTTAAAAGGTAGTTTGCTCGAGAAATTGAATTCTGCAGATCAGTTAAATGTTGCAGTGTTGGATGCTATGCCAAGCAAGAGTTTTTTTGTAGAAAGGGTTAAAAATTCAGAATGAAAGGAACAACTTCAAATAAAGTCAGAATTCTTTTCTTCTCAAGAATTGAAGCAGAAGTTCATAGATGAATATTTTCAGATTGTTTTACCCAAAATTTTGGGAAATGATTCTTTTATAAAGAAGATACAAGGTTCGGATGATTTAGCGTTTGCTTTGACCTCTGGAATTGCTATTAATGTAGATACTGTTGTATTGGGAATGAAGGCAGATGCTTTATTGCCGAGTGAGTTTTTTGAGACAAAAGATCTCTCTCTTGATCCTAATAAGGAAGGCAATAAACAAAATGCTATAAAGAAAGAAAATTGATCTGGTGTTGTGGAATTTAAAGAACTGAAGGGCTATGATGGGAATTTGATGATGCTGAATCAAGTCAAGGGTCTTTCAATTGCTGATCAGCCAGTTTTTAAGAAAAAAGTAGAAGAAGTTTCACAAGGCTTGGGTATTAACCCCAATTGGTTGATGACTGTGATGTTTAAAGAGTCAGGTTTAGATTCTAAAATTCAAAATAAGTCTACTAGAGCCACATGATTTATTCAATTTATGCCTGATACAGCTAAAGCTTTGGGTACAACTGTTGAAGAATTAAAGAATTTGTCACCTCTTTCTCAACTTGATTATGTAGAAAAGTTTTATCAAGGTAAAAAAGATTATTCTTCATTTAAGGAGCTTTATTTGCAGACATTTTTCCCTGCAGCAAGAAAATATATGGATGATCCTAATTATGTTTTTGAGACTAGGGGAGTTTCTAGATATCAAATTGCAAAGCAAAACCCAGGTATTGCCCCTAAGGGATCGACTGAAATTACTATGAGAGATTTTGACAACTATATCGCTGGGATTGTTGATAAGAATGTTCCGGAGGAATTTAAATCTCAGTTTGTGTAAAATAATAAGATTCTTTTACAAAAAGATAAAACCTGATCAAAAAGTCAGGTTTTTCTTTTTATAAGATGATATTGATAATTTTTCCAGGAACCAAAATACATTTTTTAATTTCTCCTGTTAGATAATTTGCAAGTTTTTCATCTTGTTTGATAAGGTTCAAGATTTCATCTTGTGAGAGTGATGGAGATACTTGTAGTGTTCCCCTCATTTTTCCATTAATTTGAATTGGTAGAGTAATGATGCTACTTACAAGCTTTTTTTCGTCAAATTTTGGCCAACTTCATTTTGTAAAGAGAGAGAATTCATTTCCTAATTTTTCCCAGAATTCTTCGGCCAAGTGAGGTGCGAATGGAGCTAACATTATAATTAATGCTTCAAAAGTTTGTTTAGAAATCTGATCTATTTCACTGAGTTTATTGACGAGAATCATAAGTTGAGATATCGAAGTGTTAAATTTAAATTCGTCAATCTCAATTGTCAGCTTTTTTATTGTCTGGTGAAGTAGTGTCTCGATTTCAGGTTTTTCTTCTTTTTTCTCCAAGTCTACTTTATCCCATAAAGCGATTATTTTTTCCAAGAATTTTTTTACTCATTTCATTCCTTGAGTATTCCAAGCAATTGCTTGATCAAAAGGACCCATAAACATTTCATAGGTTCTCAATACATCGGCTCAATATTCAGCAACTACATCGTCAGGATTAATCACATTCCCTCGTCTTTTTGACATTTTACGACCATCTTCTGCCATAATAAGTCCAACTTTTTGATATCTTTGAAATGGTTCATCTTTACTGACCATTCCTAGATCATAAAGGAATTTTTGCCAAAATCTTGCATAAATAATGTGTCTAGTCACATGCTCAGCCCCTCCAATATAAGTGTCCACATTTTGCCAATAAGCTTCTGCATCTTTTCAGACAAAAGCATCATTATTTCTTGGATCCATATATCTGAGCCAATATCGGCTTGATCCTGCCCATCCTGGCATTGTATTTGTTTCTCTTCTTGCTGGTTTCCCATCTGTGGTTGTAGTATTGACCCATTCTGTGACTTCTGCAAGAGGTCCTTCCTCAGTTCCTGTGGGTTCATAATGTTCAATATCTGGTAAGGTAAGTGGCAAATCTGACTCCTCAAGTGCAATAGTCTTTCCTTCCGAGAAGATGATAGGAAAAGGCTCTCCCCAGTATCTTTGTCTAGAAAATACCCAATCTTGAATTTTGTAGTTTACTTTTTTGCCTCAAAAATTTCTTTCAGCAAGCCAATTTTGCATCTTTGCGATTGCCTCATCTGAAGTTAACCCGGAAAATTCACCAGAGTTTACCAAAACTCCCTTTTGAGTAGCTTGAGGATCGAGAGTATCCATAGTAGAAAAATCAAAAGAAAAGTCTGAGTTTGGAATTACGACCTCACTGATTTCGAGTTTGTGTTTCTTGGCGAAATCAAAATCTCTTTCATCGTGAGCTGGGACTCCCATTACCGCCCCTGTTCCATATCCTGCCAAAACATAATCTCCTATATACACAGGAATTTGTTTGTTATTAAAGGGATTAATTGCATAAGCTCCTGTAAAACCTCCTGTTTTCTCTTTTTGAAGCTCTGTTCTCTCAAGTTGTGTTTTATGTTTCGTTTGTTCTTTGTATTCTTGTACTTTAGTTTTTTGTTCTGTAGTTGTGATTTGATCTACCAAAGGATGTTCTGGTGCAAGGGCTACAAAACTCATCCCAAAAACCGTATCTAGTCTTGTAGTAAAGACTTCGAAATAATCTTCTGAATCCTGAATTTTCATCTTAAATTGAGATCCTTCAGATCTTCCAATCCAATTTCTTTCTAGTTCTTTCATGGATTCATCTCGATCCAAATTGTCTAATCCATCGAGAAGTCTTTGTGCATATTTTGTAATTCTCAATACTCGCTGTCTCATAGGTCTTTGTTCTACGAGGCTCCCACATCTTTCACATTTTCCATCGTCTAAGTCTTCATTTGCAAGCCCTGTTTTACAGTGAGGACATCGATTGATTGGTCTGTAGTCGAGATATGCCAATCTTTCACTGTCTAAGATTTGACTGATTTCTGATTCAGACTTTTGTTCTTTTTTAAGTTTTTCTTCTAGTTCAGAAATAGGTTTTGCTTTTTGATCTTTTTCGTCAAAATAAGCGTTGTAAAATTTTAAGAAAATCATCTGAGTCCATTTGTAAAACTCAGGATCTGCTGTGCTAAAGCTTCTTTCCCAGTCATAGGAAAATCCTATTTTTTCTAGTTGGGAAATGTATGTTTTGATATTTTGTTCAGCCACCACTTGAGGTTTCATTTTGTGGTCTATTGCATATTGCTCGGTTCCAAGTCCAAATGTGTCAAATCCCATTGGATGAAGAACATTATAGCCTTCGAGCATTTTTTTTCTTGCAATAACGTCTGAGGCTACATATCCTTTCGGATGTCCTACGTGGAGTCCTGCACCGCTTGGGTATGGGAACATGTCCAAAACATAATATTTTGGTTTTCCTCCTCATTCTTGAGTTTTGTAAACACCTGCTTCTTTTCGCTTTTTTTGCCATTTAGGAGCGAGGCTTTTGATATCTATCGTCATCTGAAAATACAAAAGAATAAATAATTCTGACTTATTTTTTATGTTTTACCTTTTCAAATGCAAGATTTTTTACGAAGTAAATAACGCAAAGCGATATTTTTTTAATTTTGTTGTTTGATTTTACTAATTAAAGGGTATTTTTTACAAAGTAAATAACGCGAAGCGATATTTTTTAAATTTGTACTTGATTTTTCCTATAATAAGGGTATTGTCTTATTATTTATTTTTTAACCAAATGATCCGATGAAAACAATTGACAGAATTTTTATCGTAGTTTTGGTAGTTGTTGTCTGTGTGTCTGGAATTTATGCAGTCAAGTCTTTTACTAAGGGGCGAGAGGCAATTAATGTTGTCTGAGAAGGACAGGTTGAAGTTCAGCCAAATGAAATTAAAATTCAATTAAATGCTGTTTATTCTGGAGCAGAACAAGAGGCTATTGAGAAATTTAATCAGGAGGTTAAAGAAATACAGCAGCAATTTTGATCTCAGGGGCGAATTGTAAAAAAAGATGATAACCATTTTTTGGATAAAAGAGAAGATTATACTCCACGTTGTTATGCTCGTGGTTTGGAGATTAAGGCTCCTTGTTTAGATGCTTATGTAACATTACAGGCGACTTGAGACAATCTGGTAGAAAAATGAAGGCGCCTAATTTCTGCTTTTGAAGATAAGAAAAGTATGGACATTAAAAATATATATCTTTCAGTTAGCAATACTCAAGAGGTTGTTAATCAAGCTCGTGAACTTGCGTTGAAAGATGCTAAGGAGCAGGCAATATCAACTGCGAAAACGCTTGGAGTTTGACTTTGAAGACTCCTACAAACTACAGAATATAAAATAGATGATGGTTATGGAGATCAGCAAAATTCTTATTTTTATACTCAGCATTTTTATTGAAGAGAGGCTCTTAATGTCGATAGTGTCGAGACTTTGAAAATTATTAGAAAGGCTTATCTTACCTATGATATTGATTAATGAAGAAAAGTGAAAAGTCTGACATTTTGTCAGATTTTTTTCTTTTTTAATTTTGTATTTTAAAAAAACATTAAAATCTCTTGTATTTGTTGTCCCTTTTTGTATATTTGTTCCTTGGATAGTCCGTATAGGATTTTTATTTTATTTATTATCCTTTGTTTACGATGAACGCAAATGTAAAAAAGGGAGCTCTCTTGTCAGTTTTCGGTGCTTTGGTAACATTGATTGGAGCTGCAGGAGTATCTGCCTTGAATGGACAATTTAGTACTACAGACCTGTGAAGTAAGTATAAATGTACTTATGGCTATGGTTATGGTTATGGATATGACTGTGTTGAAAAGCCACATAGACGTACAGGAGGAGGTGGAGGTAGTTCTGCTTCAGTATCTGCTCCAACAACTGGAAATCAAACTACAGGTACAGTTACTACTGGTGTAAATGTTCCAGTAAATACTATTACAGGTGCTCTTTTTTCTGGGCTTAATTTGACAGGAACTCTTCCAGAAGCAACTGTTAAATTCGCAGAAACTGAGGCTGGAAAAGTTGCAGTAGAATCTTTGAGAACATCTACTTACCCATCAGAATGGAATAATGCATTCCTTTTCGCTAGATCTATGGGAATGACAACAATGCCAACTCTTCAGTCTGCTATGATGGAAAAGAATCTTACTAGAGCTGAACTTGCAAAGATTTTGTCTGTATTTGCTCAGAAGTTTCTTGATAAGAAGGTTGTAGAAAATAAGGTTGGTTGTGAATTTGCTGATAAAGCTGAAGCTGCAGGAGATCTTGCTAACTATATGAAACTTTCTTGTGAACTTGAGATTATGGGACTTCATGCTGATGGAAAAACACCTCTTGTTAACTTTATGCCAAATAAATTTGTTTCTAGAGCAGAATTAGCTACTGTTTTCTCAAGAGTATTGAATGGAAATAAGTACGATAATAATGATGGAAATGCTTATTGGACAAAACATATGGAAGCATTGAAAGAAGCAGGAATCCTTTCTGTAACAACTCCTACTATTCATGATACTAGAGGAAATGTTTTCTTGATGGTTTATAGAACAAAAGGAAAATAGTTTTCTTGATAAAAGTAAAAAGTCTGACTTTTGATTGAAGTCAGATTTTTTAATTTTGCTTTGAAATTGTTTTTAATTTTTGTATACTCAAATACTGACTTTAGATTTTATAAGAATATTGATGCAAAGAAGAAAGGTTTGAGTTGATGAAATGTATGCGTCTCAACAGCAGAGAAAGAGATCTTTTTTTTGGTGGAAAATGGGGATTGTATTTTTTTGTGCTTTAGGTGTTGCTTTATTTTTAGGGTCTTATGCGCAAAATTTTAAAAACATGCTTTCTTCTGCAACTAAAGAAGCTATTACAGTTGTGAGTAAGACTGTCGGAACAGAGATGAAAAGAGATCAGTATGGAAATGTAAATGTTGCGTTGATTGGATATGGTGGAGCTCATCATGGAGGAGGATATTTAGCAGATTCAATTATTGTTGCTTCTTGGAATCCAGAAAAATGAGCAGTGTCAATGCTTTCTATTCCTAGAGATTTGTATATTAAAAATCCATTAGGTGGAGCATCTAGAATCAATGCTGTGTTTTCTCAGCTATATGGGCATTATAAAAAAGATATCGTTCAAACAGCATCAGGTTTTTCAGCTGTTTTAAAGGATATTACAGGTTTAGAGATTCCATACTATGCGACGATTGATTTTGCCGGATTTAAGCAAGTGATTGATACTGTAGGAGGAATTGAAGTAAATGTTCCATCTTCATTGCATGATTCTTTATATCCAGATGATAACTTGAGAGGATATGATCCTTTGCATGTAGAGGCTGGTCTTCAGCATATGAGTTGAGCAATTGCTCTTAAATATGCTAGATCAAGACATGCACCAGGGCATGCATCAGATTTTGATCGTTCTTTAAGGCAGCAGTTGATTATTGAGTGAGTAAAAAATAAAATTCTCTCTTCTGAAAGTTTATCTTTAGATAGACTTAAAGCACTTTATGGTGACTTGACTCAGATGATCCAAACAAATATTAGTCTAGATGAGATGCTCTGGACGGCACAGTATGCGGATAAGATTAAGATGTTTTCTTTTGGTATGAATGTATCTTATGTCCCAGGAAGTATTTATGCTATGCAAAAATGAGCGTTTTTGTATAATCCTCCTAGGGATTTGTTTGGTTGAGCCTCAGTGATTTTGCCTTATTGAGCAACACCAGGAAATATTTCTCATTATGAGATGATTAATAATTATGCTGATTTTGCTGCTCATGTGCAGGGACATTTGTTAGATGGAGCAAAGATTTCTGTTGATAACGGTATTGGGAAAGAGACTTTGCGTGCTCAGTGAATGCAAAATATTAAGCTTGCAACTAGAGTTTGAGCAAAGATGAAGAGATATGGAGTAAATGTGATAGGTTCAGAAAATAATCCAAATGAACATCTTTTGACTACGGCTTACATTAATGTGGAATGATCTGAATCTAAGTGATATGAGGAAACTATTAAGGCTCTTAAAAATTTTCTTCCTATTGACCAAGTTGTGTATAATACTGGTGTGCAAAGAACAATGCTTGATGAATATGGGAATGAAGTTGTTCTTTATACAGGAGCAGATGTAAATGTGGTGTTATGAGCTAGTTATTTGTCTGGACTGCAATTACAGCCTTATACTGAAAAGTTATCAATACAATATCGTTAATTTTAGATATTAGAAAAGGTGAAAATGTTGTGTTTGCCACCGTGAGTAAAAGAAAAAAGAGAGCAATTATTAAGATATTTGGAGAGATGGGGCATTGACACTGAAAAAATTCAGGATTTTGAACTTTTTTTGTGTGCTTTTGTTCATAAATCGTATGCTTCAGATTTTAAAGAACCCTATTTGCATAATGAGAGGTTAGAATTTGTTGGGGATGCTGCTCTTGGAGCAGTAATTGCAAAGGCTCTGTTTCTTAATTTTCCTTGAATGCAGGAGTCAACTATGACCTTGTATAAAATAGCGTTGGTGAGAGAGGAAACGTTGGCGGAAGTTGCTCAAAAAATCTGACTTAATCAACAGATTTTTATTAGTAAGGGGGAGGAAAAAAATAAAGGACGTGAAAAAGCATCCATTACTTCTGATGCTTTGGAAGCGTTGATCGGATATCTCTATTTGGATATGGGGTTTGATGTTGCAGAGAAGTTTGTTCTTGAAAATATTTATCCCAAAGTTAAGGAGATAGCAAAAATGCCAGTTAAGTCTTATAAGACTATGGCTCAGGAAAAAGTGCAGAAGGAGTATAAGGTATTGCCAACTTATAAGAATTTTGAGAAAGAAGTTGATAACAAGTGAAATGTTTTGCTTTATACTGCTGAAATTTGGGCCGGAGAGGTTCATTTGGCAACTTGAGAGTGAACCAATAAAAAGAAAGCTCAAGAGGATGCTGCCAAGAATTATTATGATCAAGATAATTGATAAACTAGAAAAAAATCTGATTCGGAGATAGAATCAGATTTTTATTTTTTATATTAAATTTACAACAATTTTTATTAATGCTGATGAAAGCATTGCTATTGCCAATCCTACAGCAATTCCAATAAATATTCGCATAGCCTTTTTGAGTGATTTTGTATCTCCTCATGAATTAATGGCCTCATATCCTGCATAGGCAGTTAATCCCATTGCTATTACTCCAAAGGATCGCC
Source organism: candidate division SR1 bacterium (assembly GCA_013333295.2). GTDB lineage: Bacteria > Patescibacteriota > Gracilibacteria > Absconditabacterales > Absconditicoccaceae > HOT-345. The sequence continues at coordinate 6,661 of JABCPD020000040.1, read as the reverse complement.
AAAGGTATTTGTTGATAAGGTTGATTACAGAGAATATTGTGGAATCTTTTTTACTTTGAGAGGAGTTTATTACTCAATTGTTGTTATTTTTTTCTGTATTGATACTTAGATCGTTTTTGGATTGGGAAGAGTCTTGTGGTAGTCTAACCTCTATCGCAAATAGTGGGAGTATCATTGAAATTGCTATTAATATTGAGCAGAGTCCTTTTTTGATCATGGTGATAAGAGAAAGTAAAGGTTATATAATGTCTGTCAGGCTACTCATACCTATAGAGCTAGCAAGTCTAATAATAATAACACTTGATAAAGCTAGTAAAACACCAGCAAGAATGTAGATAATGTTTGTTACAATGTCTTTTGGGTGCTCTCCCTTTGATGTTTTGAGCATGTATTGAATTCCATTGTAAATTAGCATGGTTACGGCTAATACAATAGACATCCTAAGGATAAAGCGAGTAACTTCAATAATTAAGGATTGTCTCTTGGTTAATCATTTTTTTAGGTTGAGAGTAGATCCTCCATTTAGTACATAATTTCCTACACTTTCAACGTCGGTTCCTATACTGTCTCATCCAACTACAACGTTTTGTTGAATAGCTGGATCAAATGCTTGTTGAAGGAGATCATAGGCATTGCTTCCTTCTGTAGCATAGCTTGTTCAGCTTATCGCAGTTATGGTTAAAAAAGTAGAAAAAATCAGACTTTTTATGCTATTTTTTTTAATATAGCGTATTAGATGTTTGAAGGACTTCATTGATTAGATTTGAGCAAGTAAATTGTCTGCTTCTTCAAGTTCTTGTTGTCTGTTGACATTTTCTTTTGCTTGAAGCTGGGTTTGTTGATTAAATATTTGTTGGTATTTTCAGTTAATTTCTTCTTGCTTCTTTGCGTATTTTTGATTGATTTCCTCTAGTTTCTCCTTTTCTCTGGTAAGGATCTCTTTGAGTTTGAGGATTTGCTCTTCATTCATGATTGTTAATAGGTTAAACCAATTTTGCTTTTCTGCATTATCAGAGAGTGATTTTGAATTTAGAATCAAAACTACTAAGTCTGAGTATTGATTGAGACTATTGTCGTCAATTGTAAATGTTTGAGCCATTCCCCAGAGATTTTCAGGAAGTTTTGTTTGGATAAGTGCTAGATTAGTCATGGTTTTTTGTTAATTTTTTGAATAAAAGTTTGATTTTTTCTCGAAGAGATGTTTTTTCTGTATTAGCGTATTCTGTAGGTTTTATAGAAGAGTCTTCTGTAATATCTTTTAGCAATTCTTCGGCTTCTTTCTCTTCAAAACGGTGATATGAGGCAGCTTTTTTTTGAATTTCGGGTACTTTTTTCATGTTTTCTTTCATTTTTCTGATTTCTCGAGAGGAGAGCTTTATTCTTCTATTGCTCCCACTGTAGCTTTCTTGCATAGTTTAAGAAGTTAAATAAAGTAAAAATCTGACTTCTTAGTTTGTTTGATCTTTTTTAAGCATCCATTCTACGTCTTTTGCATTAATTGCTCCTTTGTCGATTAGTTTTTTTGCATACTGATCCATAGAAATCATTCCAGATGTTGTTGATGATTCGATTGTTGCATCAACTTGTGAGATGTCGTTCTTTTTGAGATTATTTCTAATAGCTGTTGAATTGAGCATGATTTCAAATACTCCAATTCTAGATTCTTTATTAGACATTTTTACGAGCATCTGTGATTGAATTCCTAGAAGAATGCTTGCTAGTCTATTGGCAATACTTTCTTGGATATTAGAGGGGAAGAATGATAGAAATCTACTAATGGTTTCTGATGCAGAACTGGTATGGAGTGTGGAAAAGACTAAATGTCCACTTTCTGCGATACTTAGTACGGTTTCTGCAGTTTCTGTGTCACGGATCTCTCCAATGAAAACGATATCAGGATCTTGTCTAAAAAGTGATTTAAGTGCATTTTTGAAAGATCGAGAATCTTGTCCTACTTGTCTTTGTGAGATGATACATTTATTTGGTTTAAAAAGAAATTCTATAGGATCTTCAATAGTGATTAAATTATCTGTTCTTGTGTTGTTGATATGTTCCAACATAGAGACGATAGAAGTGGACTTTCAACTTCCTGTTGGTCCTGTAACGAGGAAGAGTCCTTTCCTTTGGTTGAGGATGTTGTTTTTGATAGTTTCAGCTTGATTTGAAAACATCATTTCTTCCAGTTTTCTTGCTATATTGTTAATCTTTCTCATTACAATTCAGATTTTCCCTGTCTCGAAAAAAGCATTTACTCTGTAAGTTGTTCCATCTTTTCCCTCATAGGCAAAATCACATTCTTTATCTGTAATGAATTTATCAAAATTTTGAACGTTGTTTTGGAGGAGTTGTTTTAGAATAATCTCCATAGATTCATAGTTTAGAATTGGAATGTTTGGGTCCTTGAAAATTTCTCCATTTATTCTATATGAAGATTTTTCGTTGCAGTTAAGATGGAGATCTGAAATTGAGGGATTTTTTGAGATAGTTGAAAGAATGCTGTCAATATCCACTCTAATTGTGTTCATTTTGTTTTTAGGTTGAAACTAAAAATTTCTTCTTAATTGTACTCAAAAAAAGAAATCTGTCAAAAAAAAATAACTTTTGTTTGGCTTGCTTTTTATTCGCTGTTTGTTAGAGATGAGGTGTTTATTTGAGATTTTGAAGAAATTAATGAAATGGAAAATCTGACTTTTGATTCTAGTTGTTCTATGAGGACTGGGGGTTCTGATAAGAGAAAGTCTGAGTTTATACTCTCAAGATACTATTTTACAAAAGATAAGAAATTTTGAGGTTATTGATCAGGGGGATTTTGAGATTAAAGTTGGTTTGGATTATCTTTTTGATTGAAAGGTAATTACAGGAAATATTATTTTCTCTGGTGAGAAGAATGAAACGAGACTAAAGTCAGATTTTTCTTTTTCTTTTAAACAAAAAGGAAAGGAGATTGCAGAGAATGTTTTATTTTCTTGAGATGGAAAAATATTTAGTGAAGGTGGTGAGCTTCGAGGGGTGCTTGAGTCATGAGCGTGGTATGGAGGTGTTGGAAATATCCAAAACGATCGTTGGGCAGATGTGATAGAGCGTTTGAGAGGACGTTTTCTCGGAGTCGATCTGAGAGAAAGTCAGCCCTTCTCTGATTTAAAGTTAGGGCGAGATTCGTTTAAAGATTCTAAAATGGACTCCTTTTATTTCGGTGGTATGAAATTTAATGTTGAAGAGGTAAATTGAAGGTTGATTGTTAGGTCAGAAGAAAGGGTTGGAGATGTGTTTTGGGGAGAGCTTGTTGGTGATAGAGAATGAGACGCATTTATGCTAAGATGACATCTTGGGAAAAGGCGGTGTAAGCTTAAAGTTGCTGGAAGTCAGGAGGCTCTAAAGATCAAGTTCCGTTTGGCAGGATCTGGCTTAAATGAAGAGGTTTTGGAATGAGAGGTGTTTGCTAGATTTGTGAGGAGTAAAAAGTCTTTACAATCTTTTGCAAAATCGTATACTCCATTGCGCGAATATTTAGCTGGACTAAATATAAGATTTTAATTCTTTCTATAAATATAATGCAATTGAAAAAGGGGATTTTATGACTAGTTATTCTTGCTGGGGCAACAGTGCTTGCTGCATGTAATCAACAAGCTCCAAATTTAAGTTTTGAAGAGACTGTTAAGGCTTATGGAGAACAGAGATCAGCTATTTTATCGATTTTGGATCTTATTTCTGATAAGGAAGCTATTTTTTCAAGTAAACTTAATGGGGCAATTAATCTTGAGTTAGGAACAGGAGAGGTAGGAAAAATTGTTGTTAATTCTACTAATGTTTCAGAGGGAAAAACAGAAAATCAAGAATCAGATGTGAATCTTCAGTTAGAGCTTTCTTCTCAGGAAGCATTAATGGGAACTGCGGTTGATTTGACAGCAGATCTTGGTGTAAAGGCATTGATCAAGGATTATATTCCATATTTTCAGCTTTCAAAACTTGATATCAAGGCGAATGATAATTTAAAAGATCAACTTTCTTTTGTAACTTCAATGGTGGATGGTTTTAAGGGAAAGTGGTTTACTCTTTCATGAACTCAACTTAAGGATCTTGCAACACAGATGAATGCTCAAAAGTTTGTCTTTACTGGTGCTTTTATGCAGGATAAGGTAGAGTATTATACGGGAGTAGAAAGTGTGGAATATGAATGACAACCAGCTTGGAAGGTGCAGTTTAATGAGGATCTTGTAAAGGCTGATGCTAAGGAGGCGCTTAGAGCTATGTTCTCTGGCGCAAATTTGAGTTGAAATGCTCTTTCTGGAAATGTTGCTTCTGTGGGATCATTGCTCTTTATGGAAGATCAACAAAAATTGACTCAGATGGAGAATATGATTGATTCAATGAAATTTGAAAATCTTGAGGCATATTTTGTTATTTATGCAAAGGATAATGTTAAGTTTGTTATTAAAAATGGAGACCTTATTTTGAAAGATGAAATAAAAATCAATTTTGCTCAAAAGGTGACTGCAAAGTCTCATGAAGGAATGATTAAGGTTTCTCCATTAATGAGTGGTGAGAGTCTTTCAGGAGATGTTCAGCCGGTAAGCTTTGTTTATACAATTAAACAATCTGGTAGGGGAAAAGTTGCTTTTGAAGTTTCTGTTCTTGATGGTGAAGATGTACAATTGAAAGCTTCAGGGACATTAGCATTTGTGGTAGAGAAGAGCGCCTTGTCTGTAAAACCTGATATTAAGATAGAAATTGATGGGGTGAAAGCTTCTGTTGCTGGTGAGTATCGTGTGGAGAAGATTTCTAGCTATACTTTTGCAGAGCCAAAAGATGCTCAGGATTTTGTAAGTGTTTTGGGGGCTATGTTTGCTGGTCCAGAACTCTCTGATGAGCTTTTGAGTTGAGATGCATTAATAGACTAGTTGTTTTGTAGTGTTAAAATGTGAAAAATCTGATTTTTGAGGAAATTTTTTCTTGGAGGTCAGGTTTTTTTTATTTGTTTTTCCCTCTCTTTTTTAAAAGAGCTCTTCTTAACTGGTGAAAATTCTCTTGAAAATGTCTATAATATGACTATATTTTGTATTGACATGTTTTCAATATTATATATTGTATATGTCAATAGGAAAAGTAGTTTTTTTGCAATGAGGCTAGTTTTCCTATGTTATAAATTGTTCTTGAACAGTATTTATTGCTAGGTTTAAGAATGTAAGTAGTTTTTTTATTTTATATAATATATCCAATGGACAACACAAAGGGTAAAATGCTTGCAGTATTGGCTTCTCTAATGCTGCTTGCTAATGTCTTTTTGCCGACAGGGGTTGCATTTGCGGAGGAAGGTGCGCCTATCGTTTCAGAGCAGGTAAAAAGTCAAGAAACTGAAAAAGTTTCAAATGAGCAATGAGAAAATCTTGATAATCAAGAATCTCAGGTTAAGGTTTTAGATCAGACTCCAGCGGAACTTTCAAATCAGGAAATTCCATCTGAACTGATTACAAACTGAGCTTTGGTAGTAGAAGAATCTAGTAATACTTCAACATTAGTAAAGTACTTTCCTCTTGATTCTGATAATGAGGTTTCTCTCTTATTGAAGGCTGATGGAACTGTAGATTATGAGGCTACGGAAGCACAATATTCAGAAACTACGGATTATTATTTGGGATCTACGTCAGAGATTGTCGATTTTTGAGGGGAAAAGGTTATTTTCATTAAATGATTTGCTCCTCTTTTTGAAAAGAAGGATTCTATCTATAGACAAGCATTAAAGACAATTAAGAATGGAACGCCAGCTTTTTCATATGATCTGGATGCTAGTTTAAAAGGGGCTTGGACTTCCTTAGATTCTTTTGTTACATATGCAGAAGTAAAAAACTCTGCTGAAAAACTAATCTGATATTTCCTTCTTAAGCCAGATACAGATAGAGACTTTGTTTATGTGCCTGTTGTTGGAGAAGCAAAGATTGGGAATCAGGCTTTTGTAACATTACAAGATGCGATAGACTCAGCTAATGATGGGGATGAAATTGTTCTTACAAAAGATGTTACGTCAACTCAAGTTATAGAGATTAAAAAGTCTGTTACCATAGATGGTGATTGACGTATATTAGACAGTGCTGCTAAAAGATGAATGTGGATTGAGGCTCCGGATGTTAATGTGACTATTAAAAATTTGACAATTAAGTCATCAAATGAGGAGATGGAAAGAGCAATTCAAGTTAATGATTATAAAAACATAACTTTGAATGTAGATAATTGTGATTTGGTGGCAAAAGATTATACTATTAATGTTATCAATGGTGCTTCAAATACTAAGATGAATATTAGTAAAACAAAAGTAGCTGGTTGGGGAGCTGTTAACTTATGGGGTAAGGGTGGAAAAGTTAATATTTCTGACTCTACTTTGGTTGGTATAAATAGAAAACCATACAATAAAGATTGACGAAATGATTTTTGAACTCTTGTTGTGGAATGAGACGGTGCTAATGGCATGTATGCAGAGAATTATGATATTGTCCTTACCAATACCACAATAGAATCGCGTGTTGAGACAGAGGGAAATAAACAGGATGCAATTTTATTTAATAATCCTTCTGCTTCAAACCGTGTGCTTGTTGATGGAAGTTCTGTCCTTCAATACGAAGAAAACTCTTTGGTTTCACTTGGTTGAGATAAAAATAAATTGATTCTT
>JABCPD020000039.1 GCA_013333295.2 candidate division SR1 bacterium | reverse complement strand
GATTTTTTTTGTTATTTCTTTTGCATTTCATTATGGAAAAAGTATAGTTCATTTAATTCTTTTATTTTTTTGATCTGTGAAGTATGAGTACAACAACTCTTAAAATAGGGAAAATGAAGTGGATCTATCTTTCTAGACCTGATCGTAGACAACTAGAAGATATGGTAAAAGGATTAGATTTGCATGAAATGGTTGAACAAGATATTTTAGAACCTAGTGCTCATGATAAAATTGATATTTATGATGATTGTATTTTTTTGGTAATGCATTTTCCAAAGTATAATGAAAAATTAGAAAAATATGTTTCAAATGAAATGAATATCATATTGGGTAAAGATTTTATTATTACAATTACTAAATATCCGACAAATAATATTGAGAAAATCAGACAAGAATATATATCAGAAATTAGAGAAGAGTGAGATGATGCTGAAGAATATAAGGTTTCCCCTTATTATATTCTCTATAAAATTATCGATGTGATGTATGATAAGGTATTAATTGGATTAAATAAATTCAATTTAGATTTAATGGAAATGGAAAAGCAAGCTTTTGATAAAAATTTTGTTGATGCAAATTTTCTTAAGAAAGTTTTGATTAAAAAGAGAAATACGGTTCTTTTGAAAACAATATTTACTCCTCATGAAGAGATATTAGTAGAACTACAAAAGGCAACTGCAAATTTTTATGAAGGAGATTTGGATGTATATTTTGAGGATCTAGAGTATAAAACAAGTAAAATTTTGTGATATATTTCTATTATTCATGAAAATATAGATTCTATTTGAGAAATATTCAATACTCTTACTAATATGATGACAAATACAAATGTCTGAATTTTGACTATTTTGACGGTGATTATTGGAGTAATGACTATGATTAGTGGAATGTTTGGAATGAATGTACAATTACCTTTGGCTGATAGTCCTTATGCATTCTTGATTTTGCTAGTGATTATGATAGTTATGTGAGTTTTGATTGTCCGAATCTTTAAAAAGAAAAAGTGGTTTTAAGTCTGGTTTTAGTTTGTTTTTTTGTTGTTGATGTTGTATCAATCTAGAAAAAGAAAGAAAAAGTCTAAGTTTTTTGTATTGTTGTTTTGATTTCTTTTTTTATTAGTGATAGGAGTTTTTTATATTATAGGAGCTAGTTATAATAGCAAAATTTTTTATCAACCAGGTACAAGGATTGAAATTTCAAAATGAGAAACTTTTTCTAAATTTTATTGACATTTGTCAGGTTTTCAAAAAATAATGATGAAATTTTGGATGAGAAATCATTCTCGTGATTTACCTAAGTTACAAGAATGAATTTATCATTTAAGTGGTAGTTATTCTAAATTGGAGTTGATGAATTTTATAGCTCAATGACCAGAATTAAGTCATACGAAATTAACATTTTTGGAATGATGGTCTATTTATGATATTGATCAGTATTTGACGAAGAATAATTTCTTTAATGCTGGTGTTTATTTACAAAAAGTACAAGATCAGCAATTTATAGAAAAAATGAGATCAGAATTTAGTTTTTTAGCATTATTGCCTGAGGGGAAGAGTTTGGAAGGTTTCTTATATCCAGATACTTATTTTCTTGATCAGCAGTGAGCTTCTGTTGAAAAGGTTATAAAAATGCAACTTGAAAACTTTGATAATAAGGTATGGAAAAAGTATCGTGATCAATTTATTACGTTTACTCCTCAATGATTGGATTTAACTAATTATCGTGCATTGATTTTGGCTTCTGTCATAGAAAATGAGGAAAAAAATCAAACAAATAAGCCACTTATTGCAGGAATCTTTATTAACAGGTTGTTTGCAGGGATGAGGTTAGATGCAGATGTAACTTTGTGTTATTGATTAAAGCTTCCTTATAGTCAATGTAGAGATGCTATCCCCTCAAATCTTTCAGATGCTACAAATTTATATAATACTAGGCAAAATATAGGTCTTATGCCAACTCCTATTTCTTCTCCAAGTATTGCTACTTTGGATGCATTGTTTAATTATCAAAAAACAGATGCATTGTTCTATTTGCATGATAATCAGGGAAAAATTTATTATGGAGTAACATTAGAAGAACACAATCAAAATAAGCTAAAATATCTTAAATAATAATATATTAACTTTCAAAAAAGGAGAAAAAAAGAACAAAATCTGACTTTTCTCTTTTTTTAACTTGAAAAATAAAGGTAAAAAGATACATTATATTCAAATTTATTTCTTTTTTTTGTCAAGATGAAGAAACCTTTTAGTATTGTAAAGAATGCGTATTTATGGCTTATTCTTTGAGTTGCAGGTATGATTATTTCTTGGATTGTATTTATACTTAATGCTCAGTTTTCAGAAGAATTTACAGGAGGAGTGAGTATTACTTTTGAGGGAAAATTCTCTGATGATGCTAAATTTCAGGAAGATTTAAGTAATTATTTGGTAGATAAAGGATTCCCTAAAATGAAAATTTGACTTGAAAAGTCAAATACTCAAGTATCAGTAAAACTTAATCAAAGATTTGAGAATGATGAACAAGTAAATCAGATTTCTCAGCTTATTCCTCTCTTTTTGCAGGAATCAAAGTATATTGATTCTACAGAAGAGATCATTGATCAAGCTATTATTGGTCCTAGTGTAGGAGATTATATGCAAGAAACAGCTAGTCAAGCTCTAGGATTTGGTATTATTGCTATGGTTATCTATATGATTTTTTCTTTTGGAACTATCAGAAAACAAATTTCTCCAGCAATTTTGGCTGTAGTAGTAGTTTTGACTACTCTTATTAGTGTAAGTTTCCCAGCTGGAGCTTATGGTATTTGGATGATGATAGATGCTAGAGTTCAGATTGATACAGTATTTATTATTGCGATTTTGACAATTATTGGTTATGGTATCAATGATACTATTATTATCTTTGATAGAGTAAGAGAGAATATGTTGGCACATAAAGACATCAAAGGTAATCAACTTCTTTCTGTGTTTGATGATAGTATTTGGCAAACTATGAAGAGATCTATGGGTACTTCATTGTCAACATTGCTTGTATTGATTG
>JABCPD020000038.1 GCA_013333295.2 candidate division SR1 bacterium | reverse complement strand
TTAGAAACTATATAAGATTTCTGCTTTTGCAGATTCCATACTGATAGTTGAGTCTTTCAATAGTTTAGAAACTATATAAGATTTCTGCTTTTGCAGATATCTACCTCAATTGGCATTGAAGTATAGTTTAGAAACTATATAAGATTTCTGCTTTTGCAGATGTTACAAACTCTCTTGATCAATTACAGTTTAGAAACTATATAAGATTTCTGCTTTTGCAGATTCCGCTAATTTTGACGAGATTTTCGTCGTTTAGAAACTATATAAGATTTCTGCTTTTGCAGATTGTACTCGAAAAAGAAGATAAAAAGATGGTTTAGAAACTATATAAGATTTCTGCTTTTGCAGATCTTGCGATAAAAGTAAGCCTCATAAGGTTTAGAAACTATATAAGATTTCTGCTTTTGCAGATCCTCTGCTAGTTTTTCTGCTGAATTTAAGTTTAGAAACTATATAAGATTTCTGCTTTTGCAGATGTTGTCAATAGAAACCTATATAGTCTATGTTTAGAAACTATATAAGATTTCTGCTTTTGCAGATAAATGTGGGAGAGGGAATTGCTACAGGGTTTAGAAACTATATAAGATTTCTGCTTTTGCAGATTAAATTCTGTCTGGTCTCGATCATTGCAGTTTAGAAACTATATAAGATTTCTGCTTTTGCAGATTCAATCCGTTATCAAATACAAATCTTTGTTTAGAAACTATATAAGATTTCTGCTTTTGTAGATGAATTTTATAAAGAGGATTGATTTTGGTTTAGAAATTATATAAGATTTCTACTTTTGTAGATATTTACACAAGATAAGCTCATAAATTTGTTTAGAAACTATATAAGATTTCTGCTTTTGCAGATTGTCTCCATTCCCTCTGATAAGAGTTAGTTTAGAAACTATATAAGATTTCTGCTTTTGCAGATTTTCATCTATAATAGTAGATTATAAAAGTTTAGAAACTATATAAGATTTCTGCTTTTGCAGATGGATGGCGGAACTGCTTACCCCTGACTGTTTAGAAGCTATACAAGATTACTACTTTTGTGGGGAGCTGTTAAGAGTAAAGTCCTTTTTTGGAAGTAATACTTTACAAAAAGGAGTTGTGAATAATAAATTATATATGTCAAAAAAGAGTCTCAAGTGTGGGGGCATATCCTATCTAATGATCGCCATGCCTAAACGCTCATCCACAATATCTTGAGACTCTTTTTATAGAGAGGATTGTACTCAAAAAAATACAAAAATCAAGCATATAATAAAAAGACCTGTGATTTCACAGGTCTCCTAGTTTAGGTAGAGAATCTTGCCCAAACTTCGTGTGATACCCATTGTATAAGTACTCCATCAATAAATAGTCCTATTCGTTCTGAGTGCTTATCATAAGTAAAGGTAAGCTCTTCAGCCTTTTTCCCCTTAGTAAACAATGGTACATTGATTATTTGAAGGAATTCCTGTAAGAGTTTAGGATTCACATGTCCCATAATTTTAAATATTTATGTTTAGCGATTTTTAGTATAGGATTTGTGTATAAAAGTGCAATCCTTTTTGCAAAAATCTTCTCAAAAGAGCTCTATTTTACTACAGCTAAAAATTATACAATAATTTTAAACATATAGGCCAATCTTTTTGTTAAAATCTTTGCTTTGTCTTGATTTTTCTTGGATTTTTTATATAATCCAAATCAGAATGATCTATGGTGCCCTGACAGAGTGGTCTATTGTACAGGTCTGCAAAACCTCGGTTCGTGGGTTCGAATCCCACGGGCACCTAATCAAAAAACTCTGTTGAGCCGAGAGCAATTCTCAGTTCTGTACAAACTAACTAAAGTTTGTAACACTAGAAAGTCGTATAGACAAGTTCTATACGGCTTTTCTTTATATGTTAAAAGTGATCCTAAAAAAAATATTCTTTTTATAAAATGCCTTTTTTTAAGTTGTAAAAAAAACAAAAAATCAGACTTTCTCTTGCATTAGATGAAAAAAATACTAAAATCTCAGATAAGTTTTAGTTTTTTTTTGTTCACGATGGAAGATGGACTTTATAGGAAGAGGCATTCCCTCTCACATATTCTTGCACAGGCAATGCAAAGAGAACAGCAGCGAGATGTAGAAGTAGCGATTGGACCTGCGATTGACAATGGTTTTTATCATGATTTTTTGTTCTCTCAAGATAAACAACTTAAGGAAGAAGATCTCAAGAGAATTCAGTCTCAAATGGAGAAAATCATCAAAGAGAATCAGGATTTTGTTGGTTTTGCTTTGCCAGATGCTGAATCACAAAAGCTTGTACTTGATCTTATGAAACAGCAATATAAAGAGGAGATGAGATCTGAATTTGCTGCAGCTGGGGAGGAGATTACTTTCTGGGCCAATACTATTGTAGAGTCTGCAAAAGATGCTTTATTAAAAGGTATAAATGCTGACTACATCGCATATTATCAGTCAGTGACAGATTATTTACAAGCTCGTTTTCCAGACCAGTTTGCTGGGAAATTTGTAACATTTCTCGATATGTGTGAAGGAAGGCATGTTTCATCTACTAAGGAAATTGATCCTCGTGCGTTCAAACTTGAAAAGCTTGCTGGAGCTTACTGGAGAGGAAACTCTGATAATGTAATGATGACCAGAGTCTATGGACTGGCTTTTGATACTAAAGAAGAACTTCAATCATACATTACTATGATGGAAGAGGCAAAAAAGAGAGATCATAGAATTTTAGGACAAAAACTTAAACTTTTTACTATTTCTCCATTGGTTGGATCAGGTTTGCCACTTTTACAGCCTCATGGAATGATCATCAGAAAAGAAATTGAAGATTTCCTTTGGCAACTTCACAAGGACAAGGGATATCAGAGAGTTTGGACTCCACATCTAGCCAAAGAAGATCTTTACAAAACCTCAGGACATGCTGAGAAGTTTTGAGATGAGCTTTTTAGAGTAAAGGGTAAGGAAGAAAACTTCTTCATGAAGCCAATGAACTGTCCTCATCATATGCAGATTTTTGCGGATAACCAATTTAGTTATCGTGATATGCCAGTTAGATACTTCGAGCCTGCAACGGTATATAGAGATGAAAAAACCTGACAACTTTCTGGGTTAACTCGTGTGAGATCGATTACTCAAGATGATGGACATCTTTTCTGTCGTGTGGATCAGATTATGCAAGAGGTAGGAACTATCGTGGAGATTATCAAAAAGTTCTATTCTACTCTTGGTATGATCAATGATTACTGGGTTCGTCTCTCAGTTCGTGGACCAGAAGGAAAATATCTCGGATCTGATGAAGTTTGGGAAAAGGCTGAAGGTGCTCTTAGAGCTGCCTGTGAAAAGTTTGATCTTCCATTCAAGATCGGAATTGATGAGGCAGCATTCTATGGACCAAAGCTTGACTTTATGTTCAAGGATGCAATCGGTAGAGAGCGACAGCTCGCCACTATCCAATGTGATTTCAATCTTCCGGTTAGGTTTGATCTATCTTTTACCAATGAGCAAGGGGAAAAAGAGAGACCAGTAGTAATTCATAGAGCGATTTCAGGTTCTCTAGAGAGATTTATGGGAGTGATGATCGAGCACTTTGGAGGGGCATTTCCTCTTTGGCTTGCTCCAATTCAAGTTCAAATTGTTCCTGTAGCGGAGAAGTTCAATGATTATGCATTTCAACTAAAATCTCAGCTCAATCAGCTTGATATTAGAGCTAAAGTTGATGACGGATCTGATTCTTTCTCAAAGAAAATCCGTAATGCAGAACTGATGAAAATACCGTATACTCTTATCATAGGAGAAAAAGAACAAAATTCTGACTCTGTTTCCGTTCGTGAGTTTAGATCAAAAGCTCAATATGAAAAATCTGTTGAAGATTTCATCGCTCAGCTAACAGCTGAAAGGGATGAGAGAAAACTTTCTTCAGATGCTCAATAATTAAAATAAGAGAAAATATAAATCATTTTGCTTTATATTTTAATCAAAGCAAATGGGAACAGATGCGTAATAATTAAAATAAGAGAAAAATCTGACAAAACATAAAGTGGTATGTCAGATTTTTTTAATTTTAAAATACTGTTGATGCTGATTTATAGACTTTTTCTTTAGTTAAACATTAGAGGGGATCTGACCTCTATGATTATAACATTATTTTTTTCTAACAGCTTTTAAACTTGCTTTTTTTGAGAAAAATACTAAGATAACGCTTGGTTTTATTTTATACTTATATAAGTTATGTCATATACAATTAGTAAGGTTCATGCAAGAGAAGTGCTCGATTCTAGAGGAAATCCTACTGTAGAAGTAGAAATCACTCTTGATAATGGTATTATGGGAAGAGCTTTGGTTCCTTCTGGAGCATCTACTGGGATTCATGAAGCTTTGGAGCTCAGAGACGGAGATAGGTCTAGATACCTTGGAAAAGGAACACTCAAAGCAGTAGAAAATGTAAACACTACTATTGCAAACGCAATCCAAGGTCAGACTTTTGAAAACTTTAGAAAACTTGATGGGGCATTGATTGCTCTTGATGGAACAGCAAATAAATCAAATCTTGGAGCTAATGCAATCCTTGGAGTGAGTATGGCTTTTGTAGTAGCATGTGCTCAAACTGAAGAGAAATGGATATATGAATATCTTGGAGAAGGAAAAGGAAATACGCTTCCATTCCCTATGATGAATATCCTCAATGGAGGTTCTCATGCAGACAATAATGTAGATATTCAAGAATTTATGATTATCCCTACAGGAGCTCCTGATTTCAGAGAAGGACTCAGATGGGGAGCTGAAATCTTCCACAACCTCAAATCTATCCTTAAGGCAAAAGGTCTTGTAACTTCAGTAGGAGATGAAGGAGGGTTCGCACCAAATCTTGGATCTAATGAAGAAGCTTTGCAAGTAATTATGGAGGCTATCGAAAAGGCAGGTTATACTGGTAAAATTTCTCTTGCACTTGATGTCGCTTCATCAGAATTTTTCAAAGATGGTGTATATGACTTGGCTGGAGAAGGTAGAAAACTCAATGCTGATGAACTTGTAGCACTTTATCAAGATTGGGCGAGTAAATATCCTATCATCTCTATCGAAGATGGTATGGCAGAAGATGATTTTGATGGATGGAAAAAGCTTACTGATGCACTTGGAGACAAGATGATGCTCGTAGGAGATGATCTCTTCGTTACTAACATTTCTAGACTTCAGATGGGAATCGAAAAAGGAATTGCAAATTCAATCCTTATCAAGCTCAATCAAATTGGATCAGTGTCAGAAACTCTTGATGCTATCAATATGGCTCATGAAAATGGAATGAGATCAATTTCTTCTCATAGATCAGGAGAAACTGAAGATACTTTTATCGCAGATTTGGCAGTTGCTCTCAATACTGGATTTATCAAGACTGGATCAGCATCCAGAACTGACCGTATTGCAAAGTACAATCAACTTTTGAGAATTCAAGAAAACCTTGGAGCAAATGCAAAATATGGTAAATAATTATAAAAAAGAGAGAAGTCTGACTTCTCTTTTTTATTTTCTAACCGATTCTTGAGCATTTTTTCTGATCATATTTTCTGCTCTAAAGAGCTTATTGAGTTCTCCAAAGTTAACAACTTCAAAATCTGGTGTTGTCGGATTATCCCCTGGATGATAAAAACAGATGTTACCTTCTTGATATTTAGGATTAATCGCTATACTTTTTAGTACTTTGGGAATGGTAAATCTCCTTGTTTTCGTTACAGAATCCTTGGCTAAATTCTCCGGAGTAAGCAAACCAAAGTGGTGAGTCTTATCCATATTGATATAAATAAGTTTATTCTCTTTAATAAAATAGTTGAGTACATGGCAGATAAGACGATCAAATCTTTCTGAGTTTTGTGCCGTCCTTGAGATAAGATCTTTGAGACTGATTTTTTCTCCATCAATTTGGAGATACTTATAGTCATCTGTTTCAGGTTTTACTAAGAGCCCTTTTTTAATTTTCTCTTCATAGATATCAATATCAAAGCTAATATCTTTAAGAGAACTCTCTACAAACCATCTTAGTCTGTTGAGACTAATGCTTTTACCTAGTTCAGGGTCATTCATATTACTAATTCTGGTATCAATTCTTTTTTCTAAGTCAAGAAAATGATGATTCCCCATATTAAGATCATTACTGATAGGATAGAAGGATATCTCTTGAAAGAGCGGAATTACTTTCTCACTTTTATCCCCTTTTTCATCAATAAGAGGATGAGGTTCAGCAATTTCTTGATAGATTCCCTTATCAATAGAAAGTTCAACAATAAGCTTAAAGTCTTTGTAATCACCATTGCCTCCTCTGGAAATCTTTCCACTTGCTAGATGATAAGCTTGTTCTAGTGCAGGAGAGGGGGTCCAACTTAGAGACTCTTCACAAATGTTTTTGATATTAGTATAAAAGTTGACAGAATCTGATTTTTTTCTTCTCTCTTCGATATTCGGGATAGATGTTCAGAGTATAGCAAGATTTTGTTCTAGCCCTTCGATCAGATTTTTTTCTTGATCTGGAGTAATAAATCCTCCTTTTGTTGCTGTAGTAATGTTATGAATCGTTATTCAAGGTGTTGCATAAAGTTTTTTGATATAGTCTATACTTACTTGATTGATATGTTTAAATATATTCTCTTGATCTTTTGGATCTCCATAATAAATAGATCTTAATCCAGATTCATCTGTTAGAGCCTCTGTCCCTTTTGAGGCAAGTTTACTGAGTCTAGAGGCCTCTGTTTTATATCTATTAACAGAAATCCAGGCATTTAAGAAAGAGCTTATTTCATTAATTCTTGCCCAGTCATATGAAAGATTGTAATGAATACTTTCTTTATCTGGAAAGTTTTCTTTTGTTGTCTCTTCTTTATAGGATAGAGTTTTGTATAGCGTATTTAAAAAACTAATTTTTGAAGTATTTCGCTCCCTTAATCCCTCATACCCTCATGTGGCAAAAGGATTAAATCAGTTTTGATCCATAAGATACATAATTGCTCTAATATAATGGTCAAGAGTTCAGATTTTAGGGCTTTTGTCTCCATTTTCTATTCTCAAAAAACGAAAATCTCCATCATGAAAGATGTTATGCACGGCTTTAGAAGATCATAGAGTTGGAATATGTTTAATAGCCCTTAGAAACACTTTTGCAATAAATTTTAGTCATTCCTGATTAATTTCACCATTTGCATCTAGGTAAGATGGGTTATTTTTAGCAACAAGTCAAGATATACTGAATCCAATATTCTTGTATAATTCTTTTTGTTCGATGGTATAGTTTCTTTCTCTTGCCTTTTCCTCTGCAAGGTTCTTTATAAAAAGAAAATAGTCGTTTTTTAGGATGTTTTCTTTCCTTTTTCTTCTAATTTCTTTTTGAGGAGTGAGAAATCTCTCAAAAATGAAATCTTTAATTGCAGCTTTTATCTTTTTTTTCTCATCTTTATCCATATCTCAGTATTGATCAACAAGCTGAAAAAGTTGATCTTTAGTTCTTAAAAGATCAATTTTGCTAATATCTCCGCTTACATCTACAGGATCTCTTTCAGAGTCTGGGAGATATCTCGCTTCTTGTATCTTTCCTTCTTTATCAAAAGAAATTTCTCCAATGGAATAGCTTCCACTTGTATTATAGATGAGATTGTTCATAATTAAGGCCTCTCGTAGTTGAGAAAAGATTTTGTTATAAAAGTCATTATGTACGAGCTGTTTAATTTGGTCTGGGGTTAGAGATAGTCCCTTTGTATCAAGGCTGGGGTTATTCATCCTACTGTATACAAAATAGTAAAAGATGTTTTAATGTTTTATAAAATATTTATACTTAAATTCAGACTTTTGATCTATTTTCCATTCCTGTCTGCGGTATAATTTTCAATAGTATCTTCCAAATAACATAGCTCTACTCCAGCATTTTTCAGAAGTTCTTCGCTAAGTTTTGCATCATGAAAATGTTTTTCGCAGACCACTCTCTTGATTCCACTACTTACAATTAAATGGGCGCAATGTCTCACATAGCAAGGAGTCATCTTGGTGTAGAGGGTCGCTCCATCAAGTTTAATTCATTGACGAGCTGCCGAGCAGATTGCACTAAGCTCTGCACAGCAATTTCTCATACAATGTTGGGTCGTTTCTCAGTTATCCTTAGTGATGGTTCGCATTTGATGTTCTTCTAGTTGATCACAGCTAGGACTTCCTTCTGGTGCATGCACAAATCAGGTGGAAATAATTTTCCCTTTCCTAACGATCACGCATCCACTCCTTCCACGAGAGCAGGTTCATTTTTCCCCGACTACACGGGTAATATCCATAAAATATTCATCTTCAGGGATTTGATCTGGTCTGAGATGTCCATGGTCTTTAATACTTCCTTGTTCTAGTTCTGACATAGATGGAGAAAATTATGAGATAAACATTCCCAATTATATTGATTCCCTCGATAAAAAGCAAATTTCTTTTCCTCTAAAAAAAGAAAAAAGCTGAATTTAATCAGCATTTCTCCTTTTTATCTCAAAATTATTAATTCTCAATTCTTTGATAGAGGATTTCTGGCTCAAGCTTTACAGAAAACTCTCTTGTTTTAAGTGCCTTGCCTACTAACTCAGGATCAAGATCTCTGCTAGTGTCAATTTGTGCCATCTCTTCGTATCCCAAAATATTTTTCATCTTGTCAAATCCTTGAGTCAAGATAGGTGCGGACAAAATACTTAAATTCTTCACCACATAAAGCAAAAATTCCAAAGTTTGAATTGCCTGTTCTCTTGTAGCTTCGTCTTTGTACTTTTTCCAAGGTTCCTCTTTGGTGATGAGTTCATTTGCAGCCTGAACATATTTATATCGCTCTTGCAAATAGCCTTGAAGATCAAAATTTTGTAGATACTTTTTTTCGATAGTTTCAAAGAAAGTTTCAAAATCCTGATTTTGAGTCAGACTTTCCCATTCTTTTTGGATAGAGCTATGAGCAATTCCTTTCTCAATTCCATATTTTTTACAGAGACTAATCACTCTATTGACTAGATTCCCCCAAGCTCCTATCAGCATACTATTATATACATTTTCTAGTCTTGAAACTGAAAAGTCTCCATCGGCATTGAGTGATACATCATAGAGTAGGTTGAATACAAATGCATCTCTACCATACTTTTCAATCACTTCACTAGGATCGATTACATTTCCAGTAGATTTTGACATTTTTTCTCCATTGAGGGTGAGATGCCCATGGGCTAATAGAGTCTTTGGTAAAGGGAGTTTTGCACTCAGGAGCATTGCAGGCCAAAAAGCCGCATGAAACCTCAAAATGTCTTTCCCTACAATATGTAAATCCGCAGGCCAAGATTTTTGCCAATCGTCATTTCTTCCAAATCCTTGCCCAGTAATATAGTTAGTCAAGGCATCACACCATACATACATCACATGTTCATCATCTCATGGTACAGGAATTCCCCATGGCATTTTGTTTTTCTGACGAGAAAAAGATACATCCTCTGCTTTTTCCAAAAATGCAAGAATCTCATTCTTTCTTATTTCCGGTTCAATACGATATTCGTCCGATTCAATCAGATTTTTGATTTGATCTTTATATTTAGAGAGGCGGAAAAAATAGTTTTCCTCTTGAATTTCCTGAAGCTGTTTCCCTGGATGATCAGGACAGTGACCATCAACTAGGTCCTTTTCAAGTTTCATAGCTTCGCATCCCTCACAGTAAAGCCCTGTATAAGATTTTTTATAGATATCACCTGCATCCTGAAGTCTTTTTCGCATGAGTTGTGCTCATGGATAATGCTTTTGTTCGTCACTAGTATGGATAAAGTCAGTATAGCTAATATCTAGTTGTTTATAAAGAGACAAAAAAAGCTGAGCATTTTTTTTGATAAATTCCCTTACTTCGAGTCCTTCTTTTGCCGCAGTATTTCGGTTCTTCATTCCATGATCATCACTTCCTGTTTGAAATACAACCTCCTTACCAATAAATCTCTGCATTCTTGCAAGTGCATCTGCTTGTACAATTTCTAGTGCATGTCAAGCATGAGGAGCTCAGTTCATATATGGAATCGCAGTCGTTAGATAGTATTTTTTAGCAGAATTATTTGTTCATGCTGCTTCATCAAAGTCCACAGCATCTCGGTTCTCTACTCTGAAAATGTTTGGATTTTCTTCAGCTTTAAAGGTCGTATTTCGCTCCTTAGCTAGCAAAAAAGACTTGATGCCCTCTTTTGCAAGAGCCTAGGCATAACGTAAATTATCTTCTACAAAAACTTGAATCCCTAAATTTTTGCATACTTCTTCTTTGCTGATCTTATTCGCTTCATGATAATTACAAAAAATCACCTCCTCAAAAAGAGCAGGGAAGTGTTGATTGATTCGTTCAAGAGTCGCAGTTTTTACATTATCTCATCTAGCTGTGATTGCATAGAGTTGATGTCAGGATTTTTTAGCTTTTGTTAGTGCTTGTAATGCTCACTGCACAGGTTTAAGTGCAGATAGGTCGCTTCCTAGAGCATTAATCGCATCATAAAAAAAACTAATGGTGGTTTCTTGATCTAAGTGCTCAAATCAAGAGATATTTTTGATATAATAGTCAGTAAAATCTGATCTTTTGATCGGAATCCCTGCAATTTTGTAGTTTTGAAATGCTAATACATAGTCGATCGTCTCGCAGAGTACTTCATCAATATCAATTCCTATTCTCATGCTTGTTTATTCCAAATAAAAGTTATGCTCCGCAATTATCGCTTTCTAATTGCATTTGAAAGTCGCTTCCTAGAAGAGTATATCTAGCAATATATTGATCTATATTTTCTTTTCATTCGGAGAGGAGGTTTTGGTAAGTGGTGTTTAGGTCTAGGAGAAATTGAGCATTAGAACATCATTTCTCTTCTGCTAGATGAATTAAGTCTAAATACTGTTTTTCCAAATTGTACTTTTGGTCAAGGAGAGCTCCGTCTTTTCCTAAAATATTAAAGTAAGCTACTTCAATTTTTTGAAAAATAAGATCAAAGCTTGAATAGAGTGCAATTTTTTCAGCGCGATTTTGACCTAGATAAATAAAACAAGTTGTTAATAGGATTATTCCAATAACCAACTTAAAAATATTTTCTTTGAGTATTTTTTTCTCCTCGCTTGTCATTCCCTTTCTAGGTAAAACTGATATAAATTTTAAGCACAAAACCCCTTTTATAAAAGGGGGAGTTGTGTGTCAAAAAAAGTTTTAATAACCTGAATTATTTTTCAGATTCTTCTTTCTTTGGAGTTGATTTTTTTGCTTGTGCATTAAGCTTATCTCTAAGAAATTCTAGAGCGTCATTTACAAAACTATTGAAAACTCCAGTTATAGAGAGAATACCCAATGTTAAGAGCAAGAGCTGCCAAAGGATCATTCTTAAGTTCCAAAATGCAACTGCAATCAATAGAGCACCAACAATAGTTGTAATGCGAGTTTCGATACTAGCATGAACTCGCCACTTTTCAACTCCATGAGCAAACTTTTGAGTTTCTTTTTTTGAGCTTTCAAGTTTTTCTCCAAGTTCAGAACTTACTTCTGATATCTTATTAGTCATTTCATCTACCTTTTGCCCGAGTGTTTTTTCATTTTGTGTCATCGTTTGTTTAGTAAGAGGATAAAATCGAAGTTCTTTTTATATTTTTTGCCCAAATATGCAAGTGATTTTTTGCTAAAATATCCCTAAAAAAAGAATTTTCAGCTTATTTTTTAAAAATTGAAAAATATAAGTAAGCTTTTTGTAAGCATTCCTCTACTTTTTTATTATTTTAAAAAGGAAATAAAAACAGGTGCTCCTTAAAAAAATAAAAAAAACTGTTTCTGATTTTGATCAATCTTTAAATTCTGATTTTTCTTTTCTTTAGCTTGAAAAAGCATTGTGTTTTTTTATAAACAAAGTTAGACTTTAGATTATTATGCATTATTTGATGTCAAATCTTGAACTTATGGAGTCAATTCTTGCCTTTTGGAAGAAAGATAATACTTTTAAAAGATCTATTGAGGAAAAGAGTGATCAGCTTCAATATCGTTTTTTTGATGGACCTCCGTTTGCAAGTGGGACGCCACATTACGGGCACCTTTTGGCGGGAAGTATCAAGGATGTCCTTCCTAGATATATGGCGATGAGAGGATATCAGGTAAAGAGAAAACGAGGTTGGGACTGTCACGGGCTACCAGTAGAGAAGGCTGTAGAAAAGGCTCTCGGAATCGATGGAAAAAAGGATATCGAAGAAAAAATCTGAATTGAGACTTTTGTTGAAAAGTGTAGAGCATATGTAAATCAGACTAATGCAGATTGGCATTGGTTTGTAGATCATACAGGAAGATGGGCAGATATCGAGAATCCGTATTTTACCATGGATTTAGATTTTATGGAAAGCGTAATGTACTGCTTTTCTTCTATTTATCGTCAAAACAAGGTTTATAAAGGCTTTAAGGTACAAGGGTATTGTCCAAGTTGTGCAACACCGCTTGCAAACAATGAAATTTCAGAAGGATATGAAGATCGTCAAGATACTGCTATTACAGTCAAATTTTCACTATTCAATAAAAATACTACAGGTTATGAGACTTCTGAAGATGGTTTTGTAGATGTAGTGGCAGGAGTACTCAAAAACGAGGAATGAGCTTATGCTATGGTACATCATGCCAAGGAAAATCTCCGATTTTTTCCTGGAGGAAAGGTTGAAGCAGGAGAATCTCTTATCTCAGCACTCAAGAGAGAGATGAAAGAAGAGGTAGGAGTAGATGTTGAAGAAAAAGCTTATCTCGGAGCCGTAAAAATCGTACATCTTGGGAAGCCATATAGGGTACATCGATTTGAACTTACAACAGAAGGAATTCCAACTATCCAAGAACAAGATAAGCACAATGCGCTTGTTTGGGTAAAAGAAGAAAAATCTGAAAATGCTCTTGGTTTCTGTCTTAATATTGCAGGAAATATTATCGATGATGAGAAAGAACTAACTCATGATTTTATTGATTTTCATCTCTTTAGAAATGTTCTCGATCCTCAAGAAAAAGGACTTATTGAGTGAAATTTCAACTTCCTTGCATGGACAACAACTCCTTGGACCTTACCAAGTAATGTATATTTGGCAATAGGAGAGGATATTGATTATATTACCGTTTATGATCCTACTTCTCAGGAGTATTTTGTGATGGCAGAAAAACTTTTGAAAAAATATTTTAAATCGCCAGATCAATATCGTTTCATCTATCGTCAAAAAGGAAAAGAGCTTAAAAATCTGACTTATCAGCCTCTTTTCCCTTATGTTCAAAATTCTCAGATCGATGCTCAATATAAGGATCAGTTTTTTCAGCTTCTTTCTGGGGATTTTGTAACTACCGAAGACGGAACAGGAATTGTGCATATCGCTCCAAGTTTTGGAGAGGTAGATTTTTGAGCAGTTGCAGAAAAACTTGGTTGAGAATTTGCAAGGGATTGGATCTTTATGCCAGTAGATGAGTACGGAACTTTTACAGATCTTGTACCAGACTTTGCAGGTATGAAAGTGATGGACTCAAATAAGGCGATTATTGAGCAGCTTAAATCTGCAGGAAAATTGGTGAAGGCTGAGTCAATCAATCACTCTTATCCTCATTGTCGAAGATGTAAGACTCCTCTTATTTACAAGGCAATGTCAAGCCGATTTATCAAGGAAAAGGAGATGAATGCCCAGACTTGATCTGATGCAGAGCAAATCAATTTCACTCCTGCAAGTGTAAAAAATAGATTTGTTAATGGATTGGCATCTGCGCCAGACTGGAATGTAGCAAGAAATAGATATCGAGGTTCTCCATTGCCTATTTGGGAAAATATTGCAGATCCTGAGGATAGAATGAGTATAGCAAATCTTGATGAGCTTTTCCATCTCACAAAAACAGGTTCCAAAAATCTGACTAAAAACCTTTTCATTCGTCATGGAAGAACTAATTTTAATGATGAGAAAAAAGTAGATGCTTTAGGAGATTCAGTTTTGACTGAGCTTGGACAAGAACAATCTCAAAATCTTGTTGCAAAGCTTGAACACTTAAAAGCAGAAAAATCTGAACTTATCTTCGTTCTCTCTCCACTTCAGAGGACTCGACAGACGATCAAACCAACTTTGCTTTCACGATTTTCAGAATCAGAGGTAACTGCTCGAGAAAATCAGTATTATGCTATTTCTGAACAGTACAGAGCAGCTTTTGCAGATAGATCTCTTCAGGAGAGACTTCAGGGAGCTGATGATAAAGTGGTTTTTCAGCTTGGAGAGCAGATTTTTGTAGATTGGAGGTTGACGGATCACCTTTCTTTTGCGGATCAAGCAACGGTAAGACCTTGC
This sequence comes from candidate division SR1 bacterium, assembly GCA_013333295.2. GTDB lineage: Bacteria > Patescibacteriota > Gracilibacteria > Absconditabacterales > Absconditicoccaceae > HOT-345. The sequence goes on along the minus strand of JABCPD020000038.1, from coordinate 19,436 downwards.
GATCTCCTTAATCGAAAAGATCCATCTAAACCTATAGGAGTTGATGGAGAAACAATTACTCAGAATTCTTCAAGAGTAAAAAATGCTCTGAAATATTGGAATAACAAGGCAAAAAGTCAGACTTTGATTTTTGTATCTCATGCGGATACCATTGGTTTGGCAAGACAAGCATTCCGTAATTTTGACTATGCAAAGCAGAGAAAAATTTTCCTTCCAAAAAATGCAGAAATCAAAGTGCATTACTGGGATAATGATAGAAATGCAGAAGTTGATCTTCACAAGCCATATGTAGATAACTATCGAGGAATCCAAAATGGAAAAACCTATAAGAGAACCTCTGAAGTTTTGGATTGTTGGTTTGAGTCGGGTTCTATGCCATTTGGACAGGATCATTATTTAGGAGAGGCTGATCATAATATTAGTTATCCAGCAGACTTTATTGCTGAAGGATTGGATCAAACCAGAGGTTGGTTCCGTTCTCTCCATGTTGTAGGACACGCAATCAAGGGACAAAATGCTTTTAAAAATGTTGTTGTAAATGGGCTTGTCCTTGCAGAAGATGGAAAGAAAATGTCTAAATCTCTCAAAAACTATCCAGATCCGAGAATGCTTATCGAAAAGCGAGGTGCGGACGCTTTTAGGCTCTATACTTTGAGCAGTCCTGTTGTGAGATCTGAACCAATGAGATTTGCAGAAAGAGGGGTGGAGCAGGCGTTCAAGGATTTCAATATTCCTCTTGAAAATGTCTATAAGTTTTTTGAAACTTATGCCAAAATTGATGGATGGAAACCAAGTGAAACAGAAGTATACTTCATGACAAGTGCTTATTCTGATATGGAAAATTCTCAGAAGAAGACTTATCAATTAGAACAAATTAAAAGTCCTGAAAATCTAGAGAAATTTATAAGAATAAATCCAGATGTAATTATTTATAATAGTAAAGATTTGATTACAGCTGCAACAGTAAAGGAAATAGAACAATTTATCAATAATTTATTGAAAGATAAAAAGGTTGAGTTTATAGATGATGAACAATGATCTTTTTCAATAGCTGATTGTCAGGTATGAAAATGAGATCAAACGAGATCTCTTGTAGGCAAGAAAATTCTACTTATTGGGGATATAAAGAGCTGAAATTGACGACTAGAAAAATGTGGTATTGTTTGTAAGAAGATAGACTACTTAGAGATTCTTAAGCTCCCAACTTACCAGATTACAAGTGATCTTGATAAGTGGATTCTTGCAGAACTTCATAAAACTCTTGCAAATGTAGATGAGGGATTGAGGTCTTATGCAATTGATGCAGCAATCAAGTCTGGAACTGACTTTATCGAAAAACTGAGTAATCGATATCTCAGAAGAAGCAGAAGAAGATTCCGAGAAAATGGACTTAGTGCAGATAAGATTTCCGCATATGCAACGATCTATGAAGTCTTGACTACTTACTTAAAGATGATGGCTCCGTTTACTCCGTTTGTTACCGAGCATATCTGGATTCAGCTTCAAGAATTTTCAGATAAAAAATCTGAATCTATCCATCTTCAGTCTTGGCCTTTTGCATCAGTTCACTATATTGATGAACAGCTTATGCAAGAGATTGCTCTTGTGAGAAAGACGATCAAACTTGCGCTCTTTATTAGATCAAAAAATAAAATTGCGGTGAAGCAGCCATTGCAGCGTTTAGAATTAAATATCGAAAATTAATGAGAAACTCAAAATATGTCTGGGTTTTCTGAGCTCTTTTGACAGTGTTTGGGTTGTTTGCAGTGTATAGTACGAGTATCCGAAAATCCTTTAACCAAGGATCAAAAGTCACTATCGTTCAAAATATTGATACGGTTAAGGCTTTTGATACCTTGCTTTCAGAAACAATTGAGCAAAAAACAGCTCAAGTAGTGAGTTCTACAGGAGCACAAGCTTTGCTTACCCCACCTATTATTTGAACTGGAGAAAACGCCCAAATTTCAACCGGAGTAGAGCATACTTGACAGAGTGGAATGGTTGTTATTATGCCTTCAGAAGATCTTACCAAATTGGAAAAAGATCTTTCTGAAAGTAAACTTGTAAGTACCGAAACCAAAATTATCAAGACTCAAGATAATTACAAGTATTTTTCAAATCAGGTAAGAAGTCTGATTATTGCCTTGATTCTCTGTGTGATTGTGTATTTTATCCCGGTCTCTATCTTGCAAAATAAAAAAGTTATTTGGGCTATGATCATTGGAGTAACAGCCTTTCAAATCTTAGTCTTTGTCCCTGCTCTAGAAGCGAGATATGGAACAGCGAGAGGTTGGATTGATATCCCTTGACTTCCAAATATGCCGCCTTCCGAGTTCTTCAAAATTGGGTATATCTTTTTTATGGCGTATTGGATTAGTAAAAGAAAGGAAATTATTGCAACAACTCAATTCTTGACGCAGTTTGCTGTGATCAATGGAGCTGTATTTCTTGTTTTGCTCTCAATTCCAGACTTTGGAACGATCTTTATCCTTGGAGCTACGGCAACGATAATGAGCCGATATTATGGTTTACCGATCAAAAAGATCTGAATTCTGGCTTCTATTGCAATGGTTGTACTCGTCATAGGTTCGGTAATTATTGGACTTTTTAGTAGTAAGTATAGTTATGCTTTGATTAGGCTTACGACCTTCATGACAACAGATTCCCAACAAAAGCTCTATCAAGAACAGCATGAATGATGGCAGCTTAAACAGTGAATAATGGCAGTTTGAGGATGAGGATTCCGAGGACAAGGGTATGGAAAAGGCTTGCAAAAAATGGGAGCACTTCCAGAAGCGCATTCAGATATGATCTTTGATGCATTCTCAGAAGAGATTGGATTGCTTGGAAATTTATTACTCCTTGGATTGTACTTTGGTTTGTTTTATAATGTAATTAGGGGGCTTGAAGAAATTAAAGATCCTTACTTTAAACTTGTAGGAATTGGATTGATTTCGCTTTTGATCATCCAGGTATTTGTGCATATTGGTGTAAATCTTTGAATCCTCCCAAATACCGGTCTTACTTTACCTTTTGTGAGTCATGGAGGAACAGCGCTTATGATCAACTTTATCCAGCTTACCCTCATTTACAAAATCTTAGTCAATAAATAAGAGTTAGCACCTTGAGTTTTAGCTTAGGGTGCTCTCGTTTTTCTTCATTTTTTATCCAAAAAAGCTCAAAAATGCTGATTTCTTTTGATGAAAATCATCTCCTCTCGATTCAAAACCCTTCACTCGCTCAGCTCAAGCCCTATTCCTATACTTTAAGTGGGTGGAGTTTTTCTAGTTTTGATAAGGAAATTTTTGTTTACTATAAAAGAAGTCGAAAGCTTATCAATTTTAAAAATCTTGGTGATGGGATGCAAGTTGCTTATCTCAAGTCAGATTTTTTACCTCTTTTGTCTTTTGATAAAGAAATTCTTGAGAAGACATTAGCAATGTTTCATGCCTTTGATGAGGAGAGTGGACAAAAATATGCCTTTCTTCCTTCGTTTTCTAAAAATATTGATTCTTTTCAATCAATGCTTAAGCAATCTTTTGGAATTGAGTGTCTGATAGAGAAAAGGCAGTGATGAACTTTTATTTATGGACTGACAAAAGAGTTTGCAGTTCCTAATGGTCTTGCTGAGTTTTTGAGCTTTATTTTTTCTTTGATTTTGCTTTATGGAAAAATTGATGAAAAAGATGGAGAAGTATTGGGAGCAAAAGCTCATATCCCACTTTTTTGAGTGCGAAATACTCTAGAGCAAGAGCTAATAAGCAGCTTTGAACGCTTGGCAGAGCAGGGGATTTTTATCTCTCAAAATCTCCTTAGGAACCAAGATAAAACCACCTTGCAATTTTCAACCAATGATCCAGAATTGCTGAGACTTTTTTCTCGTTGGTGGAATGAGGGTAAGCTTATTTGAGAACAAGAATTAGTAACTCTAAAATTTGACCAAAAACAAGCTGAAATCAGACTTCAGCTATTAGATTTTCTTGATTCGTTAGATTCTACACAATATGATAATATCAATGAAATCAAAACTCAGATCCAATCAGGACTTTTAAAATTCCTTAAATAAGAAGATGAAAAAACTGGTTATTGTTGATGGTTCAGGATTCCTTTTTAGGGCATGGTTTGCATTTCCTCCTATGATCAATGCTCTAGGGAACAATCAAAATGTGCTTTACGGATTTACTCGTATGATTCTCAAGCTTATAGACGAGACATCAGCAGATTATTTTATCATTGCGCGAGATAGCCCGGTCAAGACCAAGAGGCATGAACTCTATCCAGATTACAAGGGAACTAGACCAAAGATTGATGATGATTTTAAACAGCAAATTCCGCAAGTACACAAGCTGATTGAAGAGCTAGGAATTGCAACCTATCAAGCTCCAGGATATGAGGCAGATGATATTATCTTTTCATTTGTGAGAGAATATCAAAAAAAATCTGATCTTACCTTAGAGGTTGTGAGTTCAGACAAGGATCTTAAACAGCTTTTGCAGGCTAATGTTGTTATTACCGATGCCGCAAAAAATCAGACTACTACGCTTTTGACTTTTCAGCAGGAATGGGGCTTTTCACCAGAGCATATTGTAGATTATCTTGCATTGATTGGAGATAGTGCAGATAATATCAAGGGAGTTGCAGGAATCTGACCTAAAGGAGCAATGACCTTGGTACAAACTTATGGTAGTATTGAAAATATTTATGATCATCTCTGAGATCTCTCACCAAAACTTGCAGAGAAACTTTCTGTTGGAAAAGAAGATGCCTTTTTTTCCAAAAAACTTATTGAGCTGATGCAGGTTCCCCAGATTCAAGGAATTGACCTAGAAAGATGGCAATCAAGCAAAAATATTGAACAATGGGAGCAGATTCTCCTAAATCAGTATGGGTTCTCTAGTTTGCAGAAACTATTGGAATCTCTCAAAAAAAAATATGCAATGCCTCAACAATTAGGTTTATTTTAGTATAAATCTAGCTTCTTATCTTGTAAAAAAGAATAATTCTGACTTTCTAGGAGCCTCACTCTCAGGAGTCAGATTTTTCTTTTCCCTTTAAAAATAAGGCTCTTGACATTTTTGATCAAAATCTCTTGAAAAAGTCTGACTTTTTTTTATAGTAAAGACGGTTATATTTTTTTATATTTCAACATATTTAACTATGGCAAATGACAAAAAACCTTTGGACAAGGTAAGAAACATTGGTATTATGGCGCATATCGATGCGGGTAAAACCACTACTACTGAAAGAATTTTGTATTATACTGGTAAAAAGCACAAGATCGGAGAAACTCACGATGGTGCTGCTGATATGGACTGGATGGAACAAGAAAAAGAAAGAGGTATTACTATTACTTCTGCTGCTACTACTTGTTTTTGGCATGACAATCAAATCAATGTGATCGATACTCCTTGACACGTGGACTTTACTGTAGAAGTAGAGAGATCTTTGAGAGTTTTGGATGGTGCTGTAGCATTGCTTGATGGTTCTCAAGGTGCTGAACCTCAGACTGAAACAGTTTGGAGACAGGCTGATAAGTATGGAGTACCTAGACTTATCTTCGTAAACAAGATGGATAAGATGGGTGCAGACTTCTATATGTCTATTGAATCTGTAGCTCAGAGACTTTCAAATAAAGCAATTCCTATTCAACTTCCTATTGGAAAGGCTGATACTTTTGAGGGAGTAATCGATTTGATTACTATGAAAGCTTATCACTTTGAAGGAGAAAAGGGAATTGATGTTGTAGAAGGAGAAATCCCAGCAGATATGCAGGCTCAAGCAGAAGAATATAGAGAGGCTATGATTGATGCAATCTCTATGTTTGATGATGAATTGGCAGAAAAATTCCTTGGAGGAGAAGAAATTTCAAATGATCTTATCAAGAGAGCAATTAGAAAAGGAGTAATCTCAAATGAACTTTACCCTATGCTTTGTGGAACAGCTCTTGGAAACAAGGGAGTACAGTTGGTTCTTAACGCGGTAATTGATTTCTTGCCATCTCCACTTGATAGAGGAGAAATGGTTGGACACAATCCTGATAAAGAAGAAGAAACAGTAGTAAGAAAGGCTGACATCAACGAACCGGTTTCAGCTATTGCATTCAAGATTATGACGGATCCTTTTGTTGGTACTTTGACTTTCGTAAGAGTATATTCAGGAGTTATTAAGGCTGGAGATACTTTGCTTAATTCAGTAACTGGAAAGAAAGAAAGAGTTGGAAGACTTTTGCTTATGCATGCAAACAAGAGAGAAGAAATTTCAGAAATTTCAGCAGGTAATATCTGTGCGTTCCTTGGTCTAAAAGAAACTCAAACAGGACACACTCTTTGTGATCAAAATAAACCAATTGTACTTGAAAAAATGGAATTCCCTGAACCAGTGATCCATATCGCTATTGAACCAAAATCAAAAGCTGATCAAGAAAAGCTTGGACTTGCACTTTCAAAACTTATGCAAGAAGATCCTTCATTCAAGGCTCATTCTGATGAAGAAAGTGGACAAACTGTGATCGGAGGAATGGGAGAACTTCACCTTGATGTAATCGTAGATAGACTTAGAAGAGAACATAAAGTAGAAGTAAATACTGGAAAACCTCAAGTAGCTTACAGAGAAACTATTTTCGCTACTGGACAAGCTAGAGGAATCTTCAAGAAGCAGTCTGGAGGTAGAGGACAATTTGGTGATGTTGAATTGAGAATCGAAAAACTTCCTGAAGATAAGAATTACGAATTCGTATCTGAGATTAAGGGTGGTGTAATCCCTAACGAATTTATCCCAGCTATTGATAAGGGAGCGAGAGAAACTATGGCACAAGGTGTGCTTGCAGGATTCCCTATTATCAATGTTAAGGTAGTTCCTGTATTTGGATCTTACCATGATGTGGATTCATCTGAAGTTGCCTTTAAAGTTGCTACTTACAAGGCCTTTAGAGAAGCGTTTATGAAGGCTTCACCAGCTATCCTTGAACCTATCATGTCTGTAGAAATCGTAACTCCAGAAGAATATGTAGGTACAGTGATGGGAGATCTTTCATCTAGAAGAGGTATCATCCTTGGACAAACTCCTAGAGGAAATGCTACAGCTATTTCTGCAAAAGTTCCACTTTCTGAGATGTTCGGATATGCTACTGACCTTAGATCTAATACTCAAGGTAGAGCTGCCTTCTCAATGGAATTCTCTAACTATGAAAAAGTTCCTGGAATGATCGAAAAGAAGATCATCGAAGAGAGAGCTGGAAAAGTTAAGAAAATGGATGAAGAATAATATTCTCAAAAATAAGAAAAAGACTGATTCCCTTGTGGAGTCAGTTTTTTGATTAATGGGAAACGTTACTTTAGAAGGGAAATTAAAATAAAGCAAAAAACCGGAACTCGAGTTGCGAGTCCGGTCTCTGTTGTTGTGCCTTGTGAAGGACTTTCAGCTCTCTATTCGTTATGAGAGGTTTGCAAAGAATTCTTCTAATGCTGAAAGTTCTTGGAGATACTGGTTTCTTTGTCCATCTTCAAGAGTTTCTATCTCAGAGACGAGAAGATCTCTTAGAGCCTCTAGAGCATATATAAGGTCTAGATCGTCTAGAATCTCTAAAATATACTTAGACTCGATCAGCATAAAAATGAAAACAAGTATTCTAAGAGCCCTTTTATCGTAGGAATTTTCTCTTATAACACTATCTTCAGAATTTTCGTCACCGAGAGATATGAGGAGATCTGGGACCTTCTTCATCTCGATCATGATTCTGATTTCAGATACAGGAAATCTTTGTAACCTTTTTTTCTGTCTATATCTGCTTATGTTCTGGTTGATACCGATACTCACGGCGGCGATCAGCAAAATTAAAGCTGGTCTATAATTCTGTATGAACGCATTCCTATCTAGGGAGAGGGATATGAAACAATAGCTAAGGTAAAGAGTAGCTGCTAGAATAAGCTGGAAAAGAATCTTAGCGATTTTTCGAGATATTATTTCAGCTTCTTGAATCTCCTCTAGTCTCTTGATTATTTGTTCCAAGAGTAGGGGGTTTTCTTCCTTTTTCATATTTGTTAGAAGTTTTTTAATGGTTATTTTTATTTTTTTTATATAGTATATATTATACAATAAAAGTCAAGTAATAGATATATTATTTGCTTGGATAATTTTTGAGATTGAAAAAACAAAAAATCTGAGCTTTCCCCTTGTTTTTTGCTTGAAAATCGTCACAATAAAGTCAGATTTCAACTTTTTTATTCACATCTATGCTTAAACCACTTGATATCACGCATATCCCGCAAAAACCTTGAGTCTATCTTTTTAAAACTTCCAAAGATGAGATTCTCTACATCGGGAAAGCAAAAAACCTTTACAAGAGAGTTTCTCAATATTTCACTCCATGATCGGTGCGAAAACAAGATATGCTTGCACAGGCTGATCATATTGATTTTATCGTTGTAGAAAATGAATCTGAGAGTCTCTATCTGGAGTCTAATCTCATCAAGCAGCATCTCCCTCCTTTCAATAATATGCTCAAAGGAGCGAACGCCTATGCGTATATCAAACTTACTCGCCATCCCGTTCCTCAAATCCTCATTACGAGAAAAAAGCTCAATGATGGAGCAACTTATATTGGACCAAAGCATAATACCAAAGAACTCAAAAAATTTCTCCAATATCTCAGGCAAATTATCCAGTATAGAACTTGTCCTCTCGCTCAGTTCAATCAAAAAAAACTTTGTAGTGACTACTATTTTCAGCTATGTAAAGGACGGTGTGCAAAATCAGATTTGCCAGCTCCTGATTACAATAAACTTATTGTCTCTTTTTTCAAAGGAAATACCAAACCTATAGAAGAAAAGATTAAAAATCTGATTTTGGAGGCCGTTAATACTCAAAATTTTGAACGAGCTGCTAAGCTTAGAGATATTTATTATCAGATTGATCAGTTTGTCGAAAAGCAGACGGTTGAGTTTGCTAAGTCGATCACTGGATATTTGCTTCAAATCCGTAAAATTGGCGCACGAACCTGTTTTATTATTCTTAATTTTCGAGAGGGAAAGCTGGTAGATGTGATTCGTCACCATCAGGATAGTTCTGATATCGATGAGTGAACAATGATCGCGAGTTTTGCATCAGATTTCTGAGACTTTACCGATCAAGGAACTTACTATGCAACGATGTCTTGCAAATTTACCAAAGAGGAAAATACTCGTTTAGATCAGCTTTTTGATAACTTTTTTGATTCATATGTGCTTGCTCAGACGATGAAGGGCGATAGTGTAATGAATGATCTTCTGAGAACTTTGCAATCGCGTTATCACTTGAGTAAATTCCCTTATCATATTGAGTGTTTGGATATTTCTCATTTGAGTGGAGATTATACGAGCTGATGACTGCCATGTATGATCGGTGGCTTAGAGGAAAAAAAACTTTATCGTAAATATAAGATCACCTCTGTCAAAAATGATGATTATCTCGCACTGCAAGAAGTTTTGACAAGGAGATTTAAGCTCAATGAGCAAAATCCTGACTTGGATCAGCTTCCAGATCTTTTTATTCTTGATGGAGGGAAAGGACAGCTAGGAATCTTGTCTGATTTAGTGCAAAAATATCCTCATTTTCAAAAATTGCGATCTCAAGTCCAGTTTGCAGCGCTGGGAAAGGGAGAAGCGAGATCAACAGCCCATATTGGACAAAAAAGCAAAAAATCTGATTCTCTTGTATGAGAGACACTTTATGTATGGGATTTTTGAGAAATTCACGAATATTCTTTGGTTTACGATGAGAGCGATAAACTCCTTATCAAGCTGAGAAATGAGGCCCATCGTTTTGCCAATTATTATCGTAAACAGCAGATGAAAACCGATTTTCAAAAATCAGTCAAACGTGTATCAAAAAAGAATAAATCTTAAAAAAAAGAGAGAAGTCAGACTTTTTCCTCTTTTTTTTAGTAGAAAAAACGCCTCAATCATTGAAGCGTTATTCTCAATATTAGTCAACATCAATAATTTCTGAATTTTTATTGGATGTTTGAGAAGATTTCGAAGTAGTGTTTATTTCTTCAGTTTTAGCCCTTGATCTCTTGGCGATAAAGTAATAGAGGAGAGATCATACAAGAGGGATGAAGATAATTACAAGCAGCCAAGCAACCGTATCTTCTTTCTGATACTTGAAGAGATCGATAAGCATCCAGACTACAAAGATAAATCCTGCAAGTGAAATAAGTCCTCCAAAAATTGTAAAGAGCGCTATAAATCGAAAGAATCCATTCACATCTCAAAAAAGTCAGCGAAGTATTGGAGTTTGAGAGATAATTTGATTTCCTTTATTTATCAATTCTTGACAAGAAACAGGTACTCCATTGATTTCACAGGTATCAAAGAGATCTGCTGTATTTGCAAGTTGAGATAAGGTGTCTCCAGAGTTTGTTCTAAGAGTGTTATTTGTGCTAAGAGGAGTTTGCTGCGTTCTGTTTCTGTATTGAGCTTGAGCTCTAAGATACGCCTCTCTCTCGTATTTATCTTCTAGATAGTCATCATAATCATAGTCACTCTCGTAGCGATCATCATCAAAATACTCATCGTCATAGTATCTGGCTTGAGGCACTTGGTTTGCCAAACTTAGCCCTCATATCAAAAGTAACATTAGGACAAGCGTCAGAATCTTTTTCATGGCGTGTTTCGGTTTAAGAATAAAAAGAACTATAGTTCTCAAACTGAGAGTGTAGAAATTCTCTTTTTAAAGTCAAGGCGGTGTTTTTTAGATAGATGAGCCTATTCTCTATAAATATTGCTTCTTAATTGTAAAAAAGGCACTCAAAAATCTGACTCTAATCTTTCGCTTGACATTGATAGTATAATGAGTATAGTATCACGACAAAATTTTATATCAATTCTAATTGATGAATTCCAAAAAAATCTTGATTACTGGAGGATTAGGATATATTGGGTCTCATACAGCACTTGTTTTTGCACAGGCAGGATATGAGCCAATCCTTCTCGATAATCTCTCAAATGCATACAAAGATCAGGTTCAAAACTGATTTCTTTCTTTGCTCGGATATGAGTTGCCTCTGTATGAGTGAGATGTGAGAGATGCAGATTTGCTCAAAAAAATCTTTGAAGAGCATGAATTTATTGGAGTGATCCACTTTGCAGCAAAAAAGGCAGTAGGAGAGAGTTGTCATGATCCTTTCCTCTACTATGAAAACAATATCATGGGAACGATCAATCTCCTTGAGGTGATGAATAATGTTGGATTGAAAAATATTCTCTTCTCTTCATCAGCAACTGTTTATGATGCAGAGAAAAATATTCCTCCATTTACCGAGACAGATCGTACTAATACGACTAATCCTTATGGAACAACCAAACTTGTGATGGAGTATATCCTCAAAGATATGGTTATGCACAAACAATTTCGTTCTGTAGTGCTTAGATATTTTAATCCAATTGGGGCTCATAGTTCTGGACTTCTTTGAGAAAATCCAAAGGGAATCCCTACAAACTTGCTTCCGTTTTTGCTCAGAGTAGCCAAAAAGGAGATCGAAAAAATTACGGTTTTTGGTAATGACTATCCTACTCCAGATGGAACTTGTATTAGAGATTATATTCATATTGAAGATCTTGCTCAAGCGCATCTTGCGAGTTTTGAATACCTTCTCGCTCAACAAGAAGAAAACCAAGAAGAAAAATCTGATTTTAGTCTTTTTGAAGTTTTCAATATCGGTACGGGAATTGGAAAGTCTGTTCAAGAAATGATTGCCTTGGTGCAAAATATTACTGGTGAAGAAATCCAAGTTGAGATGTGAGAAAGAAGAGATGGAGACGTGGCGGTTTCTGTTGCAAATCCAACCAAAGCAAAACAGCTTTTGTCTCGAGAGGCTCAGCGTTCAATTATGCAGGCGATTCAGGATGCTCGAAATTATTATAGCCAACAATAATTATTGAATCTCGCACATTCTGCGGGATTTTTTGAAAAAGAGAAATCTTCGGATAAGCTTTCTCACTTGAATCTTTAGAGTAGATCTATAGACTAGAGCTGTATTTTATTATCATTGTATGCAGATGTTTTTTTCTTTTATCAATCTTTGATGTACCAAAAATCTTGTAGATACCCAATTCCTTTTGGGAAGAATCCTTGAAAAACGACCAGAAGCGTTTTATTATGGAGTAGATCCGTATTCTGAGGAAGTCGAGCTTGTTTTTCTCAATACTTGCGGTTTCATCAGTTCTGGGAGAAATGAGATGTTTCAAGTTATCAAGAAACTTTTGAGAAAGAAGAAAAAAGTCTGTCTTTTAGGGTGCGCTGTTCAATATTTTGAAAAAATTGCACTTGAAGCCAAACTCTCTGACCAGGAAACTCAGGAACGAACTACTTTCAAAAATCATCCTGATGTATCTTTTCTTTCTCGAGGACAACTTGCACATTTTTCTCCAGAGATGCTTGATAAGAGTAAAGAGCTGCCTGTAACGGAAAACTTTGAGTGGCCAAATAATACGAGAGCTTATACCAATATTGACCTAGGTTTTGAATATCTCAAAATCGCCGAATGATGCAACAATTCTTGTGCTTTTTGTATTATCCCAAAGATCAGAGGAAAACAAACTTCTCTCTCTATTGAAACCCTTGTTCAAGAAGCAAAAAATCTGATCGCTCAGTGAGTTAAAGAGTTGATCTTGATTGCTCAAGACTCGACCAGATACGGCGTTGATCTGTATGGTAAAGCCAGACTTTTTGATCTTTTGGAAGCTATTGATCAAATCCCATGAGATTTCCGTTATAGAGTGCTCTATCTCTATCCTGACATCTTGACCAAAAAACACTTGGAAAGACTGACTCAACTCAGCAAATTTATCCCGTATTTTGATCTTCCACTTCAGCATGCCTCTCCCAAAATCCTCAAATCTATGGGCAGATTTTACAATCATGAAATGACGCTTCAGCTCCTGCATTTTATCAAAGAGAATTTTGAAAATTATTATATCAGAACAAATTTTATCGTCGGATTTCCAGGGGAGACCGAGGAGGACTTCAGACTTTTGATGGATTTTATAGGGCAAGATTGGTTTGATAATATTGCACTCTTTGAGTACCATGATGAGCCGCTTGCTCCCTCAAATGCTCTTCCTGACAAAGTCGAAGATAAATTGATTCGTTCCCGTTTCCTTGAAGCCAAAAAACTCGTTACCTCACTTTACGATGCGAGGCAAGAAGCTCAAAAAGGTACAGAAAAGTTCTGAACAATCACCGATATTCGATCAACGAGCAAGGGAGAGCGAGCTTTCGCAGTGCGACCTTTCTTGCATTGCCCAGAAATCGATGAGGAAGATGAGATCATGATGGATCAAATTTTGGAATCACTTGATGGGCAGGATCTCAAAGTGGGGAGTGAAATTCGTTATGTGAAGTAGTTTGAAATATTTGTTTTTCTTAGGAGGATAAGAGAGAAGGTATAGAATTTTCTTTCCTGTTTTTGGAGTAAAAATCAATTATTTCTTGCAAAATACAAGCCAAACTCTATACTTACAAACATTATTATACATCAGGATTTTTATACTTTTTTAAGCTTATGCAGTTTTACGACGAAGTCAAAATCTTTATCGCATCAGGGAAATGAGGAGATGGTATAGCCTCAGGAAGAAGAGAGAGTGGAATTCCTTTTGGAGGTCCTTCAGGAGGAGACTGAGGAGATGGGGGAAGTGTGTATTTCCGCGCTTCTAAAGATGAAAATACCCTCATCGACTACAAGTACAAAAAGATCTTTAAAGCAAAAGCCTGAGAACCAGGAAGGACTAAGGATCAGTACGGAGCTCATGGATCCAATTTGGAATTAGTAGTCCCTGTAGGTACGATGATTAAGGATACCGAGACTGGAAAAATTCTTGCTCAGATGGAGTACGACGGACAAAAAATCGAGATCCTTTCAGGAGGGGAGTGAGGAAAGGGGAATATTCATTTCAAAGATTCTATCAATCAGTATCCTAATTTTTACCTATTAGGAGAACCAGGACATGAAAAGGAAGTTACCCTTGAACTCCAGCTTCTTGCAGATGTTGGGCTTATTGGTAATCCAAGTGTAGGAAAGTCTTCATTGATCAACTGTATGGCAGATGTAAAGGCAAAAGTTGCAGATTATCCTTTTACGACATTAGTCCCAAATCTGGCTTCGGTTTCGGTTGGTGATTTTCGTTTCAATGTTATTGATATTCCAGGTTTGATTGAAGGGGCGAGTGATGGAAAGGGACTTGGAAATGCTTTCCTTAGGCATGTTCTCAAGTCGAGAGTTTTTGCGTTTGTTGCGGACCTTTCAAGATTTGAGTCGGGAATTGAGGAAACTGTGCAGCTTATTGAAGAAATTATGATCTATTTGACCAAAAAATTCTCGGAAGAAGAGGGAGATTTGTCATTTGTATTTAGAGAAGAAAATGGTTTGATCTCTTTTGAGGTTGCAAAAGATGATGAAGTTATCCTAACCAAAAAGATCTTGTTTATCTTTAATAAGTGGGATCTTATCAATGATGAGGAGATTCTTGCCGAATACAAAAAAGTTTTCTTTGATCGAGTTAATGAATTCCTCTCAAGCAAGTCTCTGCCAAGATTGGATATTCAACTTTTGGAGAATAATATCTTCCTTACCTCTGCGGGAACGTATTACGGAGTAGGGGAGTTGCTTAGAAAGTTTGCTGAACTTATCAAAAAGACTGAATCAAGTTATGATTTCGAACTTTTTCATCAGGATTATTCTGAGTTACAAGAGGAAGAAGATGAAGAATCAGAGCTCATTACTGAAATTACCGAAGAAGAAAAACCAATGCTCATTGAGGAAGGTTATATAAATGAACTGGAGTCCCGTTTCTCAAAAGTCCGATATATCCAAAATCGTGAGATTACCAAGATGGTATTTACTATCCCTCGAGGAAACGATGAGGCAGAAAGCTATTTCCGAGCTCAGATGCAAAGTAGGGGATTTATCCAGCTTTTGGAAGATGAAGGTATGATGAAAGGAGACGTATTGAGAATCAAGAGTTATTATGAGGGAGTAGATGATAAATATATTCTCTATTAAGATTTGCAATTTTTGCCCAAAAGAAGTATAATAAATCTGTATTTATTTTCTAAGCAATATACTCATGGGAATTAATGTAAAAGAGCTTCTTGTAAAAGGTGTAGAAAAAGCAAAAACAGTACCTAAAAAAGTAGTAGCTACCATGGCAACGGTTACAGCACTGTCAGGAGTTCTTACTTCATGTAATAGCTCTGAAGTTAAGGCTTCTGGAGATGCTGTTACTGCTGGATTTGAATATGTTCATTCTAATGGTTCTGCTGACCCGACTAGATATCAGTATAATGTTGAGATTAGGAAAGTTGGAGATAAATGTATAGCTACTCTAGATGGAGATGGATTTGACAATCATGAGTTCGTAGGGACGACAGATGAAGTATTTTGACAGGTTACAAACTTTCTGTATGAAAAGTCCGTAGTTACTCAATCGGAGGAAGTTGCCATTAAGACTAAAAAGAAGATTGAGGAAATGAGAGTTGCTTATGATAGTATTGCAAATGCCAAGAAATAGTGTTTTTACTTTTTAGTTTTAGGATGTTTACTATTGTATGTATTGCAGATTCAGATAAGCATTTCTCTTCAGCTATCGAAGAGTATTGTAAAAGACTGGGTAAAGATCTTAAAATAGAAAATCTCAAGCCATTCAAAGATGATAATCATCATCTTGTAATCCAAAAAGAAACTAAAAGTCTGATTGAAGTCTTGTCCAAAAAGTATTCTTCGGCTCAAAAAATCCTGATGATCAAAGAATGAGAAAAACGAGATACGATTCAGCTTTCTCAAAATCTTAAAGCAAAGGAAACCGTGTTTATCATTGGTTGACCTTATGGAGTAGATGAAGATCAGTTAGTGTCTGCATTTCCTCAGATCAAAAAGCTTTCTTTTGGGGCGATTACACTCCCTCATGGATTAGCAAAGCTTACTTTGATTGAGCAACTGTATAGAGTGACGACACTCCGAACAGGGAAAAAATATCATTATTAAATATAACAAGGCCTTTCTTTAGAGAAAGGTTTTTTAAAAACTAAAAAATACAAAAAAAGAAAAAGCTCTAACGAAAACGAAAGAGCTTTTTACCTAGAGAGATATCCTCTAGTTTTTTCTAGTAGTTACCTAAATTAAGGTAAACTATCACGTTCTCGAGGGAGATTTGCCATAGGTGGAGTGTCCTAATCCCTAATATTTCCAGGAATAAAAGAGGGATCCATTTTGGAAGAATTCTTCCTCTAAAAGCCCTTCTCATTTCGGATTTTCTCATATTGTTTAAGAGAGTTGGATTGTACTCTAGATAGTACTTACCATCTTTCTCAACAACTTGGTTTCCAGGATATTTACATAGCGCACGTAGGGCTGCCCTTCGAGTTTCAAACCTTTCTTTAGTCATGTTTTATATATTTTTATTTAACATATAAATAATAGAGATTTTGTTCTTTAAATCAAGTTTTCTAGGTGTTTTTTATGAGGAGAGATTCTTTTGGTTGTTATAAGCTGAAAATCTCATCTAGAAAAATAGATAAATATATTATATATAATGTTTTTAAAAGTCAATATATGAAAAAGAAGAAAATGGATTTCTCCTTGCAATCAGAACTGGGATTTCTAAAATATTGAAGAAATAACTCTTAATTTGAATAAAATCAAAAATCAGACTTTTTATCTTTTTTATCTTTTCCTTATATGAATATGAGCAATCAGGAAGAGCTTTTTACTAGGCACGAAAAGATCAATCATCATCCTATCGAGAAAGAAATTACTCAGTCTTATATCGATTATGCGATGTCAGTGATCGTTGCTCGTGCTTTGCCAGATACCAGAGATGGATTTAAACCCGTATTGAGAAGAATTCTTTATGGAATGTATGAAAATAATAACTTCTACAACCAAAAGCATAAAAAATCTGCGAGAATTGTCGGAGATGTAATGGGTAAATACCATCCACATGGAGATTCTTCTATTTATGAGGCAATGGTAAGACTTGCTCAACCTTGGTCTATGAGATATCCGCTCGTTGATGGGCAGGGAAACTTCGGTTCGATCGATGGTGATGGAGCTGCTGCGATGAGGTATACCGAGGCAAGATTGACCAAAATTGCTGAGGAAATGCTTGCAGATCTTGAGCAAGATACGGTTGATTGGAGAGATAACTTTGATGGATCTCTTAAGGAACCAGTTATGCTTGCGACAAAATTTCCAAATCATCTCTGTAATGGTACGATGGGAATTGCCGTAGGTATGGCAACCAATATGGCTCCTCATAACCTTAATGAAGTACTAGATGCATCACTTCTCCTTTTGCAAAAAGAAGGAAAGTCTGATATTATCGCTTATGATGAATCAGGAGCTGAAATAAGAAAGCCTTACTCTGTCTCTATTGAAGAGATTATGCAAATTATCAAAGGTCCAGACTTCCCAACAGGAGGAATAATCTTTGATAGCAATAATATTCTTGAAGTTTACAAAAAAGGAAAGTGAGGAATTATTGTGCGTGGAAAGACTCATGAAGAAATTTATGAAGGAGCACATGTCATTGTAATTGATGAAATCCCATATTTGGTCAATAAATCTAGCCTTGTTTCCAAAATCGGAGAACTCGTAGTCGACAAAAAAATCGAAGGGATCAACGATATCCGTGATGAATCCAATAGAGATAGAATCAGAATTGCTATCTATTTGAAAAAAGGGGTAGATCCTGAAGCAATTTTGATGCAGATTTACAAATTCACCGACTTGCAAACCAATTTCAATCTCAACAATGTCTCTCTTATAGAAAAGGGAACTCAGCCAAGACTCTTAAATATCAAGGATCTTTTGATGGAGTTCGTAACTTTTAGAAGAGATGTCGTATATCGTAGATCTGTTTTTCAGCTCAATAAGGCAAAAGACAGCCTCCATATCCTCGAAGGTCTCAAGAAGGCGATTGATATTATCGATGAAGTAATTGATACTATTAAGCATTCAGAATCTAAAAATGATGCTCGTCAAAACCTTATGGATAAGTTTGGATTCTCTGAAAAACAGGCTGAATATATTCTCTTGATGAGATTGCAATCACTCGTTGGACTTGAAATTCAAAAAATTTCAGATGAAATTGATGAAAAGATTAAAGTTATTGAATATTTAGAGGCAATTATTTCTGATCCAGAGAAACTTGATCAGGTTGTAGCTGAAGAGTTTGAATATATGAAGAAAAAACACGGAGACGAGAGAAGAACTGAGCTTTCTAATGACCTTTCTGTGTATAATATCAGCGGAAGTCTTAAGGAATTCCAAAAAGCAGCAGATAGACTCAAGGAAGATGTGATTTGTTGGATTGGAAATGATTTTTCACTCAGAGTGCTTTATCAGACAAGAATCCAAAATATCCCAGATGAAACTCTTGATCTTATCTATACTCACAACCAAGATCAACTTGTGGTCATCACCGATCAGGGAGAGCTTGTAGTGCAGAGACTCAAGGACTTTGGTCAGTTTACTATGGCAAAGCAATCGCTTGATATCAAACAGCATTTTTCTCTTAAGGGAAAGATTGTCTTTGCAAAGACTTTGCATTTCCATTATGATTATTTGGTATTCCTTACCAATCAAAATAGTATCAAAAAGATCAAAAAAGAACTTGTTCTGAGCTTCAAGAAGTTCCCAACAACTATTATGGGACTTGAAAAAGGAGAAAAAATTCTGAAGGTGTTGCCAGTTTCTGACTGAGAAAATATAGGAGTTCTCTCTCAACAAGGACGAATGTTGCTCTTTAAGTCTGATGAGGTTCGTCCTATGGGGAAAACTGCAGGTGGGGTCAAGGCTATCGAGCTTCAAGAAGGAGATCAAGTAGCTAACATGTTCTTGCATACCGATGAACCATTTATTCTTATCTATTCAGACAAGAATGGAAAACTCCTTTCTCTTGAAGACCTTAAACTGCGAAAGAGAGCTAGAAAAGGACAAGTAGTGATGACAGGAAACGAAAAGCTTGAAGGTGGAATTTCAATCATCGAGGGTGCTGTGAGAATTAGATTCTCAGATGGTAGCCTCAAGACACTTCATTCCAATGATATTTCTCTTGATGAGCCAGAAACTCCTCTTTACAAGATGGTAGATCAAAAGATCGATGTCGTATATCGCCCTCGAGAAGAGAAATCTGAGAACCTTAAATATAAGGAGGAAAAGAAAAAAGCAGAAAAATCTGAATGAGGACTCTTCGATATGCCTGTTGAAGAAGAGAAAGAAGAAAACATGGAAACTTCTGAAAATTGACAAGACTAAACCGAATCTGAAAACTACTCTGATATTACAGAAAATCGAAGGAGTAGTTTTCTTTTACTTACAAATGCCTATGACCAGAATCAATCTTGTATCGCCTTCTGTACTCGCAGATCAACACCTCATTGCTGAATGGAGGGAATTGCCG
>JABCPD020000037.1 GCA_013333295.2 candidate division SR1 bacterium | reverse complement strand
TCATTCATTCATTCATGTCTCTTCCTATTTTTAGATTTATTTTTTTTAGTAGAGAAAAAAGTGTTTTAGCTAAGATGAGTATTGGATTATGAATAGTTATTTTCATTCTTTTTTGGTAGTATGCTAAAATTTTTATCGTGAGATTAATACAAAACTCTATGGAGTTCTTTTAGATCAGTAATCCCTTCTACTACTTTCAATATTCAATCTTCTTGCATACTGATAAATCCAAAGGATTTTGCTAGAGGAAGGAGGTTGTCGCCTTGCATGCCACTCATCAGTTTTGCTCTGATTTTGTCATTGATTTCTAGTATTTCTAGGATTGCAATTCTTCCAAGATAACCCCTATTATTACAGTGTTCACAACCACTTCAGCGAAAAATTTTTCCTTGGTAGTTTGTTCCGAGTTCAGGGTGGGTTTGCTGGATTTCAGTCAGCTTTTTTCTAATTTCCATATCTTCTTCTGCGCTTGCATTCTCCCATTTTCCACAATGAGGACAAACTTTACGAACAAGTCTCTGCCCCAAAAGTAGCTGTAAGGCTGGGGTGAGGAGGTAAGGTTCTATCCCCATATTCATGAGCCTTGAAAGTGACTCAAAAACTGAATTGGTATGGAGAGTAGTAAAAACCAAATGTCCAGTCAAAGAAGCATTGATCGCAATCTGGGCTGTTTCTTTTGTTCTCGTTTCTCCTACTAAAATAATATCAGGATCTTGTCTGAGAATAGCTTTGAAGCCTGTTTCGTAATCATAGCCTTTGTCATAATTGATTTGCGATTGCTGAAGACCGGCAATTTTATACTCTATCGGATCCTCGAGAGTGATAATCTTTTTTGTCCCATCATTAAGTTTTTTGAGTGTGGTGTAGAGTGTTGTGGTTTTTCAAGATCAGGTTGGACCTGTGATAATAATAATTCCTGAAGTTTTATGAATATTATCTTCTAGAAGTGAGATTTGATCTGGAGAAAGTCAGATTTCTTCAAAACTATCTACGCTTTTTTGAGCGTCAAGAAATCTGATAACGATGTTTTCTGTTTTTATACCAGGCATAAAGCTGATTCTGGCATCGATAGTTCTGAGATTTCAGTCTTTGTCTGATGCTTGGAAGGAAAATCTTCCATCTTGAGGAATGTAGTCTATATTCATCTTTACTCCTGAGATGAACTTGATTTTTTGCATATATTTTCGGAATTCTTCGTGAGTGAATTTTAAGACTTGCATGAGCACTCCATCAAGTCTGAGTCTAAGGAAAATACCTGATTCTTCTGCTTGGAAGTGTAGGTCTGATGTTCCCGCTTGAAAAGATAGTCTGATGATTTCTTTGATAAATTCTCATGGTTCCATAGTGTCTCTTTTTTCATAGAGTTCGTTCAAAAATGAGATTGCAGACTTTCAGTCAGCTTTTTTTTCTTTTTCAGATTGAAGAAAGGCGAGATGTTCTTGCTCAGAAAGTTCTTCATATCGATTGAGAGCTTGAGAGAAACCTTCAATTGTAGTATAAAACAGTTGTGTTTGGTAGCCTTTTGATTGTAGTTGAGTGATAAGATGTTGCGTTTGTTCTGGAAAGTTGTTGGTGGTAAGGAGTTGAAGGCTGTGCTTGTTTGGTGATGAGAAAATGAGTGTCTGACTCTGTCTAGCTATGTCTTTTGGTATAATTTTTAAAACTGAAAAATCAGGTTTTAGGCTGTTGATTTCTGTGGTTTCTATTATTGATTTGACAAGAGTAGACATTATTTTTTCTTGAGTGATAAAATCTAAACTAATTATAGCTAATATCTCTAAAAAAGCAAAAATATTGTTTTGTATTACTTTATTTAAAAAATAAAAATACATTGCAAGTGCAGGGGAGAATAATACACTAAATTAAGTTTTTATGTTTTTTTTCCAGTAAAATGGTGGCTTTTGAGATCTTTGGTTGGTCAATTTATCGATATGGGATTTTTTATGCAATGGCTTTTGCATTGGGATATATCGTTTTGGGGTGGATCGGGAAGAGAAAGATCTTTGAAACCATGCCAAAGGTTCAGTATTTTTTGACTGAAGGGCTGGAGGATTTAATTTTGAGTATTGCGCTTTGAGTTATTGTAGGAGGAAGGCTAGGTCATGTGTTGATTTATGGTGAGGGATACTATTTTGAGCATTGGAGAGATATTTTCAAAATTTGGGAAGGCGGAATGTCCTTTATTGGTGGAATTCTGGGAGTTGTAAGTTCTGTTGGGATTTTGTTTTGGATTAAAAAGTTAACTTGGAAGGATTTTTTAACCCTTTTTGATGTGATTTTGCTCGTTGTACCTTTGGGGATCTTTTTAGGAAGGTTTGGTAATTTTCTCAATCAAGAGCTTTATGGTATCCCTGTAGAGGGTTTACCAGTTTGGCTTGGTCAGATTTTTAGAACTTTTCATCTTGTTCATGTATATCCAAAGGTAGATCAAATCTTGAGAGTTAATACCAACTTTTTGTCGATGATTTTTGAGGGAATAATGATTTTTGTAGCTCAAGTGTTGGTTTTTGTGAGACAAATTAAGAAAAAAGAACGAAAAGTCTGACTTTTGGCAACCAATTTTTT
>JABCPD020000036.1 GCA_013333295.2 candidate division SR1 bacterium | reverse complement strand
ATTACTGTAAAAAAATATACTTCTTGATCCTTGCTTGAGAAATATAAAAACAATCCAGACCATATCTATTCAGAAGAAAATGAAAAATTACTCACAAACAAAAAAGAGGCTATCATTTGAAATTTCCAAATAAAGACTTGTAAAATTCGTTTATAGAAAAACTCTCTAGGCATTTCCTAGAATCCAAACAGGCAGTTTCACATTCACAGAAAACCCTTGTCGAGAGATTCGAGAATAGATAGCTCCATCAACTCTTTTCACAAAGAATGCATAAGAATATTTACCTTCTTGTTGGAAGATTCGCTGGATCTCAAAGCTGTTCCCTTATCTCTCCATTTGCTGATAGACGATGTTGCATATCAAAAAAAAATCACTCTCAAAAAAAAGACCAAAGTCAGACTTTAGTCTTGTTTTCTCTTTTTCTCGAAACTTAAATATTCTTAAAGTTATAAACCTCACATCCATTGATCATATCATTCTTATCTCCGTTGAGATTTTCATTTGCCTGAACAATCAAAATCTTATCATCAAGAGAAATATTCCCCTTAAAGATAATTCTAATCATCTCCTTTCCAATTCTCTTGAGATTCTCATAGTTGAAAGACTGAGAAATCTTGTACCCCTTTGTTCCCCAAACCAAACTAAAGAACCTATAAGTATCTGTCGACTGAGTAAAGGCAAGAATTGGAATGTTCGGACTCAAAGAAGCAAGTCTTGCTGCCGTATATCCATTATCACTAAAACAAATAATCGCTGTAATATCAAGCTCTTTAGTTGTCCTAAATGCATTATAGATAATATAATCTCTCACTTCAAATTCCCCCTTCTGATCAAATCTTACCAAGTCTTTTGGTTGCATAGTATCCTCCAAGGCACTTAATGCATCACCAACCTTTTCTATAGAATCATATACGTCATCTTCCCAAACAAAAGTTTCCATCAAGACTCCATCGATTCCTTCATTATACAAAGGAGCAATCCTTGTATTAAAATATTCAAGATAACCCTCTCCATATGGCACTTTAGAAAAGGAGAGCAAAACTGGTTTTCCCATTTGTTTAATCTGTCTAATAGTAGACAAAACAACTTCAGGATCATTCTTACACTCCTCAAACATATCCGGAGCAAAAATAATTCCATCAGAAGCCTCTACCACTTCTACCAAATTCTTGAGTCAGGCTTTTGTTTCAATTTTTGAAAAAACCTTCATATTTTTTGCATTATTCCAATCTAGGAATGTTCTAAGATTTTCAATCTGCTCTGCATTACTTGCACAAGCTAATCCTATAATATGAGCACCATATTCTAACCCCCAAAGGATATCCTTCTTGTCCCTCTCACTCAGATTAAAAAATTCTGCATCCAATCCATCGAACAAAATTCTATCAAAATGCAAAAGTTCATTACGACTTGCTTTTACTACCTCTGTTTCAGCAATATCTCCATAAGCTCTCGTCACTTTAAAAACAATACCACTTTGCTGCGCATAAATTTCGTCACCCTCATTGAGATTTCCAAGGTCTGCATAGTCCACATAAATCTTTGCATCAGTATCCTGAGTATATTCTGAGTACTCAAAAACTAGTTTATCTCAGACTTTAACAGGGATATTTAATGTATTTTTTACTCTAATATCGATCCCTTTCGTCTCCAAAAGAATTGTCTTGCTATTATCTAGCTTCATCAAGGTATCAATATACTTTTTATTATTGTCATCATACCCCTTTGAAAGCGTAATTCTAAAAACATCCACCATATTGATGATTTTAGAAAGAACGGTTTCTTTAGCCAAAGTAGGACTCACTCCAGCAATAATTTTGGTAAACCTAAAGTTATTCATTTCACTCACACAAAAAAAGAATTAAATATCCGCTTTCACGGCTATAATTTTCAAAAAAAACTTAAAATCCTGACGCAACATTCCACTTATCCTAGAGATTAGGGAAGATGATATTCCCAATACCAATCTTAATTATCTACGAGGACAAATCCCTTTCTCCTAATCAAAGTAATAAGCTCCTTAGTATTGATTACGATATTTGCTTGAGAATTAGTCTTTGCATAAAGCAAACCATCATCAACGAGCAATGCCATCGTCTTGTTTGCATATTCCTGAGGAAGCGCAATTACAAGAGGCTCATTTTTCTTATTACCTCCAGCAATATCTACCTTCACATCAAGCAATGGCAACTCTGAAAAGGTTTTTACATGGATCCTGAGTCAGATTTCTTTTTCTAATCCATTAATTCACGCCCCTCCTTTTCCAATTACCTTTCACTTATAATATTCTGGGACATACAGTTCAAGTTCGCTTCCTTTGATCTGGATATGGAAATCACAAGGCAAATTCTGACTAAGCTTTCTCTGAATACCCTCTTTTGCATACTCAGAGACTACTTGAGTCTTGCTTGGAGTCTTAGGATTCCCCTTTTCATCAGTCTGGATTGGCATTACTACAACCTGCTCTCCAAAAGTATAGATTTCATAAAGCGGTTTCTTCTGCAAAAAACTGCTTACCACAATCACCGGTCTAGCCAATTCTTCAGAAAGCATTCCTTCTGGGACTTTTGCAGTTAATTCAAGTTGCAATACCTCAGCCACCTGCCCTTTATCAATAAAAAGAACCGTATCAATTACCTGAGGGATGATTCCCATTTCCACACTTCCAATAAATCTCTGAATAGAATCAATTGGCTTAGTAGCATGGATAACTCCGACCAATCCAATTCCTGTCAGTCTCAGATCCTTATAAAGGTTAAAGTCAGGCTTATTTCTTACTTCATCATAAATAGTATAATCAGGTCTAGACAACAAGAGAATATCTCTTACCTCATCATGACTACCATAAGTAAACGAATACTGAACAATATCATCATTCAACATCAGATCACGAGGAGATTCAATGGTTTTAATAATATGATTATCAGCATGATAGACATCGATCAACGCACCTGCAAAAGTCGATTTTCCACTTCCTGGAGCTCCTGAAATCAAAATTCCTTGAGCCTTGTTTCTTAGCAAATCAAAAAGTTCTGGATCCAGATTATATTCCTCCATAGTCATTTTTTTCACTGGTCTCACAACGGTCATTTCAATTCCATCTGAGAGCGGAGCATATACAATCACAATTCTATAAGGTCCAACCTGCAGCACCTTTGATAGTTCTCTATTGATCTCTAAGAAGGCATCTTCTCTAGTCTCTACCTCCCTAAAAAGTTCATCAATCAATGCCAGCAATCCCTCTTTAGTCATAATCTCATTTGGATCAACAACGGGTTTTCGCTCTCCAGGCTTACCTTTTTTACGAAGGATAGGACGATTTGCTTTGAGATGAAGAGACATCGTCTGCTCATCAAAATAATGATCCAACACAAATCCTGCATTATTTACAGCATTTTCACTCATTTTTGTTTTATTTAAGGATAAAAGTTCTGCTTGGCAGTTAATTTTCAAAATTCTAGCTTCTTCCAGTATTTTGAAATTCTCCTTAAGTATATCTTTTTAAGCAAAAAAAAACAAAAAAATCTGATTTTTTTCACTTTTTTTCATTTTTGGTTGAAAAAAGAAAGATTCTGTGCTGGTATATATTGATTTTTTTTCATTTTTCAATATAAAATAGCTATACAGGAAAAAGTTCCTAGTTTTTACCGCTATTTTGTACCTATGTTTTTTCATTTCATCGGGATCAAAGATATTTCTGAAAAAAACTACACCCTCGATCTCCTCTTCGAGGCTGAAGACATCTCGCAGATTAAAGATTTTCTCAATTTTCACAAAGCAATTACCCTTTCACTTGAAGAATACACTAAAGATCCACAAAACTTTGGATCTGTTTATATGGTTATCCAATTTAAAGAGTTCCAGTTCAAAATCATTACCCAATTTGACTCTGTACAATCCTGTCTTGATAATGTCATCCCACTTGAACTCACTCTCATCGAAGTAAACGATACAAAGCATCCGCTCTCCCCTATCGAATACCAGGATCTTATCGTAAAATGAAATCAAGCACATCAAGCAGAACTCCAAAAAATTAGAGAACAAAAAGAAAAAAACAAAAAGCTGAAGCAAACCTTAGCGATCCTCGTCTCCAAAAAGCCTACCACGCTATCGAGGAAATCATCAATCAAATTGAACAAGTACAAGCAATCTGAGGGGATAAAATCGAGCCCATAACAAGAAAAAAACTTGAAGACATGAGATGAATTATCTCAAAGCTCCGTCTTGCTACCAATTACGATAAAATTATTGAAGACCTCCACAAAGCCATGAACCTCATCGTAGCTACACAAGATTTCCTCTTAGAAAGACTCGAAGCTGACAAGATTTTCCCTATCTTTGAATGAACTCAAGTCCAAAATACAGAAATTATCAGAGAACAAACAAGACTAGCTAAGGCACAACTTCTACAAGCCCTTGGAGCTCAGCTCTCCAGAGAAGAGTCTATGTATGTTTCCTTGGGGTATCTCAAACTCTTCTCTGAATACCTTCAAAAAGATCTCACCTTCGCATTCCAAAATAAACTCGCTATTGTTAAAAATTTCTGTAAGGCACTAGAAACAACCTCTCTCTTAATGATTATTGAATGTGCATTACTTCTGGTACTATCTCCATTTATAGGCATTGAATTCTGAGTTAAAAATTTTGCAATTGCCCTCCTCTACATTGCTCCTTTTGCCCTACTCATCTGAATATTTAACCATAAGGTTAAACCACAAAGCCTAAATGCTTATGGAATATGGCTTTTTTGAGGCCTCTTGCTTTATATGAGCATCATAGCCTTCCTCAGAACTCTTTTAATTTTTTAATCAAAAGGCCGTGTCTTATGTCATCGTCTTACTCGTTTGTGGGGCTTTCATCAGTTTTTTCTCCCTCATAAACCTCCGATACTTTGCACTATTCCCACTTTTTTTTCTCGTTTTCTTTTTTTCACAAGGCTTTTACGACTTCAAAATCAACCTCCCAGAAAATGAAATAAGAGAAAAATACTGACTCTACCTCCTCGCCCTCCTAGTAATGCTAGGTCTTTTCTGAATTTTTGTTTTCATAGGTTTTAGCAATGCAGGAGCTTTTTGGACACTCCTATTCCTTTCGAGTATTGCACGAGGAGTTTCCTATGTTCTCAACTATACCGATGGGAAACATCTCTTCAAATATGGACAAATTCTTTTAGCATTTCTCATCCTTGCAAATCACACTATTTCTGTAGGGACATTCTGACTTCTTAACCAGTTTGGACGAGTAATCCTAGAACTCTTACTAAGTTTCACTATAATTTATCATGGAGTTTGACCCTATTTTCCTGTTGAAAAAGACCAATATTACGGTCAGCTTTTACTGATTTTAATATGCTCTATACGAGGAGTCTTTGCGATTCAAGACAACACAATGTATGGTTTCACTTTTGGATTAATTAATATCTTGCTTGCCTTACTTCTCCTCTCCTATGCTCTTTCCTACACATTCAAAACACCATCTACAAAAAGAGAAATTTCATTAAGAAGAGTCCTTGCATGAGAAAAAATCTTACAAAAAGAAAAACCTGATCCCTTTCAATGGCGAAAAGATTTCATCCGCGATCTCAAAGAAAGTCCACACTTTCTGCACTCTAGCATTGAATACCTCAATCTATTCCTCCTCCTAGGAGTAATTGTAAGCTATCTTTTACCACTTTTTTGAGGAAATCCATTTCCTCAGCTACGATATCGAACAGGAATAGTCCTCTTTGCTTTCAATGCCTTTTTCCTCAAAAAGACTCAAGCGTTTAGTACTGCCACAAGGTTTGCATTCTCTCTTGTGATCAACTTCTCGCTCTATATCTCTATTCTTCTACTAGGACAACAAAATCAAACCTGAAGCTCAGGACTCCAAACTGCAGTTCCACGACTTATTTCACGAAATATGCTCTGTGGACTCTCAATCCTTTACGCAAATCACGCCCCTCTAACAAACTATCTCAAAAAATCAGATCTCATCTTTCGGCTATTTTCATCTTTGATGGCAATGCTCCTCAATATCTACCTCCTTGCACTGCTTCCATACAATGGACAGTTCATCTTCTCGCTCATTATTCTCTATCTAGGAATCCAATGAACAATCTCCTATTATGCATATCAGGTCATCAAAAATTACGGGAAAACACCTAGTGAACAAGATCCTCATCTTCTCAAACTTTAAACTCCCAAAATACAAAAAAAGAAATCAAAAATCTGATTTCTTTTTTAATTTTTTACTTTCATTCCAAAGACATCTCCATTTCTCGTAATCCATCCATACTGCTTATTCAGTTCTTTGTTCAAAATTTTATTCTCTGGCTGAAGTTCAATAACAAGATCTCGAAAATCTTTCTGATGATGGGGGAATTTGAGATGTGCGACTTCATGCACAACAACCTCTTCCAAATACTTTTCAGGCAAAAAAACCAAGGCCCTATTGATCATAATCTCTGACTTTCCTCTTCCTTTCTTGCAATGTCCTCGCTTACTTTTTGCAGCCTTGATAACCAAAGATACCTGAGCAAAACCGATCCTTTTACAATAATGATCTATCAAAGGCTCAGCCTTACTCCTTAATTCACCATCTACCCAATTTAGATAATCTCTCTCACTATTAAAAGACGGCATTTTCTGAGTACTTATCTCTTCTCCCCAAAGCTTAAAACCTTCAGGAAGAACAAAAGATGAAGTCTGATTTTTCTTCCTTGATTGTTTTTGTTGAGAAGTTTTTTTTCTTCTCGGTTTTTGATCAGAGAGAGAAAGTGAACTTTTTAAAAGCTTCCAAAGCTTTTTCTTATCTTTTGGAGTAAGGAATACAGAAAAAAACCAAGTAAGAACTAAGACAATTAAAATCATTCATATCGTCTCTGATTTTACCTTTTCAAGCATCTCCTCAAAATTACACTAAAAACTAGCTCCCAAAAAGTTTATTCATCAACAAATTTTTAACAATTTTCAAACTATTTGAAAGCTTTTGCCCTCTTGCCATACTATATTCCGTATACAAAATCGTATTTGGAACTTCGACATACTTAATTCCCTGCTGACCAATCAATTCAAGGATTTCAGAAGCATGCTCCATTCCATTAAAAGTCAACTTAAGCTTAGGCAAAACGG
Organism: candidate division SR1 bacterium; assembly: GCA_013333295.2. Taxonomy (GTDB): domain Bacteria; phylum Patescibacteriota; class Gracilibacteria; order Absconditabacterales; family Absconditicoccaceae; genus HOT-345. The sequence continues at coordinate 41,950 of JABCPD020000036.1, read as the reverse complement.
ACCTTTTCATCACTCTATAGCCATTATGCGTATCGCTAAGCCACATTCCACTAAAAATAAAAGTGAACAAAATTCAAATCTTGAGAGTAAGTACCTTCATAACTGGGATATTAACAGCCTTCCCCATAAATCTTGACCCCAAAGCCACCTCTAAATGCTCATCTTGCTCAAATGGCTGCAAAAATCCTGGCAAATCACTAAGCAAATGTTGCCCATCAGAGTCAAAAGTCACCACAAACTGAGCAGAAGGAACCTGATGTTGAATATATGAAAATCCTGTTTGCAAAGCAGCTCCCTGCCCCATATTAACAATATGTTTGATCAAAACAACCTCTTCTCTTACCTCAAAAGCCTCTTGCAATCTAGCAAAAAGACCATTCGAGCTTCCATCATCAACAAATACCACACCATACCCTTGATCCAAAACCTCATTTACCACCTGAATACAATGATCACTTTCGTTATACGCAGGGATAACAAAGACTATCTCAGATTTTTGAATCTTTCCTATCGCTTTCTCCAAGGATAAAGTACGAATAAGATCTGTTTGTTTAAGCTGATAGGTAGCATTACGATTGTACTGACTCAAAAGTAAGTAAAAAAGAACCATAATCGACACATACACAATCAAATCTGCACCTCTATTAAGTCCAAAGGTAATCCCGATAGCATTCAACCATTCAACGCGCAGCGAAAAAATTCCAATCGCCATTGCTCCGCAAAAGAAAAACAGAAATGGGAAAAGTCTAATTTTTCTCCTCTTATACACCAAAAGAGCAAAAAGCATAAATGCCCCACTCATCACCAGCAAAAGAAGCTGTAGATTTGTCAAAACTCACATCACTAGAGAAAAAACAAATAAATCTGACTCTAGACTACTTTTTTTCCTCAAGAATACAAGCAAAAGTCTTGTATTTTATTGTCAAAAGTATATAGTGGGAGCGTTATCTTTTATCATTTATCATGGAAAAAAGTATGAAAAACTTTTTTAGTAAAAGCGGGATTATCCTAGGAAGCATCTTCCTTACAAGTCTGTTTTTTGTCCTTTTTGTAGGAAGAACTTTCAATACACAGACCCTTCAAAGAGATCGAAACCTGACACTCAATGGACTTTCAAACTTTAGAAAGGGACTTGATATCTCAGGAGGAACTAAACTCGTTTACAAGATTGACTATAGCAAGTATGATGAACAATACTGAGCAAACGAATCTGCAGAACTTGCCCAAGTAAAGAAAAATATTGAAGCTATTATCATCAAAAATATCGATGCAAGAATCTCTGCACTTGGAGTAAGTGATTCCAAAGCTTACACTCAAAACCTCAACAATGAAACTCAAATCGTAGTTGAAATTGGTGGAGTTGCAGATCTTGACCAAGCAAAAAAAATGATTGGTAAGACAGTTGAACTTGAATTCAGACTCTTAAATGATAAAGCAAAAAATGCAGAGACTATCGCTCAAAGAAGAGCCTTAGCTGAATCTCTTAGAGCAGAAGCACTTGCAAATCCTGATCAAATGATTGCAAACAACGAAACCAAAGGTTGAGATGGAATCACAGCAAATCTTCTTCACGGAACTCTTGATCAACTCCCTACTATCTACCAAAACAATAAAAATCTACTTGATAGTATTGCAACAGGTGAAGTGTCTCAGGTTCTCAGTGGAGTGTATATCTCAGCAAATTACAGTGGACTCAATCTTTCAAAAGATATCGAAGGATTTGTATTCTTTAGACTTCTCCAAAAAGATCCAACAGCCGCTACTTATGTAATTGAAGAAGTATTTGTAAACAATCGACAAGAATGGATCATAGCCAAAGGTAATGACGGTGCAATCCTTAATGGAGCATACTTTACCCTTGCTCAAGCATCTGTAAATCAAGTTGGAGGAGAACCTACTGTAAGCATCAGCTTCAATGAAAAAGGAAAAGAACTCTTCTGTCAAATTACAAAAGGAAATATTCATAGACAAATGGCTATCTTTATCGGAGGAGAAATCGCAACTGCAGCAACTATCCAAGATGCCATCTGTGATGGTAGAGCTCAAATCTCAGGAGGTTTTGATTCAACTCAAGCTCGTCTTGTAGCAGAAAATCTCAACTCTGGAAATATGCCAGCACCACTTACACTTATGCAAGAAGAAAAAGTCTCTCCATCTCTTGGAGATAGCGCATTTAGAGGTGCATTAATTGCTACACTTGTTGGGACATTGGCAATTATTCTCTACATATTCTTTATCTACGGATGGAGAAAAGCCCTAGTAACGACTCTTACTATCATCTTCTACTTTACTATCCTCCTTGCTATCATCAAACTTATTGATTATGCGCTCTCCCTCAGTGGTATCGCAGCAATCATTCTCTCAATCGGTATGGCAGTTGATGCCAACATCCTCATCTTTGAAAGAATGAATGAAGAAGTACAAGAAGGAAAATCACTCACTTCAGCGATCAATGCTGCAGAAAATAGAAGTCGATCAGCAATTAGAGATGGACAAATTTCAACACTTCTTATCTGAGTTTTGCTCTTTGCTTTTGGAATCAATATGTTTAAAGGATTTGGATATATGATCGTTTTGACTGCAATTCTAACCCTTGCACTCAATGTTCCATTTATCAAAGAAACTCTTCACCTCATTTATGGAGCAAAGAAAAACTAAAAAAGTTTAAAATTCAGACCATAAAAGACGGCCTCACTCTCGAGGCCGTTTTTTCTACAAGAGAAAACAGAAATTCAATCGAGCTCATTTTCTCAAAAATGTCAATCTCAAAAAAAAATCTACCCTTGAAAATCAGATTTCTTTCTTTATTATCTTTTGCGTAACAAGCTTTTATTCTTTCATCCAATATTCAAAATGAGCACTCCACACCAAGACTTTTTCACCAAAAAGCCATCAAAAAGCTGATTTTCTTCAGGGACAATCAGAACAATCCAAAAACCCGAAAACAACTCTAAACTCTGGATTCTCATAGTTCTCTTACTGATCATAATAGGAGCAGGAGCTTATTATATGTGGATGTGAAGCTGGAATATCACTATTCCTACGACAGAAAACAGCATAGAAAATACGGGATACAGCATCGCTTCACAGATACAAGAAGAAGGAATCCTCAAGCAAGATAATTCTGATCTTATCAACTATACCCATACCCTTACGACACTAAGTGGAGAAGTCTTTTTACTAAAAAGTAGTAAAATTGCACTTGCAAACTATACCAATAACCTTACAGGAACAGTGCAAATTATTGGAAAAATTGAAGCATTTTACCAAGGAAAACCTCTCGTAGAAGTAGAAACTATTGGGACACAAACAACCCAAGATCTAGAGCAAAATCCACTACCTAATACAACAGTAACATCAAAGGGGCTCTATATTGCAAAAGCAGGACTCTATTTCTGATCAGAATTTTTAGAGAACTATACTTTTGTTGGAAATCCTGGAGATAATGATCAAATCCAGATCCAAAACCTTGAAAACAACAAAATCACAACGATCTCATTTTTCAACTGTAATAACAAAGGAGATACCAACTGTCAACAGCTAACTCAAACATTCAAAATGACTGCAGTTAGAACCACCACTTCTATCAACGGAGATACTTTCTACACGCTAGAAAATTGATCATATTTCTTCCAAAACAACAACTGGCGAGGATATTTTATCCACGATGCAGATGCCCAAGAAGTAGACAAAATCAAAAATCTGATTACACTAGCAACTCCAAATTTAATAGCAAAGGCTGTTTCTCAACATGGAATCAAAACCTGCCTTGGAACAGACAATGGTCTCAACCATATTAGCTCACATACAACTCAAAAAACAAACGACAATCTCCAAATTACTATGCAAGGAAGCTGAGAAAAACTCTTCACATGCCAAGCAAACTTCGATCTTTCAAAACCGGATCAACTAACATTCCTTGACATCAAAACAAGCTCACTTCCAACTCAAACACAAGAACCTCAAGCTCAGACAAAAAAAGAAGAACAAAAAACAACCACAACTACATCAAAAACAACATCTCTTAACCCAAACACTCCTCAATTTCCAACAAGTACAGAAAAAACCTTTACCTATACTTCAAACAGAGGCGGATATAGCATCACACTACCTTCTATGAATATCGCCTATGAAGCGTTTACCCCAAGCCAATCCTTTGAAGAACAAGGTGTAAAATGTAGCTACGGTCTTAGAGTTATCGCTCATAAAAATAAAGACCTCTTGCAAACCTCCCCAGCACTGATCATCTACGAATGCCCAGCTAGTGAAAAACTCAATAACCTTGGAGCAAATCATCTCGTCAAAACCGTAGGAAACAAAACTTTTGTATTCCAAATCTTAGATAGCGCTTGGATAAACTTTGCAAATACAACCATCATACAATAAATAATATCAATAAAAAAAGGGAGAAGTCAGACTTCTTTCTTTTTTCATTATCAAAAAAAGGGGACATCCTGTGAAACACAAGACATCCCCTCCCTCTAAATGTAAAGGAAAGCTTATAAGCCAAACTTCAAAGATCGGGCAAAGTCCGAAATAGCCTGTTCACGAGCAGCCAGAGCTGCCTTAAGTGCCGCTGGAGACATTTTAGAGATCATAGCTTCTAACAAAGCTATCAGACTATTCATCTCCCAACGAGGACGAGACTCTTCTGGAGAATTACCTCGTCTAATAGGAAGATAGAGTGGCTTGTTTGCTTTCAAACACAGCAGACATTGCTTAAATCGATACCCAGCCAAGAATGCCCTAAGATCATTCAAAGACCGTTTACAGAGATCTATGATCTCTACATTTCCCTGCTTCAAATCTTTTTCAAGACCTGAAAGCTCAGACCAGACATGGTCTCGAATCTCACTATTCTCCCAAATCATCCCAAGGGATGAACCATACTTCTCAAAACAAAGCAAAAGCTTCGTTAAACAAACTTGTTTCTTTTCCATATCGATAAGATTTAAATTTATTTTTTGTTTTACAAAATCAACCATACACTTTTTTGACAGAAAGTCAAGAGAAGTTAATAATCAAAAAACCAAGGAAAATCCTTGGTCTTATTTATTCTTCATTTCTCAAATGATCAAGCTTCTTCTCAAGCTCAGCAATCTTACTCAAAAGTTCCTGTTCCTCATCTTGCATATCAAGATTAAAACCAGAAAGCTGATCTAATTTATCGTAAGCCTTAATTCTCTGTGCATTCATTAGCCCCTTTTGTTCGATATCTTGAAGTTCTACCTCCTTGAGAATCAGACTTCCTTTTTTGTCCAAATCTACCTTTACCTTGACAAACAGATTAAAAAACTGATCCGAAAGTTTAACGAGAAGATAGTGATCATCAATCCATCTCATACTATGCAATTTCCAGTATTGATTATCTCCTTCATCCATAAAGCTATATTCCCAATTTTTACCTACAAACGGAGCAATTGTATCAACATAAGTTTCTATTTGCTGCTCAATGAGAGCTTTCTTAATTGCTGGAGAAATCGCTACATCACAATAAAAAGCATTTGAAACAGATTGATAACTAATGACTCCTGCACAAGGAAGATATCCTAGATATTTTGAAAATCGATCAGGCTTCTTCAAGTTCGAATGATAATATTCGCTACCTTCAGAAGAAAAATCAAACTTCACATCCTTTGGAATATACAAATCCACACTTACCCTCATTGGTAAAAACGGTGTCCTCTGAGCAAACAATTGATCTTTAAACAGTTGGAGATTCAAATTATTTCCAGAAAGATTCATCACTGGAGCATTGAGATTAGCCTTAATCTGGATCAGCTTTGGATCTTCTTTGTTTTTTGCCTGAATATCATAGTTAAAAACTACTCTGATATTCTTTTCATCTGTTGGAAAAAAGTTATAAACATTTGAATAATGAAGCAAATCAAGATTAGGTCTTAGATCATTTAACTCATCATCCAAACCTTGTATAGAAATATGAAATGATTGTTTTTGATCTGAAATAGGAATAGTAAGTTCCTTTTGAATTGTTGCTTTATAGGGATTTTTTAGGTAGGATAAAACATCTACAATACTCACTGCTGCAATACTCATTGCTCCAGCTCACAAAACAAGCGATGAAATCAGAATCCAAGACTTGATTTTCTCCCTCAACAACGCTTGCAATCCAACCGCCAAGAATCCTCCTGCAGACAAGAGTCCTAAAATCACTCCTCACTTCATCACGCTAGGGAAAAACGCGGTCATATCAATATTACTACGAACAAATCCCACAACTAAATAGTAAAATCATACTCCAAGCAGCACAATAAGCCAAAACATTGCAAGACACCAACCCACCAAAACCATAAATCTTACAATCTTCCAAGCTACACAAAAAACCTTACTACAAAGAGAGGCTCCCTTTGGCAGTCCATCAATAAGTAAATTCCAAACAAAGCGCAATCCATTAACAAAAATCAACCTAAAGTCCCAAATCTGAGTCAAAAAATAATTTAATACTGACCTATTCCCATAATTCTTTTCTGTCCTCGGAAAAATAAACGCCAATAAAAAATAGACAGGCAAAGAAAGTCAAACAAGATCTCGCAATCCAAAAAGAAATCCGACAAACAATAATCCTCTCAAAATCCACACATTGATACCAAGTTTACGTGCAAACATCGCATACACTCAGAGCAATAAAGCACTTTCCTGAGGTCTAGATCGTCCTGAATCCTGAAGTCTTTGATAAAAAGAATGCAATCCTGAATCAGATTTCTTTTCTTTTTCAATATCCACTGGAGACGATTTTACACTATCTTCTTTTGCATATTCCAGGCTCTCGGCAAAAATCTCCTCAGGCTCACCAAGTTCATTTACAATTTGAATAGCCTCTTTTTGAGAAATTGCACTTGCATCTTCATAAAGACTCAACTTATCCTCAAAAATTTGCAAAATATCCTGATAAAGTTCAGTATCAATCTGATTTTTCCTTACAAAAGTGCTAATCCTCTCCAAATAATCATGAAGAAATTTAAAAACATCTTTTTGAAGCAGGAAAACTTTATCATTTACTACCAATTCTTTCATCATCCTATCTATAAAAAACTAAAAATATACACAATCCCGTTCTTCATCTTTAAAAGATTAAAAATCTGATGCATTCTTTGTCTGAATAGCTGAAACCGCAGTATTAAGCTGATTCCAGACTTGCTCCATTCTCTGCATTACTTGCTGACCATTACTCGTCAGCCTATAGTATTTTCTCGGAGGCCCACTCGTTGACTCAACCCAAGAATAAGTCAAAAGCTGATCTTTTTTGAGACGAGAAAGCAAAGGATACAAGGTTCCCTCAACAATCAAAAGATCGTAAGCCTTGAGATGAGCAATAATATCCGAAGCATATACCTCTCCCCTACTAATAATCAGCAAGATCAAATATTCTAAAACTCACTTCCTCATCTGCACTGCAATATTATCATTTTCATACATCATTCACAGCCTCAAAAATAAAAAATATACTACCTTGCATTACAAAGTAGTATATAATTATATGAAAAGAAAAATCAAGAGAAATAAATCTGATTTATACAAAGTAAACAACGCAAAGCGATATTTTTTATTAAAAAAGCCCAAGAAATCAATTCTTGAGCTCAATCTAATAAATCATTTTACCAACTATCACCTCAACCTCATCATCCTCAGCCACCTGAACTTCCACTATCTGAGCTTCCTGAACTTCCTCCTCAACTTCCTCGATCTGAATCATGGTCACTACTTGAAGAAACAGGTTCATGGTCATTGGAATATACACAAGAAGTTAAGCCTGTCATTATCTTCATAGCCGACAAATCTCAATCTCCTGTTCCCCACTGTTGTATAGTTTGTTGCATCAAATCTTCAATCTGTTTTGCAAGCTTATTTTGAAGTCCAAAGAGTACAATCCAAGGCAAGATTTTATTGATATATTCTGGATCATCCTTCAAAAGGAGCTCTATCTGAGGTCTTTCAACAGTTTCCAAATAATATTTGAATCCTCTAAGTTGATCATAGAGAGACCTTCCCTCTGAATTTAATGTCGTATAATAAAACAATCCTCAAACTTCCCTCGTTTCAAGATAAATATCCTCATTATAATATCCATCAACCTGATCTTCTAGTAAAGTAATTTTTTTATAAATATTGCTAATAAATTCATGACTCAACTTAATCTGAGAACGATTTCAGAAAAATGAACTAAATATCTCATCTGGTACTAATTTTGAAAAATTATTATCATTTTTTTGCAATATTGTTTTTCTTGAAAAAACATAGGAATATCAAAAGAGTCCAAAATCCACGCTTCTTTCTTTATAAGAAATAGTAATTTTTCCTTGAGAAGCCCAATATAAAAATATAGGAGCAACAAAATCTTTTGATAAACCATGTTTAACAGAAAAAGCAAACAAAGCATAAATATCTAAATCTTTTGGAGGTAAGTAATATGGAATAATAGGCTTTTTACCTTTATACTTATAATTATAATTAACAAAGCAAAGTCATCAAAAACCGATTATCAAATGAAGACCAAGGACAATTGCAGTATCTATTTCACTAATATAATGAAAGGTGCGTAGCACAAATAACAGCAAAATACCTCAAAAAAGAAGGTAAAAATTGCATACTGAACAATAGTAAGAGATTTTTATATGATACCATCTCAAGCGATCAATAGTTTTTTCAACCTCCAAAGAGATACTTTTTCTTAACAAAAGATAGGGAACCCATAAAATAGCCCAATACAAAATCAATCCACAAAGACAAAGGCAGACCCCAGGATTCTTCAAATAAGAAAGTACAAAACCAATATAAGCTCAATTGCGTTGATCACTCTGCTCCATAACCATTCCAGGAATCTGAACTTTTTGCTCAAAATAGTTCCTATAATCCTCAGGAAACTCAAAATATCCACTCGCAAAAGGCACATACACAGTCAACCCCTCTCCTGCCCTCATATACTGTTCTAGATTTCATCTAAACTCCTCAGATCAAACAAGATCAAAAATCAGATTTTCTTTTTTTCTTTCACCATTATTTCCTCGGACAGCATAATATCTATCGCCATTACTCACATAATCCTTTGGCAATTTGAGGGAAAAATATGCCTTGTCAATGGAAGTAGTCCACTCGGTACCAATTACATTCCAGTACAGTTCTTGCCAAGCCCCGCTTCCAAAGCTCACAATCGCATTATCTACTACATACGAAATACGATACTTATGATCTCCATAAACAGTCGCATTCGGATCTCAGATTTTAAACTTAAACATATCCTTTTCTCTGCTTACCTGAAACTTATCTCACTCAACCATCGGAGATGAAATACTCACAACTCTTCCATTATTTGGATTTTTGGTAGTAATTTTCCTGAGGATTCCATGCTTTTGCGCGGAGAAATTAACATCGATCGTCTCATTGACCAGCATTGAACCATCAGTTCTGAGCTCCATATTCACATCGTAGTTTTTGATCGTATAGTCCGCAGCAAAACCAACATTGACCAATGCCACCATTGCTCCAAAAATTCACATTAGCCCCCTCTTCCGCATTATTATCAAAAAAATAAACTAAAAACGAAGTCAAAATTATTATTCTATTAGCATAAATCAACAAATAATTTAGCAATAAAAAGATGAATTCTGACTTCTTTCTATTATTTTAATTTACTCAAAAAGAAATACTTTTCAAATTCTAATATTCAAAAGGATTTTTTTCGTTCAAAAGTTCAATTCCCAACGCAAGCTTAGTCTCATCAAGCGCATAAAGCGTAGCAATTACTTCTCCCTTCTTGATCTTATCTCCAGTCTTCTTGTGTAAATACATTCCAGCCTCATTGATAATTGGACAACCAAGTCTTCTACATACGGCATTCACTTTATGCAAGTCCATAGATTTTAATTTTCCATCATGAGTTGCTAGCACATCATAAGTGTGATTTCCAAGCACTAAAGTTTCACTAGTAATATCTGGATTACCCTTCTGAGCTGAGATAATTGACTTCATCTTTTCCCAAGCTTTCCCAGATTCCAATTGATGCTTGGCAATTTCCAAAGCTTTCTTTCCTTTTGCCATACCTACAGATTCAATAATCTTTGCTGCCAAATGGATCACTTTATCTTCCAAATCCTTTGGTCTCTGTGGATGTTGCTGGAGAATTCTGAGGACTTCACGCACCTGCATAACCGCTCCGACACCATTTCCGATTACTTCATCCGCCTTAGTAATTTCAACCGACATCTTCATTCAGAGTTTTTTTCCTACATATTCAAACTTTTGCTTCCAATCTTTTGCTTCTTCCATCGTTGTTACCTTGGCTGTTGGTCCTACAGGAATATCAATGAGCGAATGTGTTACTCCCATAGCATATTTTTTGGCCATAATCGAGCTTACCACCTTTGCTCTTGATTGCATAGAGAGAGGATATTGCACTTTGATAAGCTTGTCATCTGCAGGAGCCAAATCCAAAGCACCTCACCAAACTAGACAACAATTCTGATCTTCAACCAATTTCTCAATTCCTTTTTTGTCAAAATTGATATCCATAAGCACATTTACACACTCCCCTGTTGCCGCTGGAGAGGTAATCGATTTAGAAAAGTTCTTCGGAATTTTAATTCCCAAACTTGCAATAAGCGGGATCAATACCATTGTCGTTTCGTTTCCTGGGACCCCTCAAATACAATGTTTGTCTGCAATAATCTCACCCTTTGGATACTTAAACATTACGCCACATTCAGCCATCGCCTTTGCAGTCTGATACATTTCTTCATCTGTCGTTGGATAGAAAAAACTTGATGCTACATAGTAGGTCATCATCGTATCATCGAGCTTATTTTCTGAAATATCTTTAATAATCGCAAACATCTCATCATAACTAATTTCTTCTCCTCTCATCTTCTTTCTAATCGCCTCATAAGAAGTCGTTGAAGCCTGCACCAATTTTACAGAAACTACTTCATCATCTGATAAACTGATCTTATCTAGCACATCTGCATATACTGCAACATTTCCTGCCTTAATTTGAGAGGAAATCATAACATCTACAACAAACACCTCTCCACTATTCTTTCTAAGCTCTACTTTGTCATTGAGATTGATACCAAATTCTCCAGCCTGTACTGGATTGAGAATTGCAAGAGCTCTTTCTCCATCTCTCACATCCAATAACTGCACCTTGGCATTAAAAAACGATTCTCTTTCTTTGCTCTTGAGTGGTCTGAGATCTTTTGCGAGCTTCTTTTTTCTTGTGTTCCACAAATTCAACATTTTTGTTTTGTATTCAAAAGATAAAAATTCTGATTTCTCCTAAATATATCAAAAAAACCAGGATCAATCCTGATTATAGTCAGATTTTTTCTTTTGTCAAAAATAGAAAATCAAAAAATATCGCTTTGCGTTATTTACTTCGTAAATAATATCGCTTTGCGTTATTTACTTCGTAAAAAATACCCCAGAGCACAAAGTCTCTAGGGTAAATATGAACAATATTATTGTTTCCATGTACATCCTAAACTAGCCTTCTTTCAGCATTCATATTTATCGAAAGAAGAACAAGGTCCTCTTCTTTGTCCTCCTTGAGTCCATTTACACCATTTACTACCGGTACAAGAATTTTCACTCAAATCAGAACATCAAACAGCACAAGAATTATTTGTTTGTCAAGCAGTACTACAACCAAGCAATGCTTTTCAATCTCCATCATAAAGTCCTCGACTTTCAAAAGGCAAGAAAGAATAAGAAGGTTCAGTTGTTTTCAATTTCCATTGTTTATCCATATATTTTAGTTCACATTTTCTACGAGCATAAGGATCTGATGAAACAAAATCATCTGGATGATGTCAAGAAGGATGAGAATTTGTAAGATAATAATAACATCTTTCTCTCAAATTTATATATACTCCTACTTTACTGTTTGTTTTCTCATAATCCTGAGAACAAGATCAGTTTTCAGTTATCACTCGTTCTCCTACACAAGAACCATTTTGAACAGCAGGCTTATTCTCTAGCGCTCTCAATCTCATCTCATGATTAGTAATCGTAGTTGTCAATTTAGTAACCAAGCCATCTCGCATGGCACTAGTAAGTTTGCCATCATTTTTATTAGCAAGCAAATTTGAAAAAGAAATCTGATCGTCAGTAAGATTTGGATACCCAGGGACACTTCCATGTACTTGAAGTCTCGATTCATGATTCTTTGCCCAAGTTGTCAGCGCATTCATCGTAGCATCCCATACTTGTGCAGTCAAACGCTTAGCATGATTCTCTGACTGATATCCATTAAAATTAGTCTGCTCTGCTGACAATCGGTTTGATTGCTGTCCTGCAGCATAGGCCAAAACAACAAGCACGCCCATTAGTCCAAGCAAACCAAAAACTAGAGTTTTCCTCTGCATTTGAAAAAATTAAAAAGTAAAAGGACAAAAAAAATTAAAAAAAACTAAGTCCTCTCCGCTTATACTCAAAAAAGAACAAAAAACAAGCCAAAATAATGAATAATCGTTAAAAAATACATAAAGTTCAAGAAAGATTGACAAAATACAAAAAATAATTATAATATGTCTCATGTTTTTATATTTTATATTCATTATCGCCATGGAAAAACTAAACAACATAAAGGAAGGAACTCACAAAAGGAATCCAATAAAGATGGGATCTCTAACAAGTAAGCAACTTAAAGAACTCCTCCACCCAACTCGCACTGAAGAACAAAAAGCTGCAATTGAAGAAATTAAATCTAAGATGCAAAGTCTTAAAAAAATTAAAAATACAATGCGATCAGAATGGGTAAAGCAAGATATCAAAAAGGCACAAGATCTTGGAGTAGATACGACAAGATATGAAAAAAAACTTTCTGTTTTAGAAAAGGAAGCTTGCATGAACGATATTATTGATTGCTTCACAAAATCTGACAAATATCCCGATACTACAACCTTTAAAGAAGCCCTCGTAAAACATCTCAAAAAAGGACTTTCTCTTGGGATCACAAACGATGAACTCAATACTAAGCTTATTTCCTTTGTTGGACAAGCTATTGAAGATCAACAGAAAGCCTATAAAATTACACTAGAGAAAAACCAACCAAACAAAGAACATATTTTAAATTATCATTCTAAGGAAATTAAATTCTTAGAAGATCAACTCAAAGAAATTAAAGAAAATCCTATAGACTTTACAGTATTTCTTGATGATCAAGCTTGAGATAGCGAAAAGTAAAAACTTATTTCTAAATGACTGATACTAAAAAGCGTCAGTTTTTTTTATTTTTTTTCAAAAAAAAGAGTTATCTAAAATTATCCCACTCAATTTTAACAATACCAACACTTACTTACAAGCTTTTAATTTCTTAAAATCTAAAAAAAGCTCTCTTCGAGCTTAAAAAATCAAACCAATTCCCAATGTCCCCATTCCAACAATAATTCTCAAAAACATTTCCAATCATTTCACCATAGCAAACTTCCTCAAATCACGTTGAAATGCCTTTTCTCTCTCCTCGCTAATCACCCTTTGAGAAAGGAGTTGCTCAACTTTGCGGATATTTTCGAGGATCATTTTGCTACTTTTGATATAATCGCAGTTTCCTTCAGCAAATATCGATCTCATAAGTGCTATATGAGGATTTCCTCCTAGTGCTTGAAGATCAATATGCTGATGCTGATACTTGGCAAGCAAAAAGATCATCTCATCGATCTGAGTAACCAACGACTTCTGAAGTCAGCTTTTTGCTCTTTTTGACCACTTTCGCAAAGGAAGAAAAACAAAGAGAAAAATCAGATATCCTCAACCAATAATCAAACTCCAGTGAATGATTGCTGTCTCATACCCTGTCCAGAAACTTATCTTTTCCAAAAGATGAGTATATCAAAGCGTAATCTGACTGATAACTTGTGAAAGCTCCATAGTACCAACAAACAAAAGTTAAAAAATTCTCAATATTTTTTACGAAGTAAATAACGCGAAGCGATATTTTTTACGAAGTAAATAACGCAAAGCGATATTTTTTTCAATGTTTTAAAAAATCAACATTTCTGGTTTCCATACGAGTATAATTTTTCCCTCTTTTTCTGCAAGAGGAAGTGCATTTCTTCGAAAAATAGGGATTTTTTGATTAAGCATTCGCTTTTTGAGGCTTTTCCCCTGATATTTATCTCCCTGCTTAGCAAAACGAATCTTTGCTCACAAGAGCTCCTCTCACACCTCAATCTGATAAAGACCAAAAGTCTGAATTCAGATTTCAGTCACTTTTTTTTCTAGGACAAACTCTTTTTCCCAAAACGCCTTTTTTGCCTTAATAAAATACTTCTTTCCATGCGAAACAAAAATTTGCCGCCCTCCAAAAGACCAATACCCATCACTGGACTCTTTGAGCCCTCTACATAACTCCAAATATTCCCCTTGAGAAAGATTAATATTAAGCGCAGACACTACCCCACCAAGAGATTTTTCCAGCTCTAATCACTCAGGCAAACACCACTCAAAACCTTGACTTGCTCACCGATAAGGATTGAGTTTCAAAGGTTGTAAAAATAGATGCTTATCCAAAAATTGCTGCTCCAGATGCTGATAAACAAGATTTCGAGAATGCCAAAAAGCCCTTTCTCCATCATCTCCGAAAGAATGCTCTGCCAAAGGAGATAAAAACTGATTTCTGATAAGATTCCTCTTAGAAACCGAATTATCGTCATTACTCTTATCGTGAAAATAAGGAATACCAAAGTCCTCAACCAGATTTTGGATCTTTTCTTTTGACAATCATAGCAAGGGGCGCAAAACCTGTTTCCCATCAAGCAAAATATGCTCCTCAACCCTTTTCATACCAACAAATCCCTTAATACCACACCCACGAAGCATATTAAGCACTGTTCCTTCAATACGATCCGTTAAATTATGCCCTGTCAGCAAGGCTTCAATTGACTCCTCTCTCATAAATCTAGAAAACTGTTCATACCTTCGAGATCTCAAAGATTCCTCATTAGCACTAGTATTCTCCACTCTTTCAAAAACAACAAAATTATACTGATGAAAAAAATCCTGCAAAAATGCTTGCTCATCATCACTCTCTCTTCTCACCTTATGATTACAATGCAAAAAGAAAAGAAAATTCTGATTTCGTCCTTGGTTTTCTCGAAAAGTCTGAACAAGAAACGCCAACAGCATACTATCACTTCCTCAAGAAACCGCAACTGCAAGCTTCCTTTCTTTTGGAATGAGTTCTTGCATTTGAGCAAAGAGTTCAGGCATCTGCTCTAGCAATCCTTGTAGCGATGAAAATGTAGAGATCATCTCGCACTTCAAAATAAAATTATTCTATCGTTTCAACTGAGATATCGCGAGCCACTTTCTGATAAACTCAGCATTTCATAAGCATCCAAAAAATCAAAACTCCTATTCCCGCTATAATCTTGAGGATAAACCTCATAACTCAGAAACTCAACATATAAAGCGCTACCAAAAAAGCAATCTGAAAAGCCGGAAGTTGATAGACTTTTTGAAGCTGATTGTACATACTCAAGCAAACCTGATGATTAAGCTCCTTCTGAGTTTCAAGGACATTATCCCAGACAAGATCTTTAGTACGCTTAATACGAGTTCCCAAATTTGAGAGAAACCCTTCTTCATAATCAGTTTTTTCAACTTCTTGATTTTGAAAAGAGATCAACTGAAAACGTTGAGTTAAATTTTCAACTTCAGAACAACTAAACGGCAGCGTCTGAAAATTCCCAAGCATTGCAAAACCAAAGATCAAACTGAAAATGGTCATTAAAACCCCACTCCCTGATGCAAAATAGTCTCGGGTCTGAAATGTTCTAAATGATTTGAGATTAATCTTTTGCTGATATCGCAATCCAACACAACCCCAAACTGAAATAATCACAGCCAAAATCGTTTGCCAATTCCAAATCGGCAAAAAAAGAATTAAGAGAATCGATCAAACCAACAAAACTCAAAAAGTATTCTTCCTATCAAAAGAGGTTTTCTCAATCGCGAGAAATCCTAAAGCCAAATCAAAAAGGAGAAAAAAAAGTCCCGCTGTCAAAATATCTTTTATCACAAAAAGATTAAGAAAAAAAGATAGAAAAAGCAGACTCGAAATAACCAATCGACTCCAAAACCTGATTTTTATTTTTTTTTCTCCTTGCATCACTAAAATCCAAACACCTTAAAAAGCCACTCATGAGCTACCAAAACAACAACCATCCCCAAGATCATTGCTGGTAAAAACGGTACCGCCTGATCTGCCATCTTTTTCGTCAAAAAAGATGCTTTTTTATTCCACAGTTTATTTTGAAAGCCATATCGCACGAGCCCTATAGCTCCACTAATCATCAAAAAGAAGACAAAGACCATCATTCTATCAATTATAAGCATTCCCTGAGGCATCCCAGCTCAAAGCAAAAGTCCCAAATAAGGAGCCATAATAACATCTCAAAATCCAATTCCCTCTTCTTTTAACCCATACTTAACATGAACAAGTACTTTCGCCAACCAATACATTCAAAAAAAGAAAGCAAAAAACCAGATTCCATCTACCAATATCGACCAATCAAAAATTCAAAATCCTAGCGCAACAGCAATCAAAACTCCCCCAAAAATAACCAGAGGAATATGTACCTCATACCAAAGTACATCATAAACAAGAAGCAACCACAAAATCCAACCATTTGCGATCCAGAAAAGCATTTCTCAAGTTCCTATTTTCTGCAAGTACCAATAGCAGAGTCCAAAAATAATAGCACTTCCAAGCTCCAAAATCGGGTAAAGTCGAGAAATTTTTTTGTGACAATAACGACACTTTCTCCCCTGAAAAAGAAAACTAAAAAGCGGCACTAAATCCCAAGCCTGCAAACGATGCTTGCAATGAGGACATTCAGACCTTCACCAGAGGATTGAACTTGCCTGTTGATATGTCGTTGCATCACCCCACCTCGACAAGATCACAGATCAAAACGATCCGAAAATTAAGCCAAAAAATATAGCTATACAAAGTCCAAAGACCATACTGTCGTCCTTTGAAAAAAATAAAAAACCTGACTTAACTATACACTTTTTCCCCCCCATTTCAAATAAAAGTCAAAAATGCTATATTTTCTCTTGCATTTTTGGTTAAATTTTATATAGTAAAAGCCGTGAAAGGTTTTGGGAGTGTAGCTTAGTTGGTAGAGCAGGTCCCTCTTAAGGACAAGGTCGTGGGTTCGAATCCCACCCCTCCCAGAGTGAATTTAAACAATAGAGTAAGAGACAATATGTCTCATTTTTTGTTAAATAAAAAAACCACATAGTTAAGCTATGTGGCTCAAAATATTAGATTCTACAAATCTCCCTTAATCTTATACAAGATCTGCAAAGCCTGGAGTGGACTAATTTTATCCAAATCGACCTCTTCCAAAAGCGTTTTTAGTTTTTGAAAATTTGCCTTATCTTTGATATCTTC
Organism: candidate division SR1 bacterium; assembly: GCA_013333295.2. Lineage (GTDB taxonomy): Bacteria > Patescibacteriota > Gracilibacteria > Absconditabacterales > Absconditicoccaceae > HOT-345. The sequence goes on along the minus strand of JABCPD020000036.1, from coordinate 24,537 downwards.
CACAGGTGCAGGGAATAACATACTAGGAACTGCATGCAATGGATGAGTCCCATTCGCTTTAGAATCAGACTCTAAACTCTTAAGATAAAAGCTCGCCTCCTGCAAAATCTGCTGCGGAATCCCTGCAAGTTTTGCAACATCAACTCCATAGCTCTTACTCGCACCTCAAGCACTAATTTTCTTCATAAAAACAACTTCCTTACTGGTCTCATAGACAGAAACTGAAAAGTTTTTGATCAATGGACTTTCCTCCTCAAGCGCTATCAACTCATGATAGTGGGTTGCGATAAGGGTTTTTGACTTCAAAGTCTGTAAAATATAATGCAAAATTGCCCTCGTCAAAGCAAGACCATCATAAGTCGAAGTCCCACGCCCCAATTCATCAAAAATCACAAAACTCTTGGCTGTTGCATTGTTGAGAATATTCGCAACCTCGATCATCTCAGTCATAAAAGTTGACTGATTTTTTGCAATAATATCTCAGCTTCCTACTCTAGCAAAAATCCCATCAACAAGTCAGATTTTTGCTTCTTGTGCAGGAACATACAGCCCACAATGCGCAAGCAAAACAATTATCGCACTTTGTCTGAGAAAAGTTGATTTTCCTCACATATTAGGACCAGTAATAATATGGATAAGTCAGCTTTCATTTCACTTATCCTGACCAATCGTCAAAGAATTAGGGATAAAAGGCTGATCCTTAGGCAGATATGCCTCTATCACAGGATGACGCCCTCATACAATTGCGATCTCCTCTCCAGAATAGAGACTTGGTCTAACATATCTTTTCTCTTTAGCAAAAAGAGCCTGAGAAGTAAATAGATCCAACCACGCCAACTTTTCACTAAACTTTGCAAGCACAAGAATATATTTTTCAAGGTAGATTTTTGCCTCATTCAGTAAAGACTGTTCTTGTTGTCTGAGCTTTTCACGAGCAGACATAATCATTCCCTGAATATTCTCCAGATAAGGACTAGAATATCTCTGATTATCTTTCAAAGTATTTCTACGATGAATATCCCGTTTATCCTTATCAGAAGTCAGATTTTCCAACTTTTTTTGTAAAAATTGCTCAAAAATTTCGCTATCTTTGCTCGTAAGCTCCAAAAAATAGCCTTGGTTCATCACAAACTTAAGCTTGATATTTGCAATTCACGACTCACGTGCAAGTAATGATTGATATTCCATCAAAACCTCATCACTATGATAGGCGATCTTCCTGAGTTCATCGACCTCTGGAGAAAAGCCATCTGCAATATACTCACCATCTCCGAGCAACTCTTCATCTCTTTTGAGTAAGCGCTCCAAATAAGACAAAAGAGAAAATAAATCTGATTTTTCACCCTCGTTTATTCCCAATTTTTCAAGTTCAGACAATATTTTCCCATCTAATCCTTCTAGTCCCATTCTCAAAATCGTTCTAAGCTTTACAAAGGGAACATAATTGATCTTGCGATACAAAATCAAGCTCAAAATCTTAGAAAGATCAAAAAAACCTCACAAAAAATGATGAATTCTTATGGTTTCTTCGCTTTCCGCAAATTTCTCAATCTGAGAAAGACGATAGTTTAGTTCTGAAAGATTATTGATAGGATTTGCCAACAAATCCTTAAGAAGCCTAGAACCTGCAGCAGTCTTGGTCGTGTCCAAAATTCAAAAAAGAGAATACTGGCTAGACGCTTCGTAGCTCGATGCAAAGATTTCCAAGTTTTTAACCGTTACCTCATCCATCAAAACAGCGCCTTCACTGCTATGAAAACTAATCTTACTAATATTAGTCAAACTCTGCTGCTGGGTATGCTGCAAATATGCAAACAAAAGAGCTAAAGCCCGACTCCTTCCATCGCTCAACGCCTTTCCATAACTTGTCAAATGAGAAACCTTACATACCTTACTAATCGTTAACTCAGGATCAAAAGGCACCGCATACACAGAAACCAAACATTTGAGATACTGTTGGATCGGACTAATAATCTCCTCTCTATTTGGCAAATCAGTATCTACAATAATCTCTGTTGGCCTAATAGTCAACAAAAATTTTTGCAACTTTCCCAAATCTGAAAAGCTCTTAGTTTGATATGAACCTATAGAAAAATCTCACCATGCAATATGATAAACTTCTCCCTGTTTTCAGAGACTACCACACACTGCCATCAGATTTGAAACTTCTTTTTGACTTTCCTGAATAAAGGTTCATGGAGTAATAATCGACTGAATTTTTCTCTCGACAAGCTTACCAGGAAGCGGATCACTTACCTGCTCTGCAATAGCTACCTTGTAGCCCTGAGCCAATAGCCTAGGAATATACTTATCTACGCTATGATGAGGAATTCCCGCCATAGGAATAGGATCTTCTGCATTTTTATTTTTACTCGTTATGATGAGATCAAGCACACTCGCACAAATTTTCGCATCCTCAAAAAACACTTCATAAAAATCACCAATACGAAAAAGCAAGATGCAATCTGGGTTTTCCTGTTTCATCTGAACATATTGCTTCATAGCAGGAGTGAGTTTTTCGATATTCATCAGAGCAGTTTCAAGCTAAATTGATACTGCAATCTTAAAGTTCTAAAGCCTTTTTTCAAGAGGAAATTTAATAGTAAAAATAAAAATCTGACTCATTTTTTGCTTTTTTCCAAAATCTCCGTAGAATAACACATGCTTTTAGATTACCTTATACAAACATGAAAGAAACTTCAAAAAACCGATATCAAAAACTAGGGAAGCCCCTCCTATCTGGAGCTGTATTTGTTGCTAGTGTTGGACTTATAGGAGCTGGTGCCCTTGCTGCATCATCTAGCCTCTATAATCTCAAGGCAGAAAACCCAGCAAACAATAATCAACTTACAGCAGAAAACTGGGATGCTTTAGTTACTGAAGTTGAAAACCTTAAGAATCAAATCTCAAGGAAAGCTCAAAGTAAAGAGACTGACGCAATTGAAGGAATCCCTTCTGGAGCCGTAATAGCTTTCGACAGTGAAAACTGTCCAGAATGATGGACAAGATTTGCAAATGCAGACGGAAGATTTATCATGGGAACCGCACCAAGCACTTCCACATTTGGAAGAGAGAAAAAAAACATATGAATAAAAGGAGGAAATGACAGTATAAAATTAACAATTAGCCAGCTCCCTCCTCATAAATTTCATCTTTTTGCAGATGAAGTAGGAAGAGATCGTGGTTTTGATAGAGGCTGGGCACAAAACGAAGAACATAAAAATAGAAGTGTAATTTGGGAAAATGATCACGATACTGGGGATGATAATTATTCTTATACAATGGCAGTATCCACCGACAATCGTACTCCATCAGTATGAGTAACAAACACCCTCTGAAATGGAAATAGCATTGACATCACAAACCCATACATCAAACTGCTCTACTGTAAAAAAAATTAATATACCCTATAGGAGTCCTAGACTCCTTTTTTTAGTACTCAAAAATTTTCCTTGCAAATCCCAGAAATTCCCCTATACTCAAATCATATTTATCTCCTGCAAAATCCTATGCACAAAATAGCGCTCGTCAACTGCCGAACCATGCCTTGAGGTGTTCATAAGGTACTTCTTGACCTTATTTCCGCACAACTAAAAAAACATCAAGGCAATGTAAAAATCAAGCTTTTTACACTCATTTCCGAGTATCCTGAACTCAAGGTACAAATTCCTTGAAGCGAAGCTCAAGCTACTATCGCTATTACTCAAGCACTCCCCCTTCGGCTTTCCAAACTCTTTCTCTACACCAAAACTCATAAAATACCAATTCTCTCTTCGCTCCTCGATTACCGCAATCTCATGCCACTCTACCCTCTCCTTATGAAACTTCTTTCTCTCAAAATAAAAAATGGAAACCTGATCATATTCTAATTTCATCCTTTGCGATCGCAAAAAATATTACTCCCATTCCTTGAGTCCCAACCTCTCTCTACCTCCACTCTCCTATGCAATATATCTGGTCACACTACGAGGAGTATCTCAATAAATTTTCAGGACTCAAAAAACAAATTTTCAAATTCACAGCTTCATATTTAAGGAAATGGGATCTAAAGTATACCCACTTTGACAAAGTCATCTGTAACAGCCAATACACTCAAAAACTCGCTGAAGATATTTATCATATCAAAAGCTCTGTCATTTACCCAAAAATCAAAGATGAATATTATTTTGCAGGTATTTCTCCAGCTCCAAAACCTTACTTTGTATGTGTGGGAAGGCTTGTCAATTTCGTAAGAGAATGCGAACTCATCATTCAGACTTTTAATGCTCTTAAGCTGCCTTTACTTATGATTGGAGATGGACCAGATGCTCAATATCTCAAATCTATCGCAGAAGACAGCATCATTTTCACCTGATGGCTTGATCATGGAGACCTCATCGACACTGTCAAACACAGTGCATGACTCATCAATCTCACCAAAGAAAGCTTCGGCATCGGAACCGCAGAAAGCTTGCTAATGGGAGTCCCCGTCCTATGATATGCTGAAGGCGCAACCGCAGAACTCCTCGATGAACACTCAGGGATACTCCTCCAAGAAAAATCTATACCGGCACTTTCCGAAGCACTAACCTCATTTCAATCAAAAAAACGAGATAGAAAACTGATTTCCGAATCCTTTAGATCAAAACTTGCTAATTTTTCAAAACCACTTGACTTATAAGATTAAATAGATATAAGAAGGATGTATCAAACAAAAAAACAAACAATTATGGAAACAACTGTAGACTTAGCTGTAGAGCGTATGTGCTCATGGGAGCAACTTATTAACAGCATGGGATCCTTCTTGGAGGAGTCGTATTTTAGTACTACCGAATCAAAAAGTATTAAGGCGGTACTCATCAGGGAGATCAAAGATATCCTCTCCTTTAGTGCCAGAGCAGTGCTCACCTGTCTAACATTCAAGGAAAGGAAAAATGAGATTTATGAAAATTTTGAAAAACTCAGAGGACTCAATAACTTCTACAATCCAGAATGGACAGAAGAGGATGCTATCCTCGTAGATGACCTTGAAACCTTCATCTATCAAAGATGACCACTTCTCTCACTCTCACACAAAAAAAAGGACCGATGGTACTCCATCTAAGGTCCTTTTTCTTATATTCCCATTTTCATAGTAAAATATTCATCTTTGCTCATCGATTTAAGTGAAAGCGAAACCTGTTGTCCTAGCTCAGCTTCCAGCCCTGAGATAATAAGCTTCTCATTTTCCTTATTATTCAACAACATTTTTGCTATCGAAGAAATTGCTATAATCTCAACCTCAGTTCCTGAGATCTTTTCAATCACAGCTCCATCAGCAAGATTTGCCTGTGCTGTTGGCTTGAGTCCTGCAATCACTTTTTTCCAAAGTGCGGAAAGATCCATCTCCTGAACCTGTGTTTCTACTGACTTTTCTTGATGAGCTTGCTGCTCCTGCTGATTATCAGAAGAAGAAGTCTGATTTTTTTCCGTTGATTGTTCTGAGATCTGAGGGAGAATATCAGATTTTTTGTCTCCTTTGCTAACCGTCTTTGATTGCACAGATGGAACGCAAACTCCTTCACCATCAAAGAATGGATTAAAAACAATCTTGTAAGCCATTCTCGGATGCGGATATCGCCTAATCACGCCGAGCAAATCTCCCAACTTCTGAGAAATCTTGAGATAAAAATCCATATTTTCAAGCAAATGCTGATCAGCATAGACAATTACCTGCTTCGCAAACTGCAAAAGATCAATTCCCTTCTGATCAATCTGATCCAAAAGCTCAAAAAACTGACTCTTGTCTCCATTCTCCAATTTTTCAAAAAATGCTCTCACGGTTCCCTCTCCTGCTACTCACAAAAACTTCGAAACATTATCTTCATCAATAGTCCCTAATATACTTACCTGATCAATATATTTGACAGCATCTCTAACATGTCCCTCAGAAATATTGGCAATAATCTCCAATGCCTCATGAGAAGCAGCCAATCCCTCAGCTTTACAAATCTTCTCCAAATGTCCAACCATTGCCTCCTGCGCAACTTTTCTATAGTTAAATACCTGACAACGAGAAATAATCGTATCTGGAACTTTATGCAATTCTGTAGTTGCCAAGATAAAGCACACATCACTCTTAGGCTCTTCAATCGTCTTCAAAAGTGCATTAAAAGCCCCCTTACTCAACATATGCACCTCATCGATCACATAGATTTTCTTGCGAAGTGCTGTCGGAGGATATACTGCCTTATCAATAATTTCTTCTCTAATATTATCGACTCCCGTGTGTGAAGCAGCATCAATCTCCACATAATCGAGACTTGCACCCTCATTGATCAGCTTACAAGCATCACAGACATTACAAGGATTCCCCTCTTGCAAATTCAGACAATTAAGCCCTTTTGCAATAAGCCTTGCTGTCGTAGTTTTCCCAGTCCCTCTTGGTCCAAAAAGCAGATAGTTATGATGAACAGAATCTCTCGCCATCATTTGTGCCTTGAGAATATCAATAATATGCTCCTGACCTATCATCTGATCAAAAGTCTGAGGACGATATTTATTTGCAAGACTCATTTCTTTCAAGAAAAAATTTAAAATCTGAATTGAGTGTATCGTTTTTCCTCTTTTTTGCAATGGAGATTTTCTAATTTATAACGATCTACCTATCAAAAAAGCTCAAGGCAAAACCTTGAGCGAGCATATCTAAAATTATTTATTTCCTGATCTCTTCAATCAACTCCGGAAACTCTGCTTGATTAAAATGCCCCTCATCTTCAAAAATTTTCAACTCGGCATTGTTGATCTCTCACGCAATACGCACTGAATGCTGATAAGGAACTACAGGATCATCCTTTGAAGTTCGAACAACGATTCTATCAGCTTTTCAACTAATATTTTTAATATCATTTACATCATAAGCAAAATCTCCTAAATAATTATCTCCTTCGTTCAGTCCCTGATCATCGAGTACCGGAGCCACTAAATGAAGCTGAGAAATCTGAATCGGGAATTCGTTTTCCGCAAGATACTTCGTCAAAAACATTGCTCCAAGTGAATGCCCAACCAGTACCAGATTTTCCGCCTCCAAAAAAGGAATATACTTTTCAAACCAAAGCTTCCAAGTGCTATAACGCGCCATATCCTTATTTGGCATTTCTGGCTTAATAACTACAAACTCAGGTAAACGCTCCTGTAAAGTCAGCCTTCGCCTCTTTTTTTCTTCAAAAGGATTGATCTCTCGAGTAGCCATAATTTTCAAAAGCTCATCGTTATCCTTTGTCAAATTTCCTCCATGAATATAAAGAAGTTGTTTCATATCAAGAGTATTAAATCTAAAAACTTAGTTGTCAGGATTATCTGGATTTGCTCTATATCCAGAGATCAATTGATCATTCTCCATTACAAATGGCCTTGCGTTAGGCTGATTTTTTTCGATATCATATTTGTTCATCAAATAATCACTCAAATCCTGACGAGAAGCAAATTTGATCATCTGATAAGGCTCTTGGAAAGCTAACTTTTCTATGAAATAAAGTTGCCCATCATGTGCTGGAATCAAAACTCCTACATGACCTATAAAGAGATAATTTTCTTCTTCAGAAAAATAAGAATGCATCCAAACTGAAATCAAAGAAGCCTGCAAATCAGACTTTTTAACGAAAGATATGCCGTTTTTTCTTCGATAATCTTGCACCTTCGCCAAATGTACAGAAATATCTTTAGTCAAAACAGTTGGAATCGCTGCAAAAACATGAAGGAAATCTGACTTTTCAGTCTGATTAAATAATGCTCTTGGACTCTCCGTTATTGCATCCTCATCCATAAATAATTGACTCGTATCTCAACTCTGAGGAGTCTGAACTTTGATCAAATCCTTCATCAAATCAAAAGATGTCAATCTACAATTATATCCAATGAAATTTGGACTCTTCTCCGCCCATAAATCCTGAATCTTACCCTGATCATAAATTGGTTCAAGTGTTCCCGTAGTGACAAAACCTGAAATTAAATTTCCAGATCCTGCAATTTGATTAAAATGAATAATATTGCTCATCAAGCCACTAATCGACTGCTCAGAAATCCCTGCATCTGCAAGCAATTGAGCCAATTGTGCTCTCGATGCAGTATCCACCAAATTGGAATAAGTCAGACTTGTCTGTTTCTCATGAACACTCTCCTGACCACAAGCTGACAAAATCACCACACACACCAACAATGCCAATAATCCAATACTCTTTTTCATTACAAATAACAAAATAAATCTAAAAATCTGATTTATTGATTTTATTCCCAGTCTCTTCTCGTTAATCCATAAATCCAAGCATCAGCAATTTCTCACTGACAAAACACAGCATCTCTTTCTACTCACTCACGGACAAATCCAACACGCTCCATTACCTTTGCAGAAGCTGGATTGTAACTATACACTTTAGACCACATTCTCAAAAGATCATACTTTGCAAAAGCATAATCCACAATCGTTTGCAAAAAATCACTGGCATATCCCATATTACGATATTTTTCGCCAATTCGATAACCGACATGCATATTTTTCATTTCATACCCATTTCCCAAACTTATTCCTCCACATCAGACAAATTGATCATCTACAAAAATTCAAAATTCCTCTTGTCCATATTCTGATTTTGCTCACTCCATCACTCGTCTCTTTGCACTTTTGAGATCATAAGGAGAGGGAAAACTAGCACCCAAACACTTTCTTAACAACGGATCATTCCCATTCTGCATCAAAGCAGGAATATCGCTCTCTTCAAGAGGTCTAAGTTGCACATGTTTTCCTATGAGCAAATATTTCATTTTCTCCATATTTAGACAAATAAAACAAAATTAAAAATCTGATTTATTCTTCTTTTTTCATTTCGATTGCGATCACTCAAAATTCCTTTTCTTGTTCTATACTGTAAAACTTACGATATACAGCTATTCCCTGCTCTATTGTTTTTATATCTGGGACAATATGCTTGAGCCCCTCACTTTCAAACATCTCCTGAAAACTCGGATACAAAGTCAGATTTACAACTTTTACTTGTTCTCCAGTATCATCAAATTGTAAGAAATCTCCTACTTTCAAAGCTCAAAATTTCCCCTTATTGAGTCTTCCCTCAACAGTTTTTTGCCCACTAAGGATCTGAGATTTGTAAGGTTCTTGTACATTAAACTGGATCAACATCAAAGAAGACAATAAAATAAATCCACATGAGCTCTAATGCCCCTTTTCTCTATAAGGCAAATTGACCAAATCAACCTCAATTTTCTCATACTCACATCGCTGCAAAGCACCATCTACAAAAGACTTTCCTGCGATATAGTCTGATACAAAAATCCCTTGAATCATCTCTTGCATCTTATGATCATGAAGATATCCAATTAAAATCCTCAAAACAACATCCAAATCAAATGCATCCAAAGTTATTACCACCGTTGGCATAATCAGATCAGTTTTCAAGCGGATTTCACATTGCTCAAATCTTGAGGTAAACATTGGAAAATTGAGATTATCTCTATAGATTTCCGTTTTATTGAGAAGATTTTCGATAAGCTGATTTGACTTTCTCTCTAACAAAGGAATCATAATCTGAGCTTTCGCAGGCACATCATAATCCTGAAGCTCCTGATACACAAGTGTTATACTCATAGAGAAAAACAAGTTTAAAAGTCTGACTTCAGTCTTCTAGGATATTTAGACTTAGGGTCAGACTTGATAACTAAAATTCACAGTTCTTTGGAGTTCTAGGGAATGGAATCACATCACGAATATTCTCCATACCGGTAATATACATCACAAGCCTCTCAAATCCTACACCAAATCCTGAATGAGGAACGCTACCGTATCTTCTCAAATCCAAATACCAACTATAATCTTCTGTATTCAAATCCATTTCTTGCATTCTCTTTTCAAGCTTTGCCAGATCATCTTCTCTCTGAGAACCTCCGATCAACTCTCAGATTCCAGGAACAAGCATATCCATTGCTCTTACGGTCTTACCATCCTCATTGAGTTTCATATAGAAAGCCTTAATATCTTTCGGATAATCTGTGATAAATACTGGTCCATTAAAGATCTTCTCTGACAAATATCTCTCATGCTCAGTCTGCAGATCAATACCCCATTCTGGAGCATATTCAAATTTTTCTCCACATTCTTGAAGAAGTTTTACCGCCTCCGTATAAGAAACTTTGGCAAAGTCAGATTTTACCAACTTTTCAGCTCTTTCTTTCACTCCTGGCAAGATAAACTGATCAAAGAAATCAATCTCGGCACTTGCATTTTCCAAAACATAAGAAAATACATATTTGATCATATCTTGGGCAAGTTGCATATTATCTTCCAAGTCAGCAAAAGCGATTTCTGGCTCAATCATCCAAAACTCTGCAAGATGTCTAGTCGTATTGGAATTTTCAGCACGGAAGGTTGGTCCAAAAGTATAAATTTTCCCAAAAGCCGTAGCAAAAGTCTCTCCCTCTAGCTGTCCACTCACTGTCAATGAAGCTTGTTTCCCAAAAAAATCTTTTGAAAAATCTGGCTTACCTTCTTCGTTTTTAGGCAGATTTTGGAGATCCAAAGTGGTTACTTGAAACATTTCTCCTGCTCCTTCAGCATCAGAAGCTGTCAAAATAGGCGTATGTGCTCGTACAAATCCTCTCTGATTAAAAAACTGATGAATCGCAAATGAAAGCAAACTTCTCACTCTAAATACAGCTGAAAAAGTATTTGTTCTTGGTCTCAAGTGTGCAATTGTTCTCAAATACTCAAAAGAATGTCTCTTCTTTTGAAGAGGGAAACTCTCATCTGCCGCACCGATCAAGGTAACCTTACTCGCCTGAAGCTCAAAAGCCTGCTTCCCCTGAGATTCTACAAGCTTCCCCTCTACTGCAATAGAACTTCCTGTACTGATTTTAGTAATTTCTGAAAAATTCTCCAAATGATCTTCAAAAACTATTTGAAGGTTTTTTAGATAAGACCCATCATTTAGCTCGATAAATCCAAAAGTCTTACTATCTCTAAGACTTCTCACCCATCCATTTACCAAGATCTCAGATCAAATCAGACTTTTATAATCTTTATAAAGAGTTTTAATACTCGTTGCTTGCATTTTCTCTATCCAAAAAAATAAAATATTAGCATCTTAGTCTCATTTTTCCCAAGAAACTAAATAATCCTGATTTTTTTATAGTCAATTTAGCCTTACTTGCAAGGGAAAATCTCTTTTTAAAAGAATATTAGGCATAAATGCTAACATTCCTGCAAAAATTTCAACTCTACCTTTCTCAAACCAAACTTTGGATTATCAAATTTTACCACTGCCATGTTATTCCAAATCTCAAGTACGATTCCTTGTCCAAAAAGTTTGTGCCTCACAATAGCTCCTTCAGTAATCGAAGAACTAACTGCACCAGCGCGAGATTGACTCAAATCATAAAACTTACACAAATCATTTGGGATTTCTTCCAAAAATCTACTTGGAGGATTCATCTTGAGCTGTCATCGGGTCATTCTCTGATTTGCATGCGAAATAAAGAGCACATCTTTTGCCCTAGTAATCGCCACATACATCAGCCTTCTTTCCTCTTCTAGAGTTTTAGGCTCGAGCATTGCATTTGCTAGAGGAAAAATATTATCCTCCGCCCCTACGATAAAAACCACCGGAAACTCTAGTCCCTTACTCGAGTGAATCGTCATCAATTTAACAGCATCAGAATTTTCATCAGAACTTTCGATCATATCAACCATCAAAGTCACTTCTTCTAGGAATCGCCTAAGCAAATCCTCTCCAGAACTAACAACTTCTTCATTAGCATTACTCGCTCAAAAATCATACTTACTCGCCATGTTGATCAACTGTCAAAGGTTATCATACTTTTCTTCTGCTACTTGTTCACTCCCCTCTTCCTTAAGCAAATAATCCTTATAATTGATTTTTTTAAGCAAATATTCAAGAAGATCTGCTGGATTCAAAGTCTTGATCGACTCTTGTAAACCTGCAAATAAAGTCAAAAAATCCTGAATCCCACTGACAGCTGGACTCGTTAGTTTGATTCAGCTTTCTTGTTCTATTGACTTAGTATTTCATAGCTCACCAATAAGCTTAAGCGTCTCATAAAGAGAAACTCAATTATCAACAGCAAATTCTTCGATACGATCAAGAGAGGTTTTTCAGATCTTTCTATTTGGAATATTGAGCACTCTCTTGAGAGAAACACTATCAAAAGGATTATTAATCATCCTCAAATACGCCAAAATATCTTTTACCTCCTTTCTTTCAAAAAACTTAAACGCCCCAAAAATCTTGTAAGGAATTCCCTCTTGAACAAAAAGAGATTCAAAATTCTGACTCTGAGAATTAGTTCTATACAAAATCGCGATCTGTCCTCGAGAGCGGATCTTCCCCTTTTCTTTGAGTTGTTTGATCATTTCGATCGTATTAGCAGCCTCGTCAGTATCGCTGGGATGCGTAAATATCGTAATTTTGGCATTTCCTTCTCTATGAGCTACAATATTTTTTTCATATTGTTTGGTATTTTTTTTGATCACTTCATTTCCTGCTGCTACAATATGCGGCTTGGAACGATAATTGGTCTGCAATTTAAACATCTGAATATCTGGCCAATACTGCTTCACATTGAGAAAATTCTCCATCAATGCCCCTCTTCGCCCATAAATACTCTGAAAATCATCTCCAATTAAAGTAATATTTGCACCTTTTTGATCAGGATGATCAACATTTCCACTCATAAGCTTCATCAACTCAAACTGAATCCAGTTAGTATCCTGAGCCTCATCTACAAGAATAAAATCAAAAGCATTTTGCCACTTTCTTAAAATCTCTGGAGACTTTTGAAAAAGCAAATAGGGCAAAAGCAGCAAATCATCAAAATCAAGACTATTACTCTTCTCTAATTCCTTCTCATACTCTTGATAAAGCTTTCCCATAGACTCATCATAGTTGCCATTTGCATACTTCAAAAAGAGATCTGCAGTTCTTCCCTCATTTTTCTGTTTTGAAATAAATCCTTTTACCTCCTGAGGTTTGAAAGTATCTGCCAAAGCATATCTTTTTAACAAATCACGAACAATTTTAGCACTATCATCAGCATCCAAAATTGCAAAATCCTTCGTATATTTCTTTTCCAAATGCTCAATATCTTCTTTGAGAATTTTGAGAAAAATCGAATGAAAGGTTCCAATTCGCTTAAGCTGTCTAGCATCAAGAGAAATTTGAGGAAGCTTTTTGTTTTCTACACTTTGAAAAAAGTCTCAAAAACCTGAATCAGACTCCTCCCCTTTTTTTTCTTCGATAGACAAATTATCATCACTAAAATTTTGAGCATTGATTTCCTCTCATAGTTTAATCAACCTCTCTTTCATCTCATTCGCTGCCTTGTTGGTAAAGGTTACACCGAGAATTCTCTTTGGACGAATATGGAGCCCCCAAATCAAATACGCAATTTTATAGGTCAAAACTCTTGTCTTTCAACTTCAAGCCCCAGCAATAATAAGTGAGGAGGTATCGGTATGTAGTACCGCGGCAGTCTGCTCTTGATTGAGATTTTGCGCAATATATTCCTTAAGTTGCATATTTTGAAGAAAAAAAAATAAACAATTCTGATTGTAAAGAAAAGCACTCCTTTTTCAATTCAGCATTAACAAAAAAGGCTTGACATTATTTCTTTTGATTTTAAAAAAGAGCTACAAAAAATCCCAAGAGAACCTCTCTGGGATTATTTTAAAGCATTCCAAAAAACATGATCCTGAAACAATTTTCTCACATTATTCTAATTCAAAAGTAACGGTTAATTTTGCAGTTTGCTCTTGTTCTCCTGCATAAAGTTTTGACTCACTAGCAGATTCTGCTATCTGATTTACGCTTTTTGCTCTAACTGGATAAATCATCTGTCCTTGATCATCACTAGCCGAGATAGCAACCACCTTTCCAAGTTTTTTCCCTGCAAGTTGCGCAAGCTGAGCTGCCTGTTTTTTAGCATCTTCAAACGCAGCATTTCTCGCCTCATCACTTCCCATTTTCTTTTCTACCAATGAAAAGTCAATGCTATCTACACTTACTCTATTTGGCAATTTTGCCTGCAACACTTCTGCATCCTTCTCTACATCGGCACCACTCAAAAATACTGACAAAGTTTGTCTTGCAATATATCCATTTGCAACTCTAGATCCAGAAACATAATCCCAATCCTGCTGTACAGAAACATTTTCTGTCTTAATCTGATTTGTAGCAACCTTTTGTCCGCTCAAAGTTGCCTCCAAACGCTTCATAGTCTGAGCAACAGCATTTCTAGCATCTACACTAGTTGCTCCAGTTTCTGAGAGACTGAGAACGATATCTACACGATCTGGAGTCTGTTTTGAGGATCCTACTCCCTCAACAGTAACCTGAAAATCTTTGGTCTCTTCTTGAGATTGATAATACATAGCTCCCAAATAGGTTCCGCAAAGCATTAAAGTACAAAGCACTGCTCGTAATCCTTTCATTTGTTTGTCTAAAAAAAATAAATACATCACAAACTTAATGTTCCTCATAAAAAAATCAAGACAAAGCTCTTTTCCATTTGCAAAAGAGTTAAAAAAGCATATACTTGCAACGCTGAACTTCCTCATCTGTTAGGTGGATTATATCAAAAGATTGAAAAATCTGAATTCAACCCCTTGATATAATCTATCTAAACAATAAATCAACAATCGAGGAAGTAGTGAGGACACCCTCTAACATCAGCATTTGAATTTCTTTTTTGAAATTCTTAAAGTATTTTTTATTTCTTTGTACACAAAAATGGTTGTAAAAAAACAATTTGAAACCTCTCGCCAATCTATGAACTGGCAAGGGAGAGAACTCTCTCTAGAAATTGGAAAGCTTGCCGTACAAGCAGACGCAAGTATCAGAATGCAAATGGGAGACAATGTAATGCTTTATTCCACTACCATGGAAAAAAATCCTAGAGAATGACTTGATTTTCTCCCACTCATGATTGATATGAGAGAAAGCTTTTCTGCAGCTGGAAGAATTGGAGGTGCAGTCTATAGAAGAAGAGAATGACGCCCCTCTGATCAAGCCATCTTAAACGCTAGACTTACAGACAGAGCACTTAGACCGATGTTTCCAAAAGGAATGATCAACGACATCGTAGTTTCTATTACACCTCTTGCACTTGATCATCAGATAAGTCTTGGAGTTATGCATATTATCGGTTCTTCACTCTCAATCCTCGCAGCTGGAATTCCTTTTGATGGACCAGTTGGAGCTGCTCAAATCGGATACCTTGATGGGCAATTTATCGTAAATCCAAGCTTGGAACAGTTAGAAAAATCTGGCTTAAACCTTTTGGTCGCTGGTAAAAAAGGATCTATCAATATGATCGAATGTGAAGGAAAAGAGTTCCCAGATAACCTAATGAAAGAAGCCTTCACCCTTTGACAAAAGGTTATTGATGAATCTTGTGATTGGCAAGCAGATTTCATCAAAACGCTTGAAATCAAACCTCAAGAAATCACCTTCAACAAACCAACTGAAAAAACAATGGAGCTTATCAACAGCTACCTTACTTCAGACAAACTTGAAGCTATGGCAGGGAATACAAAAACTCCTTTCAACGAACTCTATAACCTCTACGAAAAGGATATTCTCACTCTTGCAAAAGAACAAACTACAGAAGAAAATGAAGCTGATTTCACTGAAAGCAAACTCAAAATGGGAGTTTTCAATGCAATTAAAACATTTATCCGCTCAAGAACTATTGAAACAGGAAAGAGAATCGACGATAGAGGAATTCTTGATATCAGACCTCTCTACTGCGAAACAGACAATCTCCCTAGAGTACATGGAAGTGGACTTTTTTGGAGAGGAGATACTCAAGTGCTCTCTACTGTAACTCTTGGAGGACCTACCGACTATCTTGTTCTCGATGACATGGAACACAATGATGTTCAGCAAAGATACTTCCATCACTATAACTTTCCTCCATTCTCTACAGGAGAAGCTAAAGCAATGAGAGGAACAGGAAGAAGAGAAATTGGGCACGGAAGACTTGCAGAAAAAGCTCTTGAATTTATGATTCCAAGCAAAGAAAGCTTCCCATACTCTATCAGAGTAGTAAGTGAATGTCTTGGATCTGGAGGATCTACAAGTATGGGATCGGTTTGTGGATCTACTCTTGCGCTTATGGATGCTTGAGTTCCTATCAAGAAACCTGTTGCAGGAATCGCTATGGGGCTTATGACCGAACACCTAGAAGACGGAACAATCACAAAATATCAGATTTTGAACGATTTGATGGGAACTGAAGACTTTACTGGAGATATGGACTTCAAAGTAGCTGGTACCAAAGAAGGAATCAATGCAATTCAGCTTGATACCAAGCTCAAAGGTCTTCCACTCAATATCGTACATGAAACTATTGATAGAGCTAGTGCTGGATACAAGGAGATTATGGACTTTATGCTCCAAACCATCGCCGAACCAAGAACACAAGTTAAAGAATATGCTCCAAAAATCCATGTCTTCTCTATCAAACCTGAAAAAATCAAAGATGTTATCGGAAAGGGTGGAGAAATGATCGATAAAATCATCGAACAATGCGATAATATTAAAATTGACTTTGAAGATGATGGAACCTGCTTTTTGACACATAGCAATCAAGCTATTATTGAAAAAGCAAAAAATCTGAGTCTTGAGATCGCTACTGATCTTGAGGTCGGACAAAGTTTTGAGGCAAAGGTTGTAAGAATTGCTGACTTTGGACTCTTTGTACAACTTCCAAAAGGAAAACAAGGACTTTGCCATGTTTCCAATCTCGGACAAAAATATCCAGATGGATTAGACAAACACTTCAAACTTGGAGACCTCATCAATGTAACTATCTCAAACATCGGTCAAGACTGAAAAATCGCAGTAAAAAGAAAGCTCGCCTAAGTAATGATATAGTAAAAAGCCTGAAGAAAAAACGCTTCAGGTTTTTTTATTCAAAAAAACTGATCTTAATCCAAGATCAGAATTCTTTTAACTTAATTCTTGAAGATTTTTTCGAAGTTTTTCTTGTTCTTTACTAAGCTTTTTAGGAATATGCACTTGTAATTCTACAATCATATCACCTCTATGAGAGAAAAGTCCCTTTTCCCCAAATCACCTATTTGCAACTCTTACTTTTTGTCCAATCTGTGTCCCTTTAGGAATCTTAACTGTTGTCTTTCCTTCTGGATGAGGCACCTGCACCTCTCCTCACAAAACTAGGTCAAAAAGACTGACTTCTGCCTTAGTATGAAGATTATTCCCAGATCTACTATACTTCTCAGAAGGAGCAACATTAATTTTTACATACAAATCACCTGTAGGAAGTCACGCTGCATCATTTCCTCTCGCGGCATATTTTAAATAAGCTCAATCCTTAATCCCAGCAGGGATATTCAACTCGAGAATCTCCTTATGAGGCATCACTCCACCGTTTTCCAGCTCCTTTCCATCTTTCTTAAAGATTGTTCCTGTTCAATGACACTTTGGACAGGCAGCTTGAGTTTGAATTACTCCCATAAATGACTGCACTTGCTGCATTACTCTTCCAGTCCCATTACAATGACTACAAGTTTCCTGAGTTGTTCCCTCAATCAAGATATCTCTTGTATAGGAAATCTTCTTTTTTACTCCCAAAAAGGCTTCTTCAAAGCTAATTTCAATCTGCCTTTCTAGATCATCACCTCTTGTTTTTCTTCTGGATCTTCCTCAGCCAAATCCTCCTCCAAACATTCCTCCAAGAAGATCTCCAATATCACCAAAATCAAATTGAGCTCCTCCTCAACCAAATCCTCCAAAATCGAAACCTCCTTGTCAAAACCCTCCAGCTCAGAAACCACCTTTTCTATAAGCATCATACTGCTGTCTTTTATTCTGATCTGAGAGTACCTGATATGCCTCATTAATTTCCTGAAACTTCTCCTTACTTCCTCAACGGTCTGGATGATGCTTTACCGCAGCTTTTCTAAAAACCTTTTTTATCTCATCAGCACTAGCATCTTCTCCTACACCTAAAATTTCATAATAATTCTTCTGTGGGTCAAAATCCATTTTTATATCTTGAATATATAAATATAGCACCTAAATATGAATAGTGATAATACACAATTAACTAAAAAAAACAAGCAAAAAAATCAGATTTTTTACCCTTTGTATTTTTTCTTTTCATGAAGACAAAAACTGCAATATTTACGAAGTAAATAACACAAAGCGATATTATTTGCAATTTCCGCACAAAAACACTATAATTAACGTAAATTTATATCAACAACATTGCAATGGAATCAAGTAATCTTCTACGTGCAATTGCGCTATCATGAGCAATAGCCGTAGGAAACAATCCTCAACTCTCTGGGAATCCCACAAAACAACAACTTAGTAAACTTTTTTCACAAGATAGTAGCATAAACAAAGGGAAGGCTCAAAATCCTGAGTTTATTGTTGTTTCATCCTCTGATCTAAAAGGGAGCCCCTTTGACCCATCACATCCGATGATTAGCCTCAATGCGACCAACCTTTTGTGAGCAAGCCAATCTGAAAAAATCCTTTCAGAATTCAATGCTCACGATCAAAAACTCACCTTCGAAGAAAAACTAGGGAAGGGAATAAAGGTTCCCATTATTTACCCAGGATTGAAAAAGTACTTTCCACAAACATTACTTGAAGTACAGCAAGATCCTCAATTTAGTAACTATAGTTTTTCAAATCCCAATACCCTTATCCTACTAAAAACAAAATCTGGAAGACACGCATTAGCTTACTATCAAAATGGAACATTAGCGATGACTAGCTTTGTTTCCATCGGAACACTACGTCATAAAACAATCTCTGGTCAATATACAATCACTCCAGATCAAATTCGCCGTAGATCAAGAAAATACAAAAACGCTCCAATGCCCTACTCTCTACATGTTAGTGGAGGATATTACATTCATCAAGGTACCAGCACTGGCTACCCACTCTCTCATGGTTGCATCAGAGTACCTTGACTCTACCAACAATGGCTCTATAAACAAATAAAACAAGAAGGGAACACACAAATTATAATCCATAATCCTTATCAACCAACATCTTTTAAAAAAGGAGAATAAAGCTCCATAATTAAAAAAACTGACATCTTTCGTCAGTTTTTTCTTAGAAACTAGTATTCAACTTGAACTCCAGGGCTCATTGTAGTTGCAACTACAACCTTTTTAACAAGCTTACCTTTTACACCAGTTGGCTTGTTTTCTTCGATAGCTTTCATCAAAGATTCAATGTTCTCGATAAGCTTAGTATTGTCAAAGGACAATTTTCCAACTAAAGCGTGAACATTTCCTGTTTTATCAAGTCTGAACTCGATTTTACCTTTCTTTGTCTCTTCTACAGCTTGAGCAACATTAAGAGTTACAGTTCCAGCCTTTGGAGATGGCATCAATCCTTTAGGACCGAGTTGCTTAGCAACAGGAGCCAATTCTCTAATAAGTTCAGGAGTAGTAATCAATACATCAAAATCTGTCTTTCCAGCCTTGATATCAGCAAGCAAATTTTCATATCCAGCGATATCTGCACCAGCCTTTCTTGCTTCATCAGCCTTGTCTTCAGTAATGAAAACAGCAACTTTCTTAGTCTTTCCTGTTCCGTGAGGAAGGATTGTTGTAGCTCTAAGCATTTGATCATTATACTTTGGATTAGCGTTAGTTTTTACTGCCAATTCAATACCAGCATCAAACTTAGCATAATTTACCTTTCTCAAAAGCTCAATTGCTTCAGCCAAAGGGTAAAGTTTAGTCTTTTCTACGAGTTTTTTTACTTCTACGTACTTCTTTCCGTGTTTCATAATAATATAAGATAATAAGAATAAAAGTGGTTCGAGCGATCAGATTTCTAAAGCTTTTTACAAAAGTTTAAAACCTGACCTCCCACGATTGATATTATAAAGCAACATCAACTCCCATATTTCTTGCTGTACCAGCAATGATTTTGAATGCAGCTTCTTTATCATTTGCATTCAAATCGTCTTTCTTAAGTTCGTAAATTGCTTCAAGATCTTCTCTAGTCAACTTACCGATCTTTTTCTTGTTTGGTTCTCCAGAACCAAGATTTTGATTGATTCTCCATTTGATAAGTCCTGAAGTAATAGGAGTTCCAATATCCATCTTGAAAGTTCTATCAACATAAACAGTCAACTTTACCTTCACCTTTACTTCAATCCCACCAAACTGCTTCATCAAATCTGCAGTCTTTTCATTAAATTCTTTTGTAAACTGTCCAATATTTACTCCATTCGCACCAAGCATAGGTCCAAGTGGAGGTGTTGGAGTTGCCTTTCCAGCAGGTACTTCAATATTGAGAATTCTTTGTACTTTTGCCATTCTAATCCAAAATTTTAAGTAAATAAAGATTTCAAATACGGTTTTGATTGATGGTAAATTTTATAAGGAATCTGAAGCATTCGCAACTCATCCCCAATCTTAACCATCATTATAACCATCTTGTCCTTGTATTCTGGGAGATTAATATAGTCTACCCTATCTCCAAAGAGCTCATTTTTGATCAAATCAGCCTCGCTCCTGATGGAATAAACATTCCCTCCAAGTTGCTGAACTGTTTTTTTCAAAGTTGCTGGTTCTTGTGCAAAATATGCAAAATACCTCTCTTTGTTATCGCTCAGAATATAATCTGGACTCAAACCTAGTACTTCCGCGCTATCCAACACTCAAAAATATAATTGAGTCCCTGAAAGTTGCTTAATACCATCGGTTTGTATTGTAGAGACTACCCCAGTTGAAGCGGTCTGAGACAGTATCCCACTACTTGACTGTGCATCAAATCAAATAGCAATATTTGAGTTACTCACTCAACTTAAATCATCTAATAGTCAGAAATCTTCTCCTGACAAAGCAAAGTCCAAAATCTGACCAGAAACCAAGCTATCCACCTGATCTCAAGAACTTGTTATTGCTGATCATAAACTCAAGAGCTCTTTCCCCCTTACTTGATAAAGTAAAAGATAAACTACAACACATGCCACAAACAAAATCAGCAAGCATAATGAAACAAGTTTTTTTTCTCTTTCCATAGACAAACATTAACAAAGATAAAACTAATTTACCAGTTCAATCTTGTCCATAGCAATAGTTACAGGAGTCAGTCTTCCAAGCACTTCAACATTTACAACTGCAATAGACTCCTCAGGATTCAAATCCTTAATCTTTCCAGTAAGATTCTTAAATTCACCATCTTTAATTCTTACCAACTCATCAACCTGGAAAGGAACAACCAACTCAGCTCTTTCCTGTGCTTGAGCGATTTGGCTCATCATTTGCTGATACTCCGCATCTGTCAAAGGAATCGGCTTTGTCTCTGCTCCAACGATAAGTCTTACTCCTGGAGTATTTCTTACTACATACCAGATCTTATCGTTCATCTTAGATTTAAAGAATACATAACCAGGATAGAGTTTCTTTTGTCTAACTACCTTTTCTCCTTTTTTCATACTTGCTTCGCTAACCATTGGAGAAAGAAAATCAACAACATCCTCATTCAACCCTTGTTTATTTACTCTTTCTTGAAGATTCTCAATCACCAAAGACTCCTGCCCTGCTGTAACACTCAACACATATCGTCTAAACTGATTATCCTCAATTTGCTTTTTTATTTCATTGGTATTTATATCTCTTTGCATTGTTTAATTCAAATGAATGAATAAAAGCTCTCAATCATTATTACTTGCTCTTTGTAGAGGCTAAACAAAAGACCAAAACCTGAATCTAAATTCAGTTTTTCTCATTTATTTTAGTTTTATTGAGCCGCTCCTGTAGCTACTTCCTCAGCAGCTCCTGAAAGCAATTGTACAGTAGCTCCTGAAAGCATGTTTTCCACATCAGATGCAGTCAAAACATCTTCTGCCCCAGTTTCTACAGCATGTCCTGTACTTGCAACAATTTCAGTTCCAGACATTTTAGTATAAAAAGCTCTGTATCCATCTGAGAAAATTGTATCAGCAATCACAAAGTAAATTCCTGCCACAATAACCGCTGCGAAAATCCCAATAGTCAAAAGAGCAACATCCTTTGCTGTAGGGAACTTAAGCTTTTTAACTGTATCAAGACTATCATAGATAAAATCTAACATTTCATACCTTTTAACATCTAAAAAACATCAAAACAATACTAGTGATTTCCTTACAAAATGCAAGCAGAAAAACAAAAGAAAAAAAGAAGTCTGACTTTTTTCAAAGTTTTTCTTCTTTTTCGTAAACACAAACAGAATAATAAATAACTAAGCTGCCATTCTATAAACGCTATCGACAAAATTCGATATTTTATCCTTAGAGACACCAGATAGAGAAGAGGTTGGAATACCGATTCTCTCCATCTTATTTTCAAGCTCTGTAAGCTCTCTATTGAGGAAAAAATCTTTTTTATCATAAAACTCCCTTCTCCTATTTTTAGCTTTTTTATTCTGATTGTTTTCATTATTTTCACTATTATCTTCCTCACCTTCAAGCTGCTGATCAGGAAGAATATTAGGGACTTTATACTTATTATACTCTTCCCATGGAATAAGCACTCTTGCTCTTGAGGAGGGATCATTAAGCTTATCCTTCCCAAAAATCTTCTCTAATAAACCTTCATCAAATTTCAGAAGATTGTTTTGAAAATAATTGACAAAGACATTAACAAAGTTAACAAACTCTACAGGAGGAGGAGCATTTCTCGCAGTCAATACAATCCCCCTAAAGAGATAATCCAGCAAAACATTAGCATCTGAAGGCTGATATTTCCCTGCATTATAAACCTCTGAAGCCGACCTTTTAAGAACGATATCTACATCCCCCTGTCCTGCGACACGACGTGCAGACCTTAAGTAAGAGATAATGGTAGGATAAATCGTCTCTGAGAATCCAGCTCCATTAAATATCTTCAAAAAGAGCTTCATCATATCCTCAGGTCAGATTTCTGTTTGTTTAGCTCTTAGTTCCGCTGTCAAATCCTTTCGAAACATGGCTTTGTCATTTTTAGCATCAACACTATTCCCCATAAATCCATCTCTATCATACTTCATATTTTCTCTAAAGACCTCAGTCCCCTTCTGCAAG
This sequence comes from candidate division SR1 bacterium, assembly GCA_013333295.2. Taxonomy (GTDB): domain Bacteria; phylum Patescibacteriota; class Gracilibacteria; order Absconditabacterales; family Absconditicoccaceae; genus HOT-345. Next base: position 1,455 of record JABCPD020000036.1, on the reverse strand, counting down.
GCTTTGATACTCATCAAGGCTGGATTTGCTGCCCAAGCTGAATAGACATTATCCGATTGAGTTTTCCAAAGTTGAGCATTAACCTTATCCTCAACTTTATCAAATCCCCCCTCACGAACAAACAATGAATCAAAATACCCATCCACTTGCTGTTGGTTCATATCCCACCAATGCCACAGATGATCCATAAAACCAGCATAGTCAATTTTTCCAGAACGGTGAGAAAAATCTGATTTTTTGAGTCCTTTTTCCTCGAGATACTGATCAAAAGACTTTTGTCACTCTGCCGGAGGGATCTTATTCATCAGATGCCATGCGTCATCCCAGTGATCTCGTTTCTTTGTTCAAAAAGCAGTAGGAATCTGGAGAGTAATAGCCATTTGATCAAAAAACCTCCTCATAAACTTATTTCCTCCATACCTATTCATCATACCCGAAAGTACTACAAACGAAAACGCTCTTCTCACCTGATCCATTCTTTCTTTACTTTTCCCTGTCAGGTCAACCATTCTCATCAAATTCGCTATTCCTTTTTCAAATCTTCCTGATTTGATCATCGCCTTAAAATCATTGAACGCCTTATCAAAATTTTGATGCCCGTTTTTAAGTTCAGCGTAGGTAGATTCTATCGTAGATTCCGGTTTTTTCTTCTTAATCTCTATCAATGCTGATGCAAATTTATTGGAATAAATCTTTCTAAGCGTTTTATCATTATTATTGACAGATCAAAAATCCAAACCAGCATCTGCTCCTTGAATATTATTAATAATATAATCAATTTCTGAAGTTTGTAATCTATCCTGAAGCTGATCCGCATCCACAGCTCCAGACTGAATTCTCGCGATGAGATCATTTTTCATCTCCATATATCTTTTGTGATGATCATCTCCGAGCAAACATTTTATCCACAGTGCCTTATTTTCTCCACCTTGTATATTACGATACAGTCATGCTCATTTATTGTGATTAGCAAGCATTGCGGCTGCCATAATAGGCCTCAAAGTCGGATTATTGACAACACTTTGTCCACTTTCCAAGATTTGCTGCAAAGTTTTTCCTCACAATATTCCTTGTGAAAGTCCCGTAAAATCATCCTTCCCTGTCCTAAAAAAAGTTGCAAAATCAATCATTCCTTCAAACTTTTTTAACCAATCTTCAATAACTGACCGAGTTTTTCCTTCCACCTTAGTGATTGCTTCATCTCTAAGCCTCTTAGCAGCACCTTTCACAACGGTCGTAGGAGCAATCTTTGCAATCTTATCATAAATTCCAAAATCATCTACCAACCAATTCAAACAGAGATCATCTTGCTCCTTATAATGAGCCTCAATCTTTGCATTAAGATCCTTCCAAACCGTCTTAAAACTTGAGGTCATCGCACGTATTGACATCCACTTCCAAATCTTCTGCTTTTTCCCAGGGATTTCCCCTTGAGATTTAAGTTCTGCCTCTACT
>JABCPD020000035.1 GCA_013333295.2 candidate division SR1 bacterium | reverse complement strand
TTTTGAGGGAATAATGATTTTTGTAGCTCAAGTGTTGGTTTTTGTGAGACAAATTAAGAAAAAAGAACGAAAAGTCTGACTTTTGGCAACCAATTTTTTACTCTTTTACTCGGTAGTTAGATTTGTTTTTGAATATGTGAGAGCAGATTCGCAGATGGAGATTATTGGAGGTATGAGTAAGAGTCAGTGGTTTTTTGTTGTGTTTGTTATGATTGCAATTTTTATCAGGTGAAAACTGGGAAAAAAGGAAAAACTATAAATGAGTGATAAACTATAAAAGAATGAAAAACGAGGAGAAAAATCAGATTTATTTTGTTGTTTTGGATAATGTTTGCGATTACTTTAAAATTTTTGGAAGCGGTACAGAGAAATAATAATACTGAGCGATTTCATGCCAATTATGATTTGTATCAACAGGAGAAAAAGAGGTTTTGAAAGCTTGTTCAGCAGTTGCTTGATTATGGGAAAGAGCTTAATCCTAATCGATCAGAGGTGCAGTTGAAACAGTGTATTTTTAGATTTAATAGGGATATTCGCTATAGAGTAGATAAGAGTCCTTATAAGGATCATTTTGGCTGTGAGATTGCAGCATGAGGAAAGAGGAGCGGACGACCATGTTTCTATTTTGAGCTTAGACCGGGAGGGAGTTTTGTAGGAATAGGAACTTGGAGAGCTGGAGAGCCGTTTGAATCAAAAATGAGAAAACATGCGATTCTGTATTTTGATCAATGGAAGAAGCTTCAGACTTCTAGAGCTTTTTTGTCTTATTTTGGGAAGATGCTTAGATCTGAGCCTGATCAGCCTTATGCTTTGCAGGAATATAAGTCGATGTATTGTATTAAAAAAGCTTTTCCAAACTGAGATAATACAATAAAAAATCTTTCGGATGAGCGAAAGACTTTGAGGACAAGTAAGTGTAGCTATCAAAAGGCATGGGAACTAATCCGTCTTTTGCCCAAGAAAGAGCAGGAGTATTATCGTCAGCTTTGTTTTCAAAAAGATTGGCTTTGGGAGGTTAAGATTACTGATGATATTTTACTCTCAGATGGTGTTTTGGACGAGCTAAAAGGAGCTTTGAAACTTGCAATGCCGATGATAAGATTTTTAGAAGAGTGATTGGAATAGTCTAAAGTCTGACAAATTTGTCAGATTTTTTTTAAAAAAATCGCTTTGCGTTCTTTTCTTCGTAAACATATCGCTTTGCGTTCTTTTCTTCGTAAACATATCGCTTCGCGTTGTTTTCTTCGTAAACATATCGCTTTGCGTTCTTTTCTTCGTAAACATATCGCTTCGCGTTGTTTTCTTCGTAAACATATCGCTTCGCGTTGTTTTCTTCGTAAACATATCGCTTTGCTTTTTTTTTACTTCGTAAAAAATGTCGCTTTGCTTTTTTTTTACTTCGTAAAAAAATGTCGCTTTGCGTTTTTTTACTTCGTAAAAAAATGTCGCTTTGCGTTTTTTTACTTCGTAAAAAAATAACTCCCAGACTTATTAAGTCTGGGAGTTAGAGCACCAATACATATACATCATGCGTTTATTGTGTGCTGTCTCGAATACGATTGCTTTTGTTCATGTCTTTCTTTTTTCTTTGATTTTTTTCTCTCTTTATTTTTTGTAAAGATTTTAGTCTATTGCTAGACTGGTCTATCTTTACAGCGCTAGACGAGGTTCGTCTCGAATACAATTACTTCTGTTCATAACTTTGTTTTTTACGCTTGATTTTCCCTAGTCCTTTCGGACTTTTTTGATACTACGTTCTTTTTGCCTTGGATTAGTTTTTAGAGTGAAGACCTTAGTCTATTTTTTCTATCTTTAAACTTCATTATTGAAGTTTCATGATTTTATTAGACTGGGTTCATCTCTAATCCGATGAGAAGCGTTCATAGTTTTCTTTTTTTACGTTTGATTTTTTCTGCGTTTATTTTTTTGTAAAGATTTTGTCTATTACTAGACTGGCCTATCTCTACAGAGACCTTTACCGCGATTTTTTTTAGTCATAGCTTTTTTATTTTTTTGGGTTAACGCGATTATCTTATAACTATTTTATTTTAAATGTCAATACTTTTTTTGAAAAAAATATATTTTTTATTTAGTGGAGGTTTTTTAGTGCGTTTTTTTCGATTTTGGTAAAGAATGTTCAGAATGAAGTGTTTACGATTTGGCTTTCTATTTGTTTAAATCCTCAAGAAAGAATGAGTACGCCTGTGAGGATCAGGATTATTCCAATTATTTTTTTGAAAATTCCTTCTGGATTGGCATATCGGCGGAGGTGTTGGAGAGCCTCTTTCCCAAAGTAGATAATGATAAAAATTACGAGTCAAAAACCGATAATGTACATCAATATACTTAAGATTCCCATTGTTAAGTTGGCTGGGAGGATTGTTGAGATGATGAGGGCATAAGTTGGTGAACAGGATGCAAAGATTGGTCCTAGAGACGCTCAAAGGAGAACATCCCCTCGAAATCAGGTTTTTTTGTTTTTTGAATTAAGGTGAGATGAGCGCGATGGGAGAAGAGATTTTGCCCTTTCTCGTAGCTGTGGCCAGATTAGGATAAGTCCGTAACTGGTAATAATGATGGCCGAGATTATAGTAAAGGTTTCTTGGCTGATAGGGAGAAAACTTGCTCAAATTTTGAGGACTAAGGTAAAAACAAAAATAAAAAATAGTGAAGAAATCAGAATAATATAAGGGGAGGATTTATTGTCCTTGACTAATCAACCTCAGAGAAGAACTGGTAATATTGGTAATACACAAGGAGCCAATACTGATAATACTCCAGCAAAAAAGGCAAAAAATAATATCATATTTGTTTATTCAAAAAATAAAGCTTATTCAAAAAGAGAGATGATTTTTTCATATTCTCCAGATTCATCTTTGGAGATAAGGTTGAGATCTTGGTCTATACGAATGAAGGTATGAAGGTTTTTGACTCAATATTTTGTTCTCAGTTCTTGTGCTTGGTCAAAGTCTACGATGAGCAGTGTGGATCAAGAGGGAATTCATTTAGCAAGGAGATCTTCTTTTAAGAGTTTGCAGTTTGCACATCGAGCTGCCTCAAAAAAAAATCCAATTTTATCGCCTTTATAGATTGCCTCTTGTAGGGCGGTGTCTGTATAGGGGATAATAGTTCAAGTTTGGGAAAGTTGTGAAGTAGAACAACTTGTATTGTCTGCACAGTAGGCTTGATTATTTATGAGGATGAAAGAGACGATCCCCGTAATCAAAGCGAAACTCAAGATTATCATTCAGATTTTTTTCATTTTTGGAATATTTCTATGAAATAAAAAAACTATACCAAACTAAAGTATAGTAGTTTCAGATTAAAAAGCAAATTATTTTTATCTTAATTTATATGTTTATATATTTATATGAAAAATATTATCTGAATTGTTTGATCTCTTTGTCCATTTGTTTTTTAATGTCTTTTTCTTTGAGGATTTGTTTTTTTTCAATTTTCTTGTAGAGTTTTCAGAGTCAGAGTTTTAGTTTGATAAAGCCTCATTTTGCGATGTAGACCTCCAGGGGAAGAAGAATCATACCAGGCTTATCGAGTACTGAAGCTATTTTTGAGATTTCTCTTTTGGTAAGGAGGAGCTTGCGAGGAGCTTTGGGTTGATAAGAAGGGGCGAGAACAGGGGCTGTCTTTGAATAGAGAGGAATATCCATATTATAAAGCCAGACTTCTTGATGGTTTATTTTGACAATGGCATCCTGTATATTGATGTGTGAAGTCTTTACTGCTTTTGCTTCAAATCACTTGAGAATGATTCAGGCTTGATATTCTTTTTCAAATTGGTAGTCAAAGTAAGCTCTTTTGTTTTTTGTGATGAGTTGCATTGATAGAAATGAGGAATGATAAATGCTATGAGAGTAGTAAAATGGGGGTTAAATGCAAATAAAAAATAGGAAATCAGATTTTTTCTTAGATTAGAAAATATTTCTTTGGTATGTCAAGTTAAAATCCGTACTGATCTGAGGTATTTATTGATAAATGAAAGAGGATTTATAGTATCAATTTTGAGCTTTTATTTTTAAGAAAATGCTATGAAAAACTTGAAAAAGTATTTATTTGTGCTGTTGGGGGTATTCCTGTCTGGAGTGATGGTTCCTTCAATGCTTTTTGCTGAGGCGGTCTCTGTGCCGAGTCAGACTTTTGATCTTGGAGCTGTACAGGGAGTGTGGGATCAGACTGCGCAGACCTTGACTGTTCAGGGAAATGGTAAGATAGACCGTAATAAATGGTTTCAAATGAGAAATACTCTGAAGTTAACTGTCGACTCTATTAGCAAGATTGAGTTTACTTCTGGAGTACAGTTTTCTGATGATGCATCGTCTTTTTTTGAGAGTTTTAAAGTAGAAAACATTGTTTTCCCTGCTGATATTGATACGAGTAATGTGACAACAATGAGATCAATGTTTTACTGAACGAGAACATTGGAATCTCCAGTGAATTTCAGAGATACAAGCAATGTGGAAGATATGGTGTATATGTTCTGGAATTCAAAAGTACCTAGTGTAAGT
>JABCPD020000034.1 GCA_013333295.2 candidate division SR1 bacterium | reverse complement strand
CAGAGATCATATACTCAGTCTCCGGTCTAGGAATAAGCGTATGCTCATTTACCCAGAACTTTACCCCAAAAAACTCTACATACCCCAAAATATATTCCAATGGTTTTTCATCCTCTACGTATTCACGATAAGCCTTTTGAATCGTTATCAAAGTCTCAGAGTCTATTTCAAACTCAGAATCGATCCAAAGTTCTTCTCTTGTTTTATTCAAGAAATGAGCCAAAAGCTTCTCTAAGACAAACTTCTTTTTATATCCAGGATCCTGCAAAAGTTGCTGTAATTTCATCAATTTTATTAAGGGTAAAATAGTATCATTAAAGATATCGAAATTACTCTTCATTTCAAGAAAAAACCATCTAAAGTCGACAGCCCTTGACAACAATAAAAAAAAAGAAAGAAGTCTGACCTCTTTCCACTTTTCTTTTTATTAAATCCTAATTATCTTTTATATACCTTCACATTCCATGTTCCATCTGGCAGTTTGTTTCCTCTAATTCGTGGATTAAGCACCCTAACTTCATGATAAGTATACCCCTGTCCTGCGGCCCAAACTGCTAAGTTGTCTACCTTATTTAAAGTGACAATCTTAGTATCTGGAAGGGAATATTGGCTCCCCCACTTTGAAAGATCAAAATAACTACTTAAGTTTTCATAAATCTCCTTCATTGCCAAAATTCTAAATACATATCTGTAGGTCTCATTATTCAAATACAGATCATAATAATTATTTTGATACTGATATGCCATATCATTAGAGATTCCATTAGATCCTCTATTATATGCAGCCATTGCCAAGGTTCGAGATCCAAATTTTTCATAAGCCTTCTTGAGATATCTAATTGCAGCATCAGTTGCCTTCTCGGCATCCAATCTCTCATCAATAAAACTATCTACTCTCAAATTATAACCACTAGCTGTAGCAGGCATAAATTGCCAAATACCAGCAGCACCAGCATTACTAACAGCAGTCTCCCTTAGAGCTGACTCTGCCAATGCTAAATAAAAAATATCTGTGGGAACTCCAGCTGCCCTCAATTTTTGTTCTATCATAGGTTTAAAATATGGGAATCTTTTCCACATAATTTTCATTTGAGCTTCATTCATCTGATTAACCGCCAATTCCCTATCAAACCTCTCAATATTCATATGATGAGTCTTATCAAAAGGAACCGTCTCTCCAGCCAAAATCTTATTAGCAGGGCTAGAGGAAAAAAAACTAAATGCAGTAACTATTCCAGCAGAAAAAACAACACCAACAATCATCAAAGATATTGTTCTCTTAGCTGTGAACCAAGAAGAAATTCAGGTTTTCATCATCATTTTCTCTAAGATATAAAACAAATTCAACTCTAAGGATTTGATTGCATTTTACAAGCATATTTTTATGATTATTTTATTTACTTTTCTGTCCATAAAATGGAACATTACCAAGGTTTTTTCCTTAAAGAGAAATTAGGAAATAACGCTTTTACTTACGAGCTTCGCTGACCTAATGCTCAACTTCGAGTTCCAAAACTTATTTTAGGAACGACAAAAGATCTAAAAATCTGATCCAAACCCGCATTTTCCGAATGTGACGAATCTTGAAAAGTAAAAGAATATCTTGGACTCGAATATTTCATCAAACTCAATAATTCCTCAAACCCAATATATATTTTTGACAACCACAATCATGCTCTTTATTTTCGATACAAAGAACTCCGAAATTGAGACATCACAAAATGAAAGCAAGACAAAATTGCACTAATCCACATCGATCAACATAGCGATCTAAACCAAAACACAAACACTTTACCAGAAACAAATCTGGATGATGTTTTCAACTTTGTGCAAACAAAGTGTAATGTAGGCAACTTTATTGAGCCTGCACTCAAAGCAAATCTCATCAGCCACATGGATCAAATTAGAAGCGAATATAAGCTCCTCAACTATCAAAACATTCATAAAAACTATATCCTAGATATAGACCTGGATTTTCGAGCAGAAGAAATGAGCATTGAACAGTTTGATGAAACCATAAAAAAAACAAAAAACCTGATCCTCAATGCAAAAGTTGTCACAATAGCGACCTCTCCCTATTTTCTTCCTCAAGAAAAAGCGATTCAATTGCTCCAGATCCTCCTAGATTAAAATATTTAGACAAGGTAAGGAAAACTTGAAAATACAAACAAAAACCTTATAGATAAGGTCAGGTTTTTTATTTTTTCAAAAACAATGAAATCATTAAACAAGTGGATCCTTTGAGGACTTTTAGCAGTATTTACAATAGTACTTTTTGAAGGAGGATTATCCTACTTTGGAAATCATAGCTACTACGGCGACATGTTTAGCTGGAAGAATTTTTGACTAATCTTATCTGCACTTGCATCTGCAACACTGCCTTTGTACTATCTCTATACTACCCCAAAACCACAATTCTGACAAATTCTATGGAGAATTGCTATAAGTTTAGGGACATTTTCCATCTTACATGAACTAATTTCTGGAACCCTTATTAGCTTTTTTGCTCCAATCTTACTCTTGTGGAACACAGCACTGCTCTTGGGGGTTGGTATACTTATCCTCTTTGCAATGTTTAGCCTAGGATCACGAATTACTCGTATTTCAAAACTCTTCTCTCACATCGGACTCAGAGAAACTCTTTTAAGCTTTTGAGCTGGGTTAGTGGCATTTCTTGTAGTAATGCAAATTTTGATGGGATTTTGAATTTTTTATTGGCCAATCTTGTGGATCATCTTAATTGCATGCTTAATTCTTGCTCGAAAAGAAAAATCTCATCTAAACATCCATCTGGAGAATGTAAATCAGTTTCTTGCAACGCTTCATACCCAAATCCGCAAAAAAAACACTTGGATTTGGATGATTTTATTAGCATGATCCCTAGCTTATTTCTACTTTGGATTTAGCCATACCATCATCCCATATCCAACAGCACGAGATGCCAATCACGAATATCTCTACACCCCAAAAGTCATTGCAGACAACGGAGGAATCCTACGAGGCAACAGGGGAACAGCAAATGCAATGCCTTATCTCTGGCATGGACTTATTGCATCTGCCTTCTCTTTTTGGAAACCAATTACTTCAATCACATCACTTGCCACTGACACCTTCGCAATCAATATGAACTTTTGGAGTGGAATTATCGTATTAATATTCGGGATCTATCTTATTATAGAAGCTTTAAAATTCTTTGCTCCTCAACAAGAAGATAAGAAATCTGATTTTTCTCAAAATGCATTCTTTATTGCCTGGGGGCTGCTCCTTGCTTGGCTTACCAGTGGAATGGGGGCCTTCCTTCTTTTTGTAGATAATAAAACCGATATGGGAGTACTATCTCTGACGATTTTAGCACTTTTCTCTGGATTCAGCTTTCTCAATCTTCTTTACCAGAAAGATAAGCAGGAAGAAGCAGACAAAACAAAGAAAATTTCAGTTTATCTAATGATTTCTGCTATATTCTTTGGATTCTCTATCATGGCAAAGCCAACAGCATTCATTGATCTCGTCATTTTTGCACTATTAATGATTGGACTTTGGCTCAATACTACCTCTGCTATAGGACTTGGAATCATGGCAATCGGAGCTATGGGAATTGTTCAACCGCTCTATGCATCAACATTTATCAATCCAACACTATGAGCAATAATCCTAGCTATTGGAGGCATTATTCTAGCCATTGGATTCATTAGAGGACTTCTGAAGAAAAAACCTCACTTTAACATTTGGTTCAAAAATATTATCTCTTGGGGAATAGTATTTCTCTCAACAATCGTAATATTTAAGGCACCTCGACTCGCATATCAAAAAATCATAAATAATGATCAAAACTGGTCAACTTTCCCTAAAACCTTACTCCTTGGATATCAAAATGAAAATCTATGAGAAAATTCAAAAAATCAAAAAACTGACTCAAAACCACAATTACTTGCAACACTTGGGACCAGTGAATCTCTAAGTAGACAAAATACAATCGATAGTCAAGTACTCAACGAACAATCAAATAACCTCAACCTCGCTCAATGTAAACAAACATCATTTGATAAAAAAGATCTCTCTGCAAACCTTCAAAAAGCTCCAGGAAGTACACTGAGAGAAGACTTTGGAAGATATGTAGGATTTAACACAAAAACATTTAAAAGAAGTGGAGTTGCTGGACTCGTATTAAAACTTTTCTTTTGGGAAAATAATCACTGCTATGGAATTGATAAAGACTGAGTTCTTCTTTGTCAAAACAGAGAAAAACTCTCAACTCCATCACTAGCAAACCTTGAAGCTCTCAAAAAGATCTTTGAAAACCGTGAAGGAACGGTAAAAAACCTAATTGAATCAGGATTTAACCTTTCTTGAACAACAACTCTAGATAGCGTGTTTTCAGATCTTTCAACCTACTATAAAGAACACAGCATCCTCACTAGCGATAGTTGATTTGACATTCCATATAGGTATCTTGTTCCGATCAATGCCGTTTTCAACTGGTCTTTACAAAACTTAAGTAGTTATTATACTGATATTGGTTTAGTACGAATCTTTTCACTTATAGCACTTATTTGAGCACTTCTCACCTCTCTCACTCAACTCAATAAAAAGCTGATTTTCTTCATCAGCGCTGTCGGATGTGGACGAATTATTCGATGGGCAATTGCTGCAGGAATCGTATGGTATGGACTTGGATTGATGATTTGGCTTTTACTTGCTGTTGCCGTATTCTTTCAAGATATTAACGACAATCCTACAAATAACAAAACAACAAAAGAACTCGGCTCTTGGATCCTTGGATTTATGGTATTCTTACTAACCACACAGCTTATATTAAACTTCCTTAGAATTGGATCTCAAGCAGGAACTTGACCTTTTGGCCGATATAAAGCTTCAACTGGAAGAGAACAAAAAATCTGATCTTCATTCTCAGATCTAACCAAAACAACGACAACTTATAGCTTTGGAGCCAAAAATGTTTTTGATCTCCAGTTTGGACAATATTCACCACTTATTGAAGAATTAAAAAACAGAAAAGATGAAGATGGTGTGTTAATTGCAGGAACCTATATCCAATACTTCCTCCACAATCAAAAAAACATTACCCTAGATGGACTCCTCTCTCAACTCCGAGAACAAATGTCTGACTACAATAGCTGTAAGACCTATCATAGACTCAAAAACAATCATATCAAATATCTCGTTATTGATCCAAATATTGGAACAGTTTGAAGGGTTTGAGCAGGAAATGAAAGTCTTTTTCATAGATTCTTTGCCAAGTTAGATAGCACAGAATCCAAGGTTCAAACTCACGGAGCCTTGACTATGCTTGCTAGATTTGCCCAAGACGGCTATCTCAAACTCTTCTTTACCAATAATATCGGTGCAAAATATGCATTCAGTCTAACAAACGAAGAATTAAAATCTGAATTCTGATCTCTTTCAGATGATGATCTCATTCTCCTCAGAGCAAAACTTGCTGTTGCGAAATTCTTCATCACCCAACAGGATACCTCTCTCTTGGAACACATCAATCAGATCTTTATAAAAAGACTTGATAAAGCAGAGGGACTGGATGACCTAGCAAACATTCTCAATAAAAAAATTGATGCTCAAAAGCTCTATGCACAAATCCCAACAATAACAGGAGGAGCTTGACTTTCTAACCTTAGTGACGATGAGAAGATCGTAATAGCACAATACCTTATTCTTGGACAAATGATAAAAGCTGGACAAGCCTCTACACAAATTAGCCAACTTATCCAAGAATCAATCTTTGGAAATAGTCAAATTATCGCGCTAGAAATGCTATAACTCAAAATAAAACACCTCATCTTAGAGGTGTTTTTCTCATAAAAAAATTAAAAAAAGATAGTCTTTTTCGACTATCTTCTTCTCACCATTTTTTTCATCTTAGTTCTAATCCACCCAGAAGATGGAGCTAAAACAATTTCCGAAGCTCCAGCAGGTGTTCTGATATATCTATATCCATCAGGGTCTGTTCTAAGCCTAGTTTCCCAACAAACCTTTCTTCCTCTAAGGAATCGATTATATGTTGCTCCTTTAGGATTAGTATACACTCCAACAATTCAAAGCTCCTTTGCTTCTTCGAGTTCAAGCTTTCTCTTTGGATAATCAAATCTTCTCGCACCTCTCACTCTACTCGCTTGCTTAGCTTGCTGAGCTTTCTTTTTTGCGATTCCCTGTTTATTTGTTCTACTTGCCATTTTTACACATAAGAAACAAAAATAAAATTCTGACCTCAATATTCTACATCGTCTAGATTCAGATTTTTGATCTTGGTTCCAAACGAATACAAAATACTAGTTATTGATTACTTCTGGCTTATTTTTGTTGAAGAGCATATTCCACTTCGCCTTGATAAGTACTCTATATTGAACTACATATTGCACAACACTAAATAGAGAAGTTACCGCTAGATAAAGTCCTACACCAGCTGCAAAACTATACACAATACTTACCATCATAAGCGTCATCATAATATTCATTATCATCATCATATTTCCCATATCTGGCATCTGAAGACCTCCTGGCATAGCAGCAGGCTTGTTTGCCTTTTGAGTCAAACTTGTAAGTTGAAATTGAGTAAAGTTGAGTACTGCAACAATAGCTGTCAATACAACATTATGATTCTCAAACAAATTCATACCTAAGAAATAAGCATCGATTCCTTCCCCAGAAGAAAATCCCTTTCCAAAGCTCCAAAAGAAGCTATAAAGCCACTCATGAGGAATAGCTCCTTCTGCAAACTTTCTCACTACATAGTAAAGACCAACAAATACTGGCAACTGAATAAGCATAGCAACACATCATTTCATTGGACCAGCTCCTTCCTTTTTCAAAAGCTTCATTGTTTCCTCAGAAAGTTTCTTAGGGTCGTCTTTATATTTCTCCTGAATCTCTTCCATTTTTGGTTGGATGCTTGACATTCCTTTTGACATATTAGCTCCTGCCATACTATTTCTAAGCAAGAGTAGCCTTACAAGCAAAGTCAAAAGAATAATCGCAATCCCCATATTTCCTCCAAAAATCGCAAGAAATACTACCAAAAGATTAAAGATTGGACGATAAAGAAATTCCGCCCAAATTACATTCAATACAGACATACTTTCACAGTAAATAAGATAAAAATTCTGATTATAATTACAAAAGACAAACTTTTTTAGTTTAAATCGTCTCTAGATTCAGTTTTTTTTCATTTTTCAGAAACAACTTCTTCATCAGAAAAAAGCATCATCACCCCAGGAACGATCAAAAACAAAGGCCAAAGTTTATAAAGAAAACTAAAAGCCACATTAGATTTTAACACTCAAAACACATCAAGCAGAAAAATTACTCCAAGAGCAATCAACACAGCAGATTTCATGTACCTTTTAT
>JABCPD020000033.1 GCA_013333295.2 candidate division SR1 bacterium | reverse complement strand
GATGAAAAGGATTTGCCAAAGAAGTATGCAGGTTTTTCTACCTGTTATCGTCGTGAGGCAGGGACTTATGGAAAAGATACAGCAGGTCTTTATAGAGTACATCAGTTTCAAAAGGTTGAACAAGTGATGATCTTGCCAGCAGATGAAAAAATGTCAGATCAGTACTATAATATCTTGCTTGAAAATGCAATGTCAATTTTGGAGGATTTTGAGATTCCTTATCGTAAATTGCAGCTTTGTACTGGAGATTTGGCAATTGGGAAATATAATTCAGCAGATCTAGAATGCTGGATGCCATCTAGAAATAGTTATGGGGAAACGCATTCAGTAACAGCGTTTTTGGATTTCCAAGCTCGTAGACTTAACCTTAGGTATCGTGATAGTGAGGGGAATATCAAATATTGCTATACCCTTAACAATACTGCAATCGCAACGCCTCGTTTTCTTATTGCATTGATAGAAAATCATCAAACAAAAGAAGGAAAAATCAGAATTCCGAAAGCTCTTCAACCTTATATGGGGAAGGAAGTTATTGGATAGTGTTTATACTATCTTTCACCTTAGGTATCGTGATGGTGAGTGTAATATCAAATGTTATTTGTTGTTTGTAAAAAAACTCAGAAGAAGTACTCTCTGAGTTTTTTATTTTATTTAACAAACAAGTCTCTAGATTCAAGGACATAAGAGAAATAATCAATATCTCTCCAATCAAATACTTGATTTTTATAGGCTCTAAAGAGCATCAGTGCGACATTATTTCTAAGTACTGGCTCTGCTCAAGCCCCTTGGTTGATAATACCAAGATCTGTAGCTACTTTGTTATATTCTGTATACCGCATCTTATTTCCAGATGTTTGTTCATCGAGATATGACTTGAGAATCATTCTGATAAGGACTGCATTTACCTCTGCTTTGGTAATAGCATCAAACGGTCTAAATTCTCCATCCCCCATTCCACTTCCTTTCATCACTCCAAGCTGATAAGCAAGAGTAATATAAGGTTTCAAGGTAGAATTAGCATTTTCTACATCAGAATACCTCACTGAAAGACTCATATCAGGCTTTCTACAAAGCACATTGATTGCAAAGTTTGAAAAGATTTTAGCGGCTTCTTCTCTAGAGAGATTTCTCTTAGGAGCAAAACCATCTACACTATCAAACATTGTCATCTCATAACTTCGCAAGAATGACAACGCTTTCTTAAATTCTTCAGAAGTAACCAGCGTTTCAGAATCTTTGATTCCGAGATATTCTCTTCTCGTATAACATTTTCCATTTTCGATTGTTGGGTTAAAGATTACTGTATCTTGATATTTAGTCTTACCATCAACAAGTTCAGGTTTATCTTCTGCTTTTGTTTCAGTTGAAGATTTTTTCTCAGCAGCGTTTTGCTCAGTTTCTTCTGTATTATTATCTCCAGTTCAATGAGAATCTATTGATTGATTTTGTTGTGAAGTTCAGGAATTAGAAGTATTTATATCTGTATTTGATGGATTATAAATTACTAGATCGAAGTTCATAACTGATCTATTTCCAAAAAAGTCTGTAATGATAAAGGAAAGAGGGTATTTTCCTGACCTGGTGATTGATCCAGATATGGTAGCTTCTCGATTTCTATCAGAGATTTCTTTCTTTTGTAATGTTAGTCCTTCTGGGAGGTTCCCGATTTGTTCAAGAGATTTAATTTTGAGATTATCGGAACCAGTAAAGGTAATCAGAATTGGTTTATTTCTTTTTATTCTTTGCTGATTGATCTGTTGAAGAGAAGGAGGAGTTTGATCCTTTGTTGCTGCTTTTAGTGCAAATGCTCTTGAAGCAACTCCTGTATAATTTAGGGTTCAATCAACTCCTATGGTTAATGGAGCAGGGTTTTCTTGTGGGTTTAGAGGAGAATGTCTATTATTTGCACGATCAGAAAACCATCCTACAATATTCTCTCCATTTTGATCTTTTACATTCATATTGGCTGCAGATTGTAACTGGATATTTAATTTACATGTATCTGTATTTGATGTGCTTCTTAGGAAATAAAAGTCATCCCCTCCTGTAATAGCTTTATTATTGTATACTTTACTTCCCTGTTCCATAATGATTGTAGTTTTTTGATTTTTATTATTCTTATGCCATGCAGCATATATTGCTCAATATTTTGCAGTATTATCTCTAATAACTGTTCCTTTTTTTAATATGATTTGTGTGTGGGCTCAATTATCATAAGGGACTATCCATATTGTTGAATAGGCTAGCGATTCTAAATTACCATTATTTTCTATTATTGTGTTTTCTGTTGTAAATGAAGAATTACCCAATATAGAAGCTACAGAATTGTTCCCGTTGCTTGATATGTTTCATGTAATAATTGAATCTTTTAGGCTTATTTGCATGTTTTGACTATAAAAAACTCCATCTGCATCATTTTTTGTAAATAGAGATTTAGAGATGTTTATTACTGCTAGTTTATTCCCGTAGTCTCATATAGCTCATCCCATTGCTCAGACATTGTTTATGAATTCGCAATTATTAAAATTAAGTTCCTTCCCATGATATGATGCAAGATTAATGGTTCCTAGACTCTGGTTTTTTGTTGAAATTCCTATATTTCCGCTAAAGATTGTATTGTCTATATAGGACGAATCTTTTTGTAATTGTGAATTGGTAGTATCACGGATATCTATGGCACTTCAGTCATTTCCAACTGTATTAGCTATAAATTGAGAACCTTTGATAATAATGGCAGCTGTTTGCATGCCTATCGCTCATCAATTCATCGCATGGTTTTTGATAAATTGAGTATTTTCAATTTCAGGAAGTTTTTCATCATTCCCTCAACCAATATAAATTGCTCATTAAAAATAATGACCTCAACTAATAGCATTATTTTTAAAAATACTATCTTTTACCTTAAGTTTTACTCCACTTTCTGTATAAATTGCTCAGCCGTTAAATCATTTTCAACCAAGATGTCTAAATTCAGACTTTTCTATCGTTAGTGTTGATCCTTTTAAACTTCTAATCCCCAGTCAATAAGCACTATTAGAGTAGCTAACCATATCCTTTATTATACTCTCTGAGAAGAGAAGGTTTCCTTTGTTGATAATAGAACTGTTTGTTGCTGAAATATCTCCTGATCAAGCAAGAACTGGTACCTCTATATATCATTGATTGGGAAGTCCGGTAAAATTTTGTTTCCAATCTGGTGCTTGTCCATCAATAACAACTCCTGAAAAAGTAACATTAGTCCCTCACTGGATAGTGAATAATGTTCCTCAGTAGTTTTTTGGACGTTTAATCTCAAATCAGTTTCCTTTCAAGATAATGTCTTTTTCAATCGATATTGATGAAAAACTATTTTCTGCTACATTTGTCATTTCATTTATTTTATCAATATCTTTTAATAGTTTTATGCTATCTCCGGCGCGTACTTCATTCGTAGAAAATGCTTCTTGCAATGTTGCATATGAGGTATTTGTTCTTTCATTAATTGCAACTGATTCTGTAGCATAACTTAGGCTTCAAAAAAGAGAAATAATACCTAATAATACAAATACTTTTTTTGTAAATTTTATCATAGTCATGATATAAAAGATAAATCATCTTTAGTATAGGGTTTTTTAAAAATTTTGTCAATTTTTTATCCCTATTATCTTGATTTTCTCTTTACTTTATTAAGAAACAGGTCTTGAAAAACATTCTTGGATTTTTACACTCTAGTTTAGTTTTATATTGGAAATATTTGTCTCATGCTTCTCATTTGAGATATTCATATAACCTCAAAGGTAAAGGATCAACTTATAGAGATGATTCGTTCTTTTGTTCAAAGTCAACCAGAAGAAAAAAATCTGATTTTTTTGGGAGATTTTGTGTATCATTTTAGTTATGATAGAAGTGCTTTACTTGCGCTTTTTGAGCTTTTTTTGGAGTTTTATGGTCAAGGAAAGAATTTGTATATTCTTGCGGGGAATCATGATTGGTTAGGAAATTCCTTTGTTTTTGAAGAGGGGAAGCAGGTTTTTGATTTGTTGCAAAAGACGAACGGAGAATGAAGCCAGAATTGAAATCTTTTTTTTATTACTGAGCCAGAGTTGAAAGAGATAGAAGGAAAAAAGGTTTTGTTTTTGCCGTATTGTTTGGATTTTGATGAGAAGAAATATCCAGAATATGAGTCTGGAAGTTCTATTTTGACCGATGCACTCTTGCAGTCAAAGGAAAAAGGGGAGCTTATGTCTTGAAAGATCAATCAACTTGTGCAGGGATTCTGTAAGAAATATCCTGATTTAATGCTTATTCATCATTATTATACCAATAAAGAGCAATTTCCTGGATATCGTGCGAGTTTTAGTTATAAGGATGTGGCACTTTCTGAGCACTTTCTTGATATGCCTGGACTTAAGATGATTTCTGGTCATCTCCATGCACCTTTTGTATTCAAAAATTATTTGTGTGTAGGAAGTATCTGGGCTACAAGTTCTCTAGAAAGCAATCAGATTAAGGGACTGTGGAGCTTGAAAGCTGGGAAATTGAATTTTTACGGGCAGCAAGTAGTAAATTATCTTCAACTTGATGGGGAGAAAAAGGTTGAAAAGTCAGATTTTGATCTTTTATATCAAGAGATGTCTGATCAATTAAGAAATAATCTGGCTTCTTCAAATATCTTTTTGCTTGATAAATTTGAAAATGCAGCTCTTGAACTTAAGAAAACAGTCGTTTCCTTGAAAGTAGCACAGTTGGACTATGAGAAGGTTTCAGATAATATCGATGATGAGTTGAGGATGAGCTTGGCTGATTTTAGACTCAAAAAAACAACCCAAAAGATCGATGATCTCTTGCAAAAATTGCAAAGACCAGAAGAAGATGCTTTACAAACTTTTGGAGGCCGGAAAGAACTTTTGAAGTCGTATTTGCAGACACAATATGGGGAGGATTATCCTAAATATGAGCAGGTTTTGAGAGATTTGAAGATATTATAAAAGGTCTTGATATTCTTTTTTTTATTTATCCCATTTACAGATGAAAATCTATATAAAAACTCCTCTTCTGGATAATTCTCAAACAGTTCCTCATATGGTAGAACATTGTTTGAGGAGATCCTTATCCCTAAATCCTCAATGGTTTTTTGAAAAAAAGCTTCCTTATGAGCAATGGATTCAAGGTGAATGGACTTATGTTATTTGTGATCAACAAATTGATTCAGAAGATCTGATTAAAGAAATAAAGATGCCATTAGTTAAGCAAGTATATCTTACAGAAAAAAATCCTTTTAAAGAGGAACTTATCTGAGTTTCTCGATGAAGCCAGGTTTTTGAAGCGATGCTACAAAAAATAGTAGATCCGAAAATTGTTCTTAATTCTTGGAAAGGAAAAAATTGGGATGTTGTTAATTTTTATCATAAAAAATATTTTCAGGAGGAAAATTTTTTAGTATTTGATGAAAATGTTGAAGATAGAAATGAGTATAATTTTATTTTTTGTGGTAAAAATGTTCAAGAAGAAAATTCATCAATTAATCGTAAATTTTCTTTAATTTTCAATTTTAATAATACTTTAATTTTAGGATATCAGGGGTATGATCTTTATCATTATTGGTTTCTGATTTTTTCTTGGGTGATGTTGGAAAATTATTGTAGTTATTTTCAAAGATATCAATTGGGTATTTATTATTACGAGATAACAGTTTTAGATCATTTTAGGGATTATATGTGGATTACTACTCCAAATATAGACTATTCAGGACTTGATTTGATTTTTTTTGAGAAATGAAAATCTTATTTTATCTGACTTTTGAGAGATTTTTGGTTTAAAGAAAAACTATTTTTTTGAAACTATATGTATTGACTCCCTGCGACCAGGGATGAAGTGATTGCTCTTTGTGAGAGTTTTTCTTGGAACTATTTTCAAAAAGAAGTTCTAACACCTCTTAATGAAATGAAAAAAGGGGCATAAAGTCAGATTTTTACTTTTATTTTTGATACTATTTATTGATGAAAAAGGTGTTGTTTATTGTCGCGAATGTTGGCTTTCAAGATTATGAATTTTCTGTGCCCTATGAGGCTGTGAAAAATGCCGGTTATGAGATAGAAATTGCTTCTGGTTGGGGAGGAAAGTGCAGAGGAGTCTTTATGAAGTCGATTGAAGATTCCAAAAAGATTATTGAGGTCGATCCTAGTAGGTATGATTTACTTGTATTTGTTGGTGGAGGAGGTGCTTATGATCAGTATTATTTAGATTCAGATTATCTAAATTTGGCAAAATTAGCAAAGGCAGTGGCTGCGATTTGTATCGCTCCGAGTTTGCTCTCTGATGCAGGTATTTATCAGAAGAAGCAGGTTACTGGGCGAGATGATGGATTTGGTACACAAATTGTATATTTACAAAAAAACTGAGCAACTTTCGTTGATCAGCCTGTTGTTCGTGATGGCAATTTGATCACAGCTAATGGTCCAGAAGCAGCAGAGGAGTTTGCTCAGGAAATTTTGAAGTTTTTAGCAGAAAACTAGTGATCTCTTAGTCGATTTGAATAGTCACTTTCATCTCGTCCTTCATTTTCTTTGATGTCTTGTTCAGATAGTCAGGTTTCATTATTTTGATTGTTGTTTCCTTTGGGTTCTGGTTTTGTAATGTTAAGCTGGGTTTTTTCTTGTTCTTTTAGGGCATTGAGCTCCCTGTCTATTGCTTTTTCTTGTTCTCAGAAGAAATCAATTCTTCCTACTCCATCTTTGTCTCGATAGTAAGGAGTTAGATTAGCTTTCTGTGTAAGAAGCTCTTCGCGTTTCATTTGAATAGATGAAGTATCTAGAGCCTCTTTCAACGCTTCAATTTTTTTTATAAAAAAAATGATTTTGTCTATTGTTTTGTCTCGTAGCTTCGTTTTCCCCAAAATGATTTTTATTGTTTTAAGCGCAGCGTAAAAAGCTGCATCATTATAGTATCTATATGATTCCTGAAAATAAGTATCTCTTTGTCTTATTTCAAAAGAGGTATCATAGTTTTTTTTTGATAATACATCAAAAATTTCTTTTCTAATACTAGACTGATCTTTGTTGCAGCCTTTCTTCTTTTTGGTAATATTTTCCCAAGCTTCTTTTAGTTTCGACTGTTTATCAAGATGATTTTCTCGAGCTTCATAAGTTAGTTTTGTCATAGCAATGATCTTGAAAATAAAATCTTAAAAGAGGATAGCAATCCTGAATCAGATTTTGTTTTTTGTATTTTGGCTTAATAACTTGCATCACGGACGTTGTTTTCTTTTTCGATGAACTTCATGATTTCTTTTTGGAAATGAAGTTCTACTTCTCCTACGGCACCATTTCTATTTTTTCTAATGCAGACGTCAGTTGCACCTTTTTTATCGGTCTCTGGATCATAATAATCTTCTCTATAGAGCATGAGAACTGCATCTGCATCTTGCTCAATAGCACCGGATTCTCTCAGATCTGAGAGAATTGGTTTTTTGTCTACTCTTTGTTCGAGGCTACGAGAGAGCTGAGAAAGAGCGATAATTGGAACTTCTAGTTCTTTTGCGAGTTCTTTTAGTCCTCTAGAGATTTCAGAGATTTCTTGTACTCTGTTCCCCTGGAAGGCAGTTCCATGCATTAGCTGAAGATAATCGATGATCACAATATCAAGTCAGCCTTTTTCTATTTTTAACTTTCTTAGTTTTGATTTGAGTTCAGGGACACTGAGGGCACCTTTATCATCAATATAGATTTTTGATTCAGAGAGGATTTCCATAGCTTTTCCCATTTTGTCAAAGTCTTCATTGTCAAGATCTCCTTTGTTGATCTTATGCATAGGTACTCCAGCAACTTCAGACATAATTCTATCTACAATAGATTCAGAACTCATTTCCAGAGAAATCATTACTGCAGTTTTTTTCTGATTGAGAGCAATATCGGTTAGGAGATTAAGAGAAAAAGCAGTCTTTCCCATTGATGGTCTAGCAGCAAGGATGATGAGTTCTCCTGGCTTAAATCCTGTTAGCATATCATCGATTCCTCTATATCCAGACATTACTTTTTTTGCATTCACTTTATCTGGATTATCTACGATATCCATATATTCTTCAATTCTTCCCTTTAGGATATCTCAGATTTGTTCAATTGAATCTCCTACTTGGTTTTGGGTTAGGTCAAAGATCCTTTTTTCTATTGAATCGAAGATTTCTAGTGTATCTTTTTGTTCATAGACATCTCATGACACTCATTGACAAACTTTGAGAATCTGTCTAAGAAGGGATTTTTCTCTGACAATTTTACTGTAATCTCAGCATTTGCTTGTAGAAAGGAGGAATGCAGAGAGCTCATAGAGTACATTTATTCCTCATACCACATCTAAGTTCCCATTTTTATCCAATTGATCAGAGACAGTGATGGCATCAATAGTTTTCCTCGCAACTCGGAGCTGTTGGATCGCTTCATAGATATAACTATATTCTTTTTGATAGAAATCTTTGTGAGTTATTTTATCTGAGTCGTATACTCGCATCATTTCTGGATCCAGGAGAGCTCAGCTGATGACAGCTTTTTCTGCTTCAATATTATGTGGAGGGAGGTTGATGTTGTCTATAGCCATGGATAGAGAAAGATGAAAAGAATAAAAACACTGAATTTATCAGATATTAGACATTGTAGATACTTTATTTCAGAATCAAGTAATCAATATCTTTTAACCATGAATCAATTGATATTAATTTTTATACTTTGTTTAAAAAGATAATAAAAAATTCTGAACCAAATGCAAGAGAAAATTTAGTTCAGAATTGGTTTTTCTTTTAACATTTTCACATTTTTTTAACAAAGGATTCTGCCTCAAATAAATTATTTGGTTTTATTTATTGGTCTTGATATTATCTCAGTTTGGGATAGAAACTCTTAGGGTCGTAAATGTTTTGGATAAACTCCCTGTTCAATAAGTTGATTAATGCTATTGCTTGTTGATTCCTTATCTTCTTTATAAGTTACTCCAAATCGTTTTGCAGTAGTTGACAAAACAGGAACGGATTCTCATTCCTCTTTAATCATTCTCGAGATAACTGTTGGCATATAAAATTCGGTTTTGGGGTCATTCAAGTGTTGGTCTAAAAACTCAATGAAATATTTTTCATAAAATTTTAGACTTGCTTTGGTAAATCCCATTAAATTCATAGAGCAAAGATCTTGAGGATTGAGTTCATAGATAGATCCATCGGCCTTTTCGGTTAGAATCTTTCCTTCAGATTTAAAGATTTTTGTTTCGTGGATAGCTTTGAGATTAGAGTTTGTATCAAGCTCACATATTCCTCTAGATACGGTTCCAAAATCTGAAAGCACTTCTGAAAGTTTGTAGCCTACGATACAGTTTTGTTCGTGAGATTTTAAGAAATCAGCTAATACCTCATAACTTTCTCTACCATAAAAATCATCAGCATTGATTACTCCGAAAGATCCATCAATCAGCTCTTTGGCGGCAAGGACGGCATGTCCTGTTCCCCAAGGTTTTTCTCTTGATGTTGGGCAGCTGAATTCTTCTGGAAGATCCTGTATATCTTGGAAGCAATATCCGACCTCTATTTCTTTTTCAATTCTTGAACCGATTCTATCTTTAAATTCTTTTTCAAAATCTTTTCTGATTACGAAAACGACCTTGCTAAACCCCGCCTTCTTTGCATCAAAGATGGAGTATTCCATTAGAGTGTGCTCTCATGCGCCAAAGGTATCAAGCTGTTTTAATCCTCCATAGCGGCTTCCCAATCCTGCTGCGAGGACTACAAGTGTTAGTTTCATTGCCTATTTTTTACGGATAAAAGTACCTCCTAAAATGAATGCAAGGATGATAATAACTATGATAACAAGTCCAAGAGAGAAAATCATTCTACTTAAGGTAAAAAGCTAAAAATCCGCTTAGATTCCCTTCGAAAGGTCTTTGATTTTAGCTTTTGCTTTTTCATTGCTTGGTTCGTATTCAAGGACATTGAAATAATATTTTCTTGCATTTTCAAAGTCAGAGAATTCTTCATAAAGTTCTGCAGTAGCAAGAAGATATTTTGGGTTTGTAGGTCTAAGTTTGATGATTTTTTCCATATAGGCAAGTGCTTCTGGGTATCTTTGGGTATTATAGAAGATTTCTACCATGGTAAGATAATATTTGGGGTTATCATTTTTTAGGTTTATGGCTTTTTCAATCAAGAGCTCTGCTGGTTGATGGAATCCAGTGATGAAATAAATTTCTCAGATCTGCCAAAAAGCTTTATGGTCACTAGGGTCTTTGTCAGTCACTTTTTTGAGGAGAGAGATGGCTTTTTTGTAGTTTCCTAGTGTAAAATAGAGCTCAGAAAGTGGTTTCAATACTTCAAGAGATTCTGGATCAATACTCAGTCCTTCAATGAGTTTTTGTTCGTATTCTTCGATTTTTCCATTTCTTTTTAGGTGTTCTGCTTCTAAGAGAATGGTTTCTAATCTTTTTCTCTCTTTTTCTCAAATGCTCGCTTACTGTTATCTTCTGATTTCTCTTCAAGAACTTCAGAATTTTCTTCTTTTTCTTCTTCGATATTTTGTACTTCTTCATTGGAAGTTTCAGGACTTGAGAAGCTTCAGTATTCGTTGCTTGTGATAAATTCATCTTGATTTTCTTCAAGGGTCTCTTTTACTTCTGCAATTTCCTTTTGTTGTTCTAGTTTATTTGCCCTTTTATTTAAGAAGATTTGGATCTTTTGTATAAGTTGAAAAAGTACCATTCCAATAGGGATAATGATAATTAAAATGGTAATTCCGATCCACAATTTAGCAATTATTGGATGCATTTTGCTACTTAAAAAGTAAAAAAATCTGATGGCAAGTGTATGATCTTATTTTGATTTTTCAAGTCTTTTTTAGGATTCGCTAGGTTTGATGGCTGAAAGAGGAACTCTTAAGATCATTCCTTCTGGAGTTTTTAGCACGACTTCTCTGGTCATAATATTAAAGTTACTTACGATTCCGTTTTGATTAGCACTTGGACATTCAATTTTACTTCCTTTTTGTGGAAAGTTTTTGCATTCTTTTTGATAAATTTCTAGTTCATACATCAAAGAACATTTTAATTTTCCACATCTTCCTTTGAGTCTTTCTAGGTCTCTTCAGTCTAATCCTTGTAAAGAGACGCACTCAACTTCAACACTTGGCATAACTCAATAGCTTAGACATGCCTGTTGCATACCACAGTCAGAACCTATTGCATAGTCTTTTGCACAAGGATCTAGTCTCATCATATCTCTTGCTCCTACCTGAAAAAGGAATATATTTTTACCAACCATACTTCTGAGGTTTTTTACAAAATCTCCAAATACATATCTGTCTTCAGAATAAAAGTAGAAATAAATCTGATCCCCGAGGGGGTTATATCTTGCAGTAATCGGTTTAGACCCAGGAAACTCCTCTTTAAATTTTTTCTTAAAGGTTGGGAAAAAGTCTAGAGCAATTTGTTGATCCTCGCAGAATTTTTGTTGTTCTTCGAGGCTCATTGCACTTACAAATTCAGCACTTCTTTCAATAGGGAGTGGATATCAAACTACAATCCCTACTGAATCTTTCATATTTCCTTTATCTTCACAACGATAGATGATTTTATCTCAGTGTTTAAGGTTTTTTCTTATTTCTTCTGGACAATCTGAAATTTTGAAATTTTTGTTCATAAAGAAATCAAGTACATACAAGGCTTCCATAAGG
Organism: candidate division SR1 bacterium; assembly: GCA_013333295.2. GTDB lineage: Bacteria > Patescibacteriota > Gracilibacteria > Absconditabacterales > Absconditicoccaceae > HOT-345. Next base: position 18,947 of record JABCPD020000033.1, on the reverse strand, counting down.
ATATTTGAGGATAAAATATTTTAATAATTATTGGTTTTATTCAGAGAGGTCTTCTCCCTTCATCATTTTTTCAAATTCTTCACTTGAGAGATATTCTTTTTGTAAAAGGATTGTACACATTTTTTCAATGAGATCCTTGTTTTCGGTCAGAATTTTTTTACTTTTTGTATATGCGGTATCTAGATAGTTTTTGATTTTTTGGTCAAGTAGTTCTGCCATTTTTTCGCTATATGGGCGAACAAATTCGTTTTCTTCATGATCATTGAGGTAGTTGACTGTTCCGATTTCTTCATCCATACCATATTTTAGGATCATATTTTTGACGATATTGGTAGCTCTTTCGAAATCATTAGAAGCTCCAGTAGTAATAAACTCTTTTCCTACAAAGATTTCTTCAGCAGCTCTTCCTCCTAGTAAGCTTACCAATTCATCGAGAAATTTTGCTTTTGAATAGAGATTTCTGTCTTCTTCAGGAGTTGTTCGAGTGAGCCCCAAGGCTTGACCTCTTCTGACAATTGAAATCTTTTCAATAGGATCAGTGTGAGTGAGAAGGTGTCAGGTAACTGCATGCCCAAGTTCGTGATATGCAATGATTTTTTTCTCCTGTTCTTTGATGCCTTTAACTTTCTTTTCAGGTCACATTACTACTTTTTCTAGAGCGTATTCAAAGTCGTCTTTTTCTATGATTTCTCTATTGTTTTTTGCTACTTGAAGTGTTGCTTCATTTACAATATTTTCAATATCTGCTCCCACAAGTCCGCTCGTTCTTTTTGCTAAAGATTCTAGACTAACATCTCCAGCGATGGTTTTTTTTCTGAGATAGTAGTTAAAGATTGCCATTCTTTCTTCGAAGGTTGGAGCAGTAACCATTACTTTTCTGTCAAACCTTCCCGCTCTTAGGAGTGCAGGATCAAGGGTATCTGGTCTATTGGTAGCTGCGATTACGATGATATTGGTATTTTTGTCAAATCCATCCATTTCAGTCAGGATTTGGTTGAGTGTTTGTTCTTGTTCTTGATGTCCTCAGGTATATCCTGAACCTCTTCTTTTTCCAATAGCGTCAATTTCATCAATAAAGATAATCGCTTTTCCTGCTGATTTGGCTTGTTCAAAAAGTTTTCTTACTTTGCTTGCTCCCATACCTACAAGCATTTCCATAAATTCAGATCCTGAAGCAGAGAAGAAGGCAACTCCAGCTTCACCAGCAACAGCTCTTGCTAGGAGAGTTTTCCCACCTCCAGGAACCCCGTAGAGGAGTACTCCTTTTGGAGGTCTTGCTCAGATTCTAAGGTATTTTTCAGGATCTTTCAAGAAATCTACAATTTCGATGAGTTCGTTTTTTACCTCTTCCATCCCAGCGATATCGCTGAATTTTGTGTCAGATTCATTTTGTTTGTTTTCTTTGCCGATTTTGATACCTAGCATATTGTTTGGTCATTTTGGCAAAACGAATCTCATTCCAAATACTAGGATTAGCAAAAATCAAATAAGGAAAGCGACATTACCCAAGAGCTTCATCCAAATGCTTTCCGTTTTATAACTGATTGCAACGGTATTTTCTCCTGTGAGGCTAATTCCGAGGTCGGAAAGAGAAGTTAAGGCTGATTTTGTAGTTTTGTTAACCTGAAAATATTGGATTTCATGTTCTTTTCCAAAGAAATTTTCTTTTTCTCAGCTCAAAAAGAGATAACCTTTTAGGTCGGTTTCATTTATTAGTTCGATTTTTTTGTAGTTATTATTAGTGTAGTTGGTAAGCCACTCATTGAGAGGAACTTCTTCAGTATTTTTGATGATTTCTATTGCTCCTGTTGATCCAGAAATGAGTCAGATTTTTGAACTATTTTGGATAAAGTTGAGTCCTGCAGTCATAACTAGGATAAAGAGAATTCCATATACAATTCGTTGATATTTTTTTGAGAATATGATTTTTGGTGATTGAGTATTTTTTTCGTTCATGATAAATCCCTAATATAAAACGCCCTTTTTATATGAAATATAGTTGAAAATGCAAGAAGAAAAAATACTTGACTTTCCTTTTAAAAAGGTTATAGTCTTGTTTGCAATATTGCAAGAAAACAAATAATCTTAATTTTTATGGAATGTCTTCCTATTCCAAGGAGAGTTCGCAGGAGTACAACTCTTAGTGCTAGATTTGAGTATTTACAAGCTGTATTGTTTTACAGTGTACCTGAGTCTCGTCTTTCAGAGCTTTCAGATTTGACTTCTGCTATGGTAGAAGATTTTCAGGAAAATTTTTCTTCTACGATTAGTGAGCCTCGTTCTGTAGTTCAAGCTTTAGGGGTTCTTGAAACCTTAGTTGGTATCTTGGATCCTTATTCAAAAAAACTTCTGAAAAAATACTATTCAGGCTTCCCAATAGAGTACCTTCCTATTTATCGTAAGGCGGCTTGGTCGCGGGCCTTTGATAATGTTCGAAAGTCTGATAAGGACTATAAAGAGATATATCAAACTTGTATTGATTATATCTTGTTGGGGACGGATCAGTCACATCCAGAGATTGTTGGTCTGCCACCTGCGGTCTTTTTGAAGCTCTGTGCTACTCCTATGCTGGAAATCTCTTTGGCTTCTCGTCTCTTCTTGATCTGGAAGGAAAAGCGAGGACTCTAATCTCAGTCTCTCTGAAAGTGTCCTAGAGAACTCTCTAGGGCATTTTCTCTAAAAATATTTTTTGAAAAAATAGAAAAAACCTGAATTGAAGTGATCGCATCAGGTTTTGAGTCAGTTTTGTTTGTTTTTATTGAATTATGACTTTTTATTTCTTATGTTGGATTACTTATTGAGACAAGCAACAAATTGAGCTTTGTCAAGTCCGATAGATGTAGCGATTTCTGTTACATTATCATTGTTGAATGTTGAGTAAGTGAATCCTTTAGCAATAAAGTTGTAGAAGGCTTTGCTTCCTCCAAGTTGACCTGCACATTCAGCTCCTTTAGCTCCGATAGGTGCTGTTGGGTGAAGTTGAGCGATAGGGTTGTTTTTGAATACCAAGGCTACAGTAGCATCAGCATCTACGATACTTTCAATAGTTTTGTTGTCAAAGTGTCTTTGGCAGTAAGGGCAGAGGAGGTCTGAGTATTCTACGATTACAATTTCAGCTCCTTCGTTCTTGTAGTAGTGAACTCCTTTTAGCAAAGCAGCGATTTGCTCTTGTGTAAGAGTTCCAGCTTGTCCAGCTTCGTCAGATTGAGCTTCGCCAGCTTTGATTGTAGCAACTGCTTTTTCAAATACATCTTTAGGGTAGGCACCTCCGATTGCTTTATAGTTTCCTGTTTTAGTATTGAGTACCACATTTCCTGGAGTTCCCTGAAGCCCGAAGTAAGTAAATGCTTCTTGACCATTAGCAGCCCATTTAGCATCACCATTTGCTACATTAGTATTTACCACTTCTGTGCTTTGAACAGTTTTTGTATCTCCTGTTTCTTCTGTTGTAGTTTCTGTAGTGTCAGTCTCTTCAGAGTTTGCTTCTGTAGAGAGTCCAACTTTAGCTTTTAATACATCAAGTTCTTGCTTTACATTGTTCATGAAACCAGTTGTTTGAGTGATTTTTAAATATTCATTCATGTTCGCCTCATTTCCATATAGCGCTACTTGTGCAGAGAAAATCTTGTTGATTTTAACAGTGTTCCATGCAGTCAATCCAAAAAGAGTGAGCATTATAGCACCGAAAATTACTTTGTGGATTGGAAGTCCAGTGATAGGACATTTGCAAGCTGATTTTGAACAGCAAGTTGCATTTTCTTGAGTCATTTCGTGTTTCATAAAATGAAGAATTAAAGATAAAAGAAGTTTAGAAGTCAGATTTCTTATTTCTTCTAAAAAACGACTTAGTTTTTTGATCAAAATTGAGAGATCTTTTCTTCTAATTGGGTAATTTCACCACTAAAATATGCTTGATATTCTGCTTTCTGATAGAGCTTTTCAAGGCGAGAGAAGTTTTGTTCTCCTCAGTTTCCTAGTATATTTCGCTCTATGAGGTGATCAACTTTATTCATAACTCAGAGCATAATAATCAAGTTCCCTATCAAAAAAAGCAAGATTGCTCCTTGAATCAAGACTTGAGGAGTGAGCTCGAGTTTTGAGAAGTTTATCAGCTTCATCAGCTATTTTTAGGAGGTAAAATTGACTTTAGCTTAAATATTTTTATGAGGATTGCAAGAGGATTGATTTCTACTAGTCGAAAATCGCTTGACAAAAAAACAAAAACAGATTTATATACGTTTATGGGAGTTTAGGATAATGGGAGAGGGTAATGCATACTTTTGGATAGCAAAAATTGCGAGATTATGCTTGTTTTGGTCTCTAAAATATTTAAATTTTCCTTATTGAGTGATGATTTTACTTTGAAAGAATAAAGAAATGAAGAAAAAAATCTGAATTTTGTCTCTATTTTTATTGTGTTCTTTTGCTTTTATCCTCTGAGATAGAGCATCTGCTGACTGTCAAAAGATAGATTTTTGAGATGGGAAAAGCTTTTGCTGGGATGTTCGCAAGACGGCAGAGGGCTTTTATCGTGCAGAAACAAGTGATTTGAGAGGAGATTTGACAGATATGACTTGTACTCTTGAACTTGCTAATGCCAGTACTGTAAAACTGGATCAGTGTCGTGGTGATTTTCGCTATGATTGAGGCCATCAGAGGTTTGAACTCACTGGCAATTTGTCTGATCGTTACTTTGTTTTGATCAATACTTTTAATTTCTGAAACTCAGGAAATGGTGGCTATACCTTGCAGTATGCTAACTTTCAGCCTGAATTTATCAATGTAGCTAGTTCTCGTTTGGATAGAGATGAGTATGCGGATTTTACGCTTAGAGTTAGAAATACTTGATTAGATACGGAGTATTTTGATGGAGTTGTGCGTCTTGAAGTTCAAGAATGGAGAAATGGAGCATGGAGAAGTGCATCTTCTGGGAAATATCGTTTGGATAGGTCAGAATTTTTATTTTCTTCTTATGAAAGAGGTGAAAAAAATCTGAATGGAATTTTGCGTTTTTATGAGAGTGGAGAGTTTAAGGTAGTAGCAAAAATTAAGTGAGCTGATGCCTCTGCTTGGCAGACATTCTATGTAAATAATGACCGTTCTAGTGGAAGTGTATCTAATAGATACCATCAAGACTATACCGAATATACTGCTAATGAGTGGAGAAAACTTAGAGCGGTGTATGCGATTTGGCCAGAAGTAATCAGAAAACTAGAAGATGACTATCCGAGGCTCAGAAACTCTTCTACTCGAAGAACGGATTCAAATACTTTTTATCGCAATATGGAAAAGGTACTTGATGGGGAAAGGTATCCAGTATTTAGTTCTTGGAAGATTTTTTATCGTAGTTTTGGAGATTGGCTTAATATGACGATCCGTTTAAGATAAAAAAATGCCTTGAGGACAACTCGAGGTTTTTTTTATTTGTAATTTTTTTTGTTTTTTTAGAGAAAAATATTTAATCTTTTTTTTATTTGTAAGTTTTGGACTGATAAAATTTTATTATATAAAAAAGTCTTCAATATTTGACATATTTCAAAAAGTATATATAATATTGTTGTCAATGAAGTGTAAAAAGCTTTGTTGATATAAAACCTACTGAGAGGAGTTTGCATAACTTTTCAGTGATAGTCGGGGTAAAACGAGATGAATAAATCAGACTTCTTTTGTCTTTTTGGAGGTAGAGGAGTGATGAAGATTCTCTTATGGTGTTTATCTTGGGAAAGCGTAAACTCTCTTGGTAAAATGTCTTGATAATGAATAAAAAGGTTCCTACACAAAATCTTTTATTCTTAATAGATAAGACATGCAAAAATCACCAAAGATCTCAATCAGATCAGGGTGGAAGGTTTTAGCCGTGATGGTAATGTTTGGATATACGATGAGTTCGCTGATGACTTATGAAGTTGCTGCAGCTCAGCTTGTTTTCCCACAGGCCTCACAAACTCCTAGTTTTCAACAAGAGATCGAAACTAATGTCGCTGGAATGGCACAATGAGTTTGGGAGTATTTGGTATCATTTATGCAAAAGGGAATGCCTGAAGCAAAGCCTGCTTTGCAAAATTCTGCATCTATTTTGCCTCAGAATGAACAAGTACAAAAATCTGATCAACAGTCAGTAGCCCCACTTGTGTACAATATTTTATCGACATCTGAAAGTCAGTCTTTACCTACTTTTTCTGATATTGCTCAGGATCCAAATAGGGAAAGCATCGAAATCTTGGCGAGTATTGGTTTGCTAAAAGGAGGGAACGGAGGAAAATTTTATCCTCATAATTATGTTCGTTGTGCTGATTTTATTAGAGTTTTGCTGGATTTATACAGATATAAACTTGGATATCGCAGCGATGATCAAAATGGATATGTCAATATCTCTTATTTTGTAACGAACATTCAAGATTCTCTTTTATTGAAAAAGCTTAATACCGCACATGCACTAGGATTGCTTGAATGATTGGGTGAAATATGACTTGAAAAGCCAATTTCTCCTAAACAAGCATTGCAGATCATTAACAATACCCTCAATCTCAGTCCAGCCTTTGGATCAAAAGAGATCAAAAATCAGATTTCTTTTTCTGGTGAAACTTTAACCAAGTCCCAGATGGCTCAAATGTTGGTAGCAATTTTCCAATTGGAAAAAAGTATCGTTAATAAGATCTTTAACGATATTGGTAATCACAGGCATCAGGACTCTATTATGCGTCTTGCTCAGCTCGGGGTAGTAGCTGGTAAAAACGGTAATTTCTATCCAGATGCAATGGCCCTTCGTGAAGATGGAATCATTATGATTGCCAATAGTTTAGCTGTTTCTCAGTCTAAATGACTCGTTGTCAAAAATTTTACTCATTTATCTTCAATTAATGATACAACCTATTTTGCGCCCTATGCTCCCCATTTGGAATATTTGCTTGCAAATGAGATTTGAGATTTTCTACTTCGTCCTCAATCTACAGGATATGTGTTTGTACCTCATGCTATGCTTACTAAGTGAGAAGCTTATACTCTCATTTCCCAAGCTGCTAGAGTTAAGTTACTCAACCTGGATGCTGGAGTCACCTCCCAACCGATTACTAGAGGAGAGTTAGCAGATCTGCTTGTACAGGCATTTTGATTTATGTCTACAAAACAGTCAGAAACTACTATCCCAACTCCTGTCCCCGTAATTTCGGGAACTAATAATCAATATGTAGCACTCAGAGAAGAGAAAAAGTGAGTTTTGATTTCACTTATCAAAGATATCTTGGATACTATCTAGTTTGTAGAAGTATTCTTTGATATAACTCGCTTAGACTCTAGAAAAAATAAAAAAAGTCTGAATTTTTCATTTGAACGAGATCAAGATTCAGATTTCAAAACTTTTTTGCCTGATTAGTAAGATAGGCTCTTTAATCTCTTATTATTAAAAAAGATGAACAATAAATACGAATGCACTCCAGTAAAAAACTATGTTCTTGTAGCAGATGGATTGGAGAAAGATGAAGCTAGAAAAGTGAATGCATCTAACTCTAAAATGAGAAAAAATCTTCAAATGAAAGGCTGGTTAGAAGGTCAGGAAGCTGAATTTGATAGTCTGATTTGAGATACTCAAGAGAGTTTGAGAGAGACTTTTGATAGTACCAATAGATTGGATACCAGAATGAAATCTCATAAACTCCATATTAAGAGTGGTGTTTCACAGGTATTTTCAATGGCGGCTTAAACCGAAACTCTATTTGAGAGAAAAAGAATCCTTCAGTATATGCTGAGGGATTTTTTTGTGTTGATTTAAATCAATAAAAAAGCTCTCTAGGTATTCCCTAGGGAGCTCTTTTTTATAAAGGAATTTCGCAAGTTTGAAGTTGAAAAGTTCAGATAGTTTCTTTTTCTTGATAGCTACTTCTGTTTGGATCTCGTAGTTGTCCATTGATGTATCTTCTAACGATAAGCTTATTTTTTTTAAATTCTCAAGGAGTTCGTGGTCATTGTTTGATAAATAGTAGAGATGGAGAAAAGTAATTAAAATCTCCTATTGAATATTGTTTATCGTCAAGAATAACTGTCTTTGCATTATTTTCAGGATTTGGATAATTAAACAAAAAATAATGATCTCATTTTTCCCCATAAGTTTTGGGGATTAATTTCTTACAAATAATTTTTTCTTTACAGCCATAATGATTTTGATTATTGTCTGGCATAATGCTATTTAATTCAGAGGTATATTCAACCAAATCCTTTTCTTGAATTTTATATTTTGATAAAAATTGTAAGAATGCAGATTTGTTAGTATCTTTGCTACCAGATGGAGTATCATAAACATCTATTTTATTGTAAAATTTTTCTTGGTATTCACAAATTGTATCTTCGTCATAAGTCTTTGGATCTTGCTGAGTGATAAAATTTTTCCAAATTTTTATTTTCATAAAAAGTGTTTCGCTTGATCATAAGTTTTTATTATAAACAATATGCCCAGTCTCATAAGTACAATTCTCTACTACATCATCGATCTTGATGATTTCCTCAGGTTTTATTGGCTTAAGATCGAGAGGTTCGCAGTTTGGGATGTTGGGATTATCATTTCGCAAGGGCTTTGACATAAGGTCTCCAGAGACGAGAGGAGAAGCAGATTTTGTAGCCTCGATATTGGTGGGATGAGACTGAGTACACGCCTGCACAAGAGGGAGAAACAAAAGGAAAAATCAGATTTTTTTCATTTTTTTTACACTTTTGTGGTGGGTAAAGTACTGTGATATTATCAATATTACTGGTTTTTTCAAGGAATTTGTATTTGGTAAAAAAAGTGATTTTTGCTAGAAATTGGAGGGAAAATCTGTATATTTAATTAGGTTTTTTATTTTTTATATCAAGATAATGGGAAGATGGCATAGTATTGCAGCAAAAAAAGCCTCATGAGATGCTGCAAAATCAAGAATTTATAGTATTATTGGTAAAAAGATTCAAATTGCTGCAAAAAACGGTGCAGATCCAAAGATGAATCCAAGTTTGGAAATGGTTTTGGAAAAAGCAAGGTATCATGGATTGCCAAAAGATGTAATTGAAAGAGCAATTCTCAAGGGGTCTGGACAGCTCGAAGGAGAAGAAATGAAAGAAGTAGTCTATGAAGGATATGGGCCAAATGGTTCTGCACTTTTGATCAAAACAATTACTTCTAATACGAATAGAACTTCACAAACGGTAAGAACTGCACTACAAAAGGCGGGAGGATCTATGGCTGAAATTGGTGCAGTTGCTTGGCAGTTTAAAGAGCAGGGAGTGATTGTTATAGATGGAATATTGGAAATTGTTGAGGATAAAGGAAGGCAGCTTGAAAAAATTACTCCTTTCAATCCAGAGGAATTGGAACTTCAGTTGATGGAATTGGCAATTGAAGATTTGAGTATTGAAGATGGTGTAGCTGAGGTAACAACTAGTAAGTCTGATTTTATTACTGTGAGAAGTCAGATTTCAGAACTTTGATACCATATTGCAGAAGCAGATATTCACTACATTGCGGATAATCACGTAAGTTTGTCTGGAGAGGATTTGGAAATTTTTGAGAAGATTGTGGATGCGATCAATGAAGATGAAGATGTCGATCATTTGTATCACAATGTAGCATTGTAGTTTTAAACTATAAATTTCAAAAAAAAGAAGTCTGATTTATGGCTTCTTTTGAGTGTTTTATTTGATTATTGTCTAGGTTTTGGCGAGAAGAAAAGCAAGAAGATCTGCAAGTAGAGGATTTAGCCTCAATAAAAATCATATTTGAGGGGCAATGATTGTACTCGGAGTACTGTACTTTTTTTCTAGAGTGATGGCAGAAGGCTCTCCAGTATTTAATTTCTTTACCAAATATAGTGGAATTGCCTTTGGGGAAATCTGACTTTTATTCTTTTTTGCTCTGGCAATTTTAATGGGGATTTTGGTACTTGTTAAGGGGCATTTGGCGAAGTTTTTGATTAAATATTACTGACTTTTGTTAATGCTTATTTCTGCAGAGTTGAATATCCGTTTTTGGAGTGTTCAAGAAGCCATCAATTATCCAGCAAATGGGGGATATTTTTCTTGGCCATTGCTTTGGCTCTTAGAAAGAGGACTCAAAAATGAGACAGGAAGCTATATCCTAGCAATAAAGTGGATTGTAGGAGTTTTACTTGTAGGAGCGATCTTATATTTGCTTTATGTACTCAATGTTCGTCTTCCAAAGTTGCCAAGAATTACTATTGAGCAGTCAGAAAAACCAGCAAAGAAAGAAGAAAAGTCTGACTTAAAGGAGAATGCTAGACCTACGATTACGATTTCTCGTCCAGATATTTCTACAGATTCAATTATGGAGAAGGTTTCTCAGGCTACAGGGAAAATTGTAGAAAAGACAAAAACGGGATCTGGAGCGTCAGGATCTTTATTTAAAGATATGTTTAAGGCTAAAGTAGAACAGAAAATTGAAGAAAAAAAGCCAAAACCAGTCATTCAATATTCAGGCGATAAACCGACTTTTCAATATTCTGCATTGGAATCAAATCTGGGAAAAGATACGAGAATTGATGAAGAATTTTTGGTAGAAAAGGCAAAAGATTTACAAATTAAGTTGGCAGAATTTTGAGTGCCTATTACTATTGAGGGATTTGATATTTGACCGTCTATTGTGCAGATTAAGATTAAGCCAGAAGAGTGAATCAAGATTTCAGCTATTGAAAATTTGCAAAATGATATCAAACTTGCTTTGAAGTCTAAGTCATTAAGCATCCTTGCTCCGATTGAGGGAACGGATATGATCGGTATTCAGATTCCAAATCCTCAGCCAAATATGGTAAGGCTTTGAGATATTCTTTCGACTCAGGAATTTGGAGAAAAGATGAAAAAAAATCAGACTTCACTTTCTTTGTGAAAAGGAATTGATGGAAAGGTGCAGATTAGACCATTGGAAACAATGCCTCATTTGTTGATTGCAGGTGCGACAGGAAGTGGAAAGTCTGTTGGAGTAAATGATTTTATTCTTTCATTGATGTTTCAGAATACACCAGCAGAACTTAAGTTTTTGATGGTTGATCCTAAACAGGTTGAACTAGAGATGTATTCAGGTTTGCCTTATCTTTTGGCGCCGATTGTATTTGAAAGTGGAAAGGCAATCAAGCTTTTGCAGTGGGCAGTAGAAGAGATGGAAAGAAGATATACCATTTTGAAAGAAGAAAGAGTAAAAAATCTGGATGAATATAATGAGAAAATGCTCGCTGAATCTAAAGAAAAAATGTATCGTATCGTAATTATCATTGATGAAATGGCGGATATGATGATTTCGAGTGCAGCGAATAAAAAGGAAGTTGAAAACTGTATTAATCGTCTTGCAGCGAAGGCAAGAGCGATTGGAATTCACTTAATCTTGGCTACTCAGAGACCTTCAGTAAATGTTATTACGGGTATGATTAAGGCGAATATTCCAACGAGAATTGCTTTTGGAGTGGTAAGTGAAATTGATAGTAGAACGATTTTGGGTCGTAAAGGAGCGGAAGATCTCGTAGGAAAGGGAGATATGCTCTATATGGATCCAAGTACAAAATTTCCAATCAGAATTCAGGCTCCTTTTGTTTCTACAGAGGAGATCGAAAGAGTAGTGGGACAGCTTAAGAATAAATATATGCAAAATCTGACTGAAGAGGATATTTATCATCCAGAGATTGTAGCTGCATTGGAGGCGAAAGTTGAATCAAGTAAGTGAGGTTTCTCAGTAGGTGAAGGAGGTTCTGATGATGAATTGATCAATCAAGCGATTGCGGTTATTTCAGAGACGAGAAAGGCTTCTGCAACGATGCTTCAGAGAAAGCTTAATATTGGTTTTGGAAGAGCAGCGAGAATTATGGATGCTCTTGAAGAAAGATGAGTTGTTTGACCGCAGGACTGAGCAAAACCAAGAGAGATTTTCCTTTAAGATTTAATCTTGAATTATGATCATGGTAAAAAATCTAAAAACCAAAATCCAGGAGTTCGCAAGAGGAAAGTATTCTGTATTTTGAGATTTATTTGATGCAGTGAAAAAGCCAGTTTGGGACTATTTTTGGAAAAAAACGCAAGGAAATCAGAACTTAACTAAAATTTTGTATATGTTGACGATGAATAACTTGCTCAATTATTGGACTCAAGAATGAAACTTAAAGTCTTATGATGAATCTGATTTTTTTAAGCTTGTAGAGATGCAGACTGAAGCTGTTTGGTGACAGTTTGATACCGTAGTTGATCATGAAACCCTTAATGATCAGCTTAAGCTTAATCTAGAAGCAGAGTTGAAGAATAAAAAGGCTCACGATTCGAGGTTTTTTGCTTATTATGTGCATCATTTTAAGTATTATTTGTTTGGAGCGTGTGTGGTTTGAGGAATTGGGATTTTTGCCTTTCTTCTTGGTTTTTTGACGATCAATAAGATTCCAAGATTTTTCTCCAATCCGAAGATTTTTTCAATGACAGGAGATCAGGCTTTTTGATCTTTTTCTTGAACAAATAAGGCAAGTACAATCAGGGAGGAAAATCATCTATTGTGAACAGGAGATTTTGGGGAATACTTTCTCATTAAAAAGGAGAACTTCCCAAGTTTACCTAAAACGCTGTCTGTTGCCAAAAGAGTTGATCAGTCTATCGAATCTTTGTCAACGCTTATGAAGATTCTTGATCTTCCTGCATTAAGACGAGATAAATTTGCTGAAAAAAAGCTTAAAAGTCTGACTTTTGGATCTTGATCGATGCAAGTATCCCTTGACTTAGAGTTGAGAAAACTATCGATGAGTTATGAGAATGGAACTCGTTTATCAGCAAAAGATAGCTTTGCTACTTCTGAAAAAGCAATAAAAAAGAATATTAAGAGTCAACTTCAGAATTTAGGGTTATCTTTTGAGCATTATGGGCAGATTAATATTGATAGTCCGATAACTTGAGAGGTTATATCTGCATTTATTCCTAGGATTTTTAATGAAAAGTTGATCTATGATGAGCAAGGAAGGATGTTAGGAGTCCAGATTCAATATCATCTTAGATCGGAGCAGATACTATCAATTGATAACTATAGTTTTGAGTCTTGGGAGGTGAGTAAATATCCTGTAGTAGGTATTGAGACTTTGCTCCAAAATGCTTCAAAAATCTGACTTTATGAGAATGATATAGCTTCTCATATGCAAAATTTAAATAGGGGAGAATTAGTTTATCAAGAGAAGGGAGGATTTTTGCTCCCTATGGTAAGGTGGAATATCAGTGGGAAGCAGGTTTTTCTCGCTTTAGTTGAGGGAAATTAGGTTATAAATATTTATAAATAAAAAAATACTCTGCGATTGAAGTCAGAGTATTTTCTTTTTTTAGTTGAGTTCCTGAAGATATTTTTCGGCTTCGAGAGCAGCCATACATCCACTTCCTGCAGAGGTAATAGCTTGTCTATACTTTTTGTCTTGTACGTCTCCAGCAGCGAATACTCAAGCAACACTTGTTTGAGTAGTTCCAGGTTGAGTTTTGATGTATCCAGCTTCGTCAAGTTCAAGTTGTCCATTGAGGAATGAAGTATTTGGTTGATGTCCGATAGCATAGAAAAGACCAGAACATTCAATCAGGCTTTTTTCTCCTGTTTTATTATTGATTACTGATACTCCAGTTAGTAACTTATCTCCGTGAGCTTCTTCAGCCTCAGTATTTCGCATAAAGGTGATTTTAGGGTTATTGAGAGCTCTTTCTTGCATAGCTTTTGAAGCTCTAAGTGCATCTCTTCTTACCAGAACTACTACTTCACTGGCAAAGTGGGTGAGGTGAATCGCTTCTTCCATAGCTGCATCTCCTCCTCAGATTACTACGATTTTTTTATTTCTAAAGATTGGGAGTCCTCCATCACAAATTGCACAAGCAGAGATTCCTTTTTGCCAAAATTCGGCTTCACCTTTGATTCCCATTCTCTTGGCTGTTGCTCCTGTTGCGATGATGAGTGTGTCTGCAGTATAGGTTTCATTTCCGACATTCACTTTGAACGGTTTACTACTCAAGTCTACTGAATCTACAGTAAGTGTCTGGATTTGTGTTCCAGAATTGAGTGATTGTTGTCTCATGTGCATCATGAGTTCAGAACCATCAATTCCTGTTGGGAATCCAGGGAAATTTTCAATTACGGTTGTAGTTGTGAGTTGTCCTCCAGCGGCGATTCCTCCTGCCATAAATCCTTCAAACATTAGTGGTTCTAATAGGGCTTTCCCTGCATAAATAGCTGCAGTATGTCCTGCAGGTCCAGAACCTACAATAATTACTTTTTTATGTGTCATATTTATCTAGGTATATATAAAACAATTTTAGTATAGTTATCCTGTTTTCTTTTACAAGATTTTTTTGGAATAAAATCTATGACTGAAGAATAAACAGACAATAATTCAGATTTTATATTTTTTAAAAAAAGAGACTCAAGCGGAGGTCTCTATTTATTGTGCTGCTCAAAATGTTCTAATATTTTGTTTACCACCTCTTCAGGTGTCAGATAAGAGGTATCAATAATGCAGTCGTAATGTGAGGTATCTCGAAGATCTATATTGTAGAGCTTAAGATATCTGGCTTGATCATTATGATTTCTTGCTCTAGTGATTTCAAGTGCATGTTGGTGGTTACTGAAGGTATCTGTTGTTCTGTTATCTCCTAAGATTCTCTGCGAAGCCACTTCATCTTCGATATCAAGGAAAACTTTGAATGCATGAGGCTGACAAAGGAATCATAATCTACTTTCGAGAATTACTTTACTCTCTAGTGGGAGATTTTTTTGATATTCTTCGTATTTGAGGTCAAATTCGTGCTGATTTTCAGGTTTTTCTCCTAATGCATTAAATTCTGAGATCGAAAGTCCCATTTCTTCAGCAAGCTGTCTTTTGAGAGAGCCAATTGAGATAATGGTATATCCTAGTTTTTCGGCAAGTAATTTGGAAACGGTTCCTTTTCCACTTCAGGCTTTTCATCCAAGAGTAATGATCATGATTGGTGTAATAGAGAATAAAAATCTGATATTGAAGTTTTTATTGTAGGTATTATAGAGGAGTTTGATTTTATTGTTGTTTTTCTAAGAGCTCAAATCGTCTACTTTCTTTTTGTTCGATTTGTTTGATGATGTTTCCGAGATGCTCGGACAGTAATGCAATTTCATCATAAGGGAGATCTTTATTGTCAAAAATGCGGTTGATTTGCTCTTTTTCTTCTTCGAGAAGTTCGAGATCTTTGATAAGTTTTTCAAGTTCTCTTTCTTCTTGATAGGAGAGTTTTTTTGGTTTTTCTATTAAGCTATGAGAAGCCTGATCTAGATTGTGCTCTTGAATAGATTCAGGTTTTTTTTCTGTTTTTTTGGTATCTTGATCGTTTTTCCATTCTGAATAGGTTCCTCGGAAGTCGTTGATCACTCCTTCTCATTCAAAGACGAAGAGATGATCTACCAAACGATCCATAAATGAGCGATCATGAGAAACAATAAGCAGACAACCTTTAAATTGTAGTAGGAAATCTTCAAGGACTCTTAAGGTGAGGAGATCAAGGTCGTTTGTAGGTTCATCTAGGACGAGAAAGTTTGGATTTTTCATCAGAACGGTAAGGAGGTAGAGTCTCCTTTTTTCTCATCAAGAGAGACTATTTGCAAAGGTGAATTGCTGCTGCATCGGGAAAAGAAATTTTTCGAGGAGATGTGATGCTGAGAGTTTTTCTCCGTTTCCTAAGATGAGGTATTCGCTGATGTCTTTAATGATATCAATAACTCTTTTATTTTCTGGAAAAGAGATTTGAGTTTGCTGATAGTATCCAAAAACTACGGTTTTTCCGGTTTCAATAACTCCTTTGTCGTTTGGTTCGAGTCCTAGGAGCATATTGATAAAAGTCGATTTCCCAGTTCAATTTTTTCAGATGATTCCTATTCTTTCACCGTGTTTAAAATCGTAGGTGAAGTGATTAACGATGGATTTTGATCAGAATTGTTTTTGTAGATTTTTGACTTTTAGGATTTTAGTTCCGAGTCTTCTTTCTTGAAGAGGAATATCGAGACTTCAAGCTTCAGATCTTATAAGATCTTTACGAGAATCGTAGGTTGCTTCGAGTTTATAAAATTCCTTTTCTCTATAGTGTTGTTTGGTAGCTCTGGCTCTCGGTGCTTTACGGATTCGGGCGAGTTCTCTTTTGAGGAGCTGTCTCATCTTTTCCATTTCTATACCTTCGTTTTCTTTTCTTTCAGCTTGTTTTTCAAGGAAATAAGAATAATTTACGGGATATTGATAGAGTTTTACACGGTCAAGCTCTCGAATATGGTTGCAGACTGATTCAAGAAAATATCTATCATGGGTAATCATAAAAAGAGTTGAAGTCTGAGTTTTGAGGAAGTTTTCAAGCCACTCAATCATTTGGAGATCGAGGTGATTGGTTGGTTCGTCAAGGACTAGCATCTCTGGTTCGTCGATAAGAATTTTTGCAAGTTGAACTCTTTTGAGTTCTCATCAGGAAAGGGTGCTGAGTTTCTGACTGAGCAATCAGTTGAGATTAAGACGAGAGATAATTGTTTGTACCTTGGATTCATAATCTCGAGCTTGGAGTGATTCGAGTTGAATAAGAAGATCGTTCATCTGATCAGGAGAGAGAGACTGGGGATTCTCGAGGGATGCTTCATATTGTTTTATTAGCTGTCCTCTGTTATCTCCTTGACTAAAGAGGTAGTCTAGAACAGATAGTTCAAGGTCTCAGTGAAAATCCTGTGATAAATATCAGATTTTTAGTCCTTTTCTTCGTTCAACGGTTCCATCGGTTTTGTCAAGTTGATTCATAATAAGCTTAAGTAGAGTAGTCTTCCCACCTCCATTTTTTGCTACAAGAGCGACCTTTTGTCCTTTATCAAGGGAAAAAGAAAGATCATCAATGATTGGGCGCGCGGTATAGCTTTTTGTGAGGTTTTGGACTCTGAGGTATCGCATTCAAAAAGTAAACGAGCTAAAAAATCTGATTTCAAATTTTGTTATTTTTTATTTTATGGCTTTATATGCTTGATGCCAGTAGGTAAGAAAGAAGGCTTCTGCAATACAGTTGATGTAGGCAAGAAAAAGAAGTAGGAGTATTGCAACAGTTCGGATAATGTTTTCTACGATAGGATTTGAAATAGCATCAAATCGTACTGCGATACTAATCATTAAAACAGGGATTCCTACAATAAGAGCTCAGATAATCAAAAATCTTAATAGTAAAAGCACCTCTATGACCATAAGTTTTAGGGAAAGTCCAAGATTTGAGATAGCAAGGACGGTGCTTTTTTTTATCGCATCAAAGACAGCTCCTCATTCTGTTGCGATAATGATTCTAGCATAGGATCGGCAAACACTTGAGAAAACTACTATAAGCCCTCGTATCCCAATTACCATATCTACAAAAATATTATCGTAAACATCCATTAGGTAAAGTCTTAGCACTGCTGTAAGAAAAGTAAACATTCCAAATGGCGTAGAAAGTCCACTATATTCAAGCATTGGAAAAAATTTCCCAGATCCTTTGATAAAAGATTTAAAGGTTGATTGTTCAGGATTTTCTAGGGCTGAAACGATTGAGGCATCTCCAATAGGGTGGAGCCATAAATATCCAACAATTACAATTGCGATAAGGATTATCGTCATCATAAGCCCTTGATTATTGAGTTTGTCGAGAATATAGATAAAAGCATCAGAAAGCTGAATTCCACTCTCGTATTTATAGATGAGAAAGGTATTGAAATAATAGACGATAAAGTACATTCTCACGATAGAGAAAAAGACCAATGTCATTAGTGCAAGTCTAATGATTTTTGGATTTTGGAAGAGGATATTTACAGAGTTTCTCAAAATCGTTTTGAACATTGTTCTTTTGGATGAGATAAAGTGCTTATTCTTGGGTGAGTCCTTTTGCAACTTTCTTTATAGGATGATAGATGAGCGCAAGGAGTAAAGCGTTAACTATACTAGCAATGATCAAGAAGTCTCAATGTAATTTTGCAAAGATACCTGAGAAGTTTAGGTAAGGTGAGAGCATCTTTTGTAAGAGGATTCAGAATATCCCACTAATCAATAATCAGAAGAAAAGTCTGATGAGGAGGGGGATACTGATTTTTGGAGTCAGATTTTTTATTTTTCCTATTAAGATTGCACCTCCCGTAAAGAATGCTTCGATGAAAAGCTGGGTAATTACTCCTCCAAAAAGTCAATAGCGAGGGATTAAAAAGATTCAGATGATACATCAGATAAGCACTCCGATTCCATTGATGCTAAAGAGTTTATTTTGCTGATCAAGTGCAACAAAGGTGTAATTGTAAACTTGTTTGATAAAGCTCATAAAAAGAACGATTCCCAAGAATGGTAAGACTTGATCAGATCATCGGTGAGAAGTATCAGACCATACTCCTAAGAATTCCTTTGAGGAAACAATTGGAATGATATCAGATGCAAAGAGTCAAAAATTCATTGCAATCCAAAGACCGAGGAATCCCACCAAGAGCATCAGATTTCCAAGACTTTTTTTCTTGTTTTCTATTGAATATTTTGGGATTTTGTGCAGTAGGCTATTTCCCAGGGATGATGGGATAATGAGCAAGATCTCTATTAAACTGAGTGCTAAAGCCCAAATTCCAGCATATTTAAATCCCTCAGAAGTTGGGAAAAACCATCCCAAGAACATCAATACCAAGAGGGTATGAAAGCTACTGAAGAAGTAGGAGAATCCGTATTTTCGATTGTTTTTGAGGAGATTTTTGATAAAGGAGAAATCAAATCTGATTTTGAGAGGAAGGAGATCCTTTGTACGAAGGTGCATTTCCACATTTTGTCCTAGAGAACTTGCAACAACAGAGAAAATAACAAGAGCAAATGCTGCAACCATTGCTACTGTTGGAGCCTGATTAGTTGTGAAGTCTACTTCTGAGAAAAAGTAATAAACCACTGGTAAAAGTACAACTAACTGTGAAAGTCTTGCGATAATCAACG
>JABCPD020000032.1 GCA_013333295.2 candidate division SR1 bacterium | reverse complement strand
TTCAACAATAATCTTTGCATTATCACCAGGCATAATCATTTCTACACCAGGAGCAAGTTCGATATTTCCTGTAATATCTGTAGTTCCCATAAAGAATTGTGGTCTATATCCACTCATAAATGGAGTGTGTCTTCCCCCTTCTTCCTTCTTCAATACATAAACCTCTGCTTCAAACTTCTTGTAAGTCTTTACAGTACCTGGCTTACAAAGAACCTGTCCTCTTTCAATAGATTCTTTATTCACACCTCTAAGCAAAAGTCCAACATTCATTCCAGATTCTGCTTGTTCCCACGCTTTGTGGAACATTTCAATACCTGTAACTACAGTCTTCAAAGGATCTGCACCAAGACCAAGAAGTTCAAGTTCATCGTTCATTTTTACAATACCTCTTTCAATTCTTCCTGTTGCTACAGTACCTCTACCCTTAATAGAGAATACATCTTCAACTGGCATCAAGAAAGGCTTATCATTATCTCTTTCAGGAACTGGGATATAAGTATCCAACGCTTCAAAAAGTTCCCAAATAGGTTTTGCAGCAGCTTCATCATTTGGATTTTCAACAGCCTTAAGAGCCGATCCTCTAATAATAGGAGCATTTTCATCAAAACCATTTTTCTTCAAAAGCTCTCTAATTTCTTCTTCAACAAGATCAATCATATCAGCATCTTCAACCATATCACACTTGTTCAAGAATACAACAATCTTTGGAACATTTACCTGCTTAGCCAAAAGAATGTGTTCTCTTGTCTGAGGCATAGGTCCATCAACTGCAGAACAAAGCAAGATAGCTCCATCCATTTGAGCAGCACCAACAATCATATTCTTTACGTAGTCGGCATGACCTGGACAATCGATATGAGCATAATGTCTGTTATCAGTTTCATATTCTACATGTCTTGAAGCAATAGTAATACCTCTTGCCTTTTCTTCTGGAGCGTTATCGATTTGATCATACGCTGTAAATTTTGCATACCCTTTAGTTGAAGCAACAGCTGTAAGAGCAGCAGTCAATGTTGTCTTACCGTGATCAACGTGACCGATAGTTCCAACATTTACGTGTGGTTTAGTAGCCATAGTAATTGTGTTTAATAAATTAAAATAAACATAACCGATACTATACAAATCTCTAAAACAATTGCAAGAGATTTTTTTCAAAAAAAAGCTGATTTTGATCATTTGACAGTCACCAACATCTTAAGTTAGGCTATCAACCTTTTTTCAAAACCACATCCACCCATATCTAACCCTACCAACTCAAAGATAAGAAGTATATAGACAGATCTTACTATTACATCGGGAATGCGGGACTCGAACTCGCGACCTCTTGGTCCCAAACCAAGCGCTCTAGCCATCTGAGCTAATTCCCGAACACTAGACTTACAAGATGAGAATGGTGGGCGTGGGTGGACTCGAACCACCGACCTCACCCTTATCAGAGGTGCGCTCTAACCGCCTGAGCTACACGCCCATTATCATCTTGAACTATTTAGTGGTGCCAAGAGGCAGAATCGAACTGCCGACACAAGGCTTTTCAGGCCTCTGCTCTACCACTGAGCTACCTTGGCTCATAAAAGAGCAGAAAACTTTATATTTATTTTCCTAGTAATTGCAAGAGATTTTTGCTTTTTTTAATAAAAACAGAAAAAGACTGACCAAAAGATAGGATCAGCCTTTTATTCTTATCTGTCTATTTTTCTATTTTGTTACACTTATATATATAAAGAAAAAATAATATTAAAATAAACAAACTACTTTGGACACACTCCAACGACAAATTCCCCTTTCAGTATTAAATTTCAACTTTGCCACTTTTCTACAAGTTGTGTCATCTCCAATGTCTGAACCTCCTCAAACATCTTACTTAACTCTCTCAGAATCATAATCTTACCATCAAAACCAAGTTCCTCAAGATCCTTAATCAGCCTCTCCATCCTATGAACCGATTCATAAAAAAATGTTGGAATCTGACTTTGCATTGCTGTTTTAAGTGCCGTTTGACGACCTTTTTTCTGGGGGAGGAAACCAATATAGACAAAACTTGAAGTATCAAACCCAGAACCAACTACCGCTGGAACCAAAGCATTTGCACCAGGCAATACAGAAAACTTCAAACCATGTTCATAACAAAGCTGTATCAAAACCTTACCAGGATCAGAAAGTCAAGGAGTCCCTGCATCTGAAAGCATCCCAACATCATTTTCTCCTATCAAATTGACATAGTGTGCCAATTTTCCTTTGTCAGTAAAACTTGTCAAAGAAAAAAATTGCTTATCTTCATAAGGAATCTCATACATCAGCAAAAGCTTCCTAGTAGTTCTAGTATCTTCACAAATCAAAAACTTCAATTCCCTCATGAGCCTCAAGGCTCTCAAAGTAATATCCTCCTTATTACCGACCGGGGTTGGTATTAGATAAAGCATTTGTACAAAAAATAAAAATAAAAATCAGATTCTTTTGAAGCTTGACTATTCGATTACAATTGTTTTCTCCTGAACAGTTACTAAACCATCTTTCCCCATTCCTGCAACGATCTGACCAACATCTTTCTGAGGGAACTCAGCACAAACACAATCAAAGGTCAGACTTTTTATCTCACCTTTTGTCAACTGTTTAAGAATCCGTCCTCTAACCTGCCTATCTGATCCCTCAAACTTTGACTGCTTTCCAAGTGACTTAATCTTAGTCTTTCTTGCTGTCAAATGCACTGCACCATAATCCATCAATGCATTGTGCCAATCACGACTTCTTCAATAAGGAATCATCTGCTGAGCAATATGCTCTAGCTCTTTTATAGGAGTTTCTTCATCAAGCTTCAATAAAAAAATCAAAACCCTTCTAATATTAGTATCAATGACAACCTCCTCCTGATTATACGCAAATGCACAAATCGCTCCTGCCGTATAGGGACCTATTCATGGAAGAGACAACAATTCTGATTTTTTTCTTGGTAAATCTCACCCAAAAGAGTCAACTACAACTCTAGCACACTCCTGCAACCTCAACGCTCTACTATTAAACCCCAATCCAGACCAATAAGCGAAGAGCTCACTTTTAGGAAGCCTAGCAAGAGCTTGATAATCTGGAATATCCTTCATCCATTTTTTTCGATAAGGAATTACACGATCCACCTGAGTTTGTTGACTCATCACCTCAGAGATATGAATGGCATAAGGATCCTGTGTATGCCTCCAAGGCAAATCTCTCCCATTTTGCTCATATCGAGTCAAAATTTTTTCCTGTATTTGTTGTATATTTTTTATATCACACACAATATACCACCCAAAAAATAAAATCCAATAGCTTATTCACCAAAACAAAGGTTATGAAAAAGCACCACGCAACTGACTACTTGGCCAATGTTCAAAATTTTTGCAACCCATCTTCATACCCCTGATCAAAGATATCTCTAATTTTTTCTTCTGCAGTATCTATTACACCTACTTTGAGTTTCCTCTTAAAAAGATAATTAACTTGATCTAAGTCCTTAAGAAGATGTGCTTGCATTGAAACCATATAAGAGAGCATCAATGTATCCATCAAACTATTAACCGGCTGATCTTTTCTAAACTGTCCTAAATATATCCCAATCACTTCTTGTTCTGGGTAGTCCCTTTTTGCATACTCCAAAGGAAAATTACACAAAACACCTCCGTCTACCAACATAGAACCATCATACTCAACGGCTGGAAATATACCAGGAATTGCCATACTAGCCAGCACAGGACGAAGCAACTCTCATTTGGAAAAAAGTCTAAACTCTGCCTTCCAAATATCGGTAGTCCCCACATATAAAGGAACACTCAACTCTTCAAAGGTTGGCTTGATATCCTGTTTTAGCAAATCCTCCACAACAGAAGATCTAAGCAAAGACATCTTTGGTGGCAAAGCAATATTCTTAAACGAGAACAGTTCTGAAGTAAGAAATCTCTCCAAAATATCCTCAGCCTTCCATCCACTTGCCCAATATGCTCCTGTCAGAGCCCCCGCACTCACGCCATAAATTGCCTCGATCTGATCTCTAAGTCCGAGCTCCTCCATTGCTTTCAGTACACCACACGCGTAAAGTCCTTTGGAACCTCATCATGAAATAACCAACACATATTTTTTATCTCAAGCCATCATATCCTCCTCAAAAATAAACATTTAAAATTTAGCTAAATCTAGCAATTTGCAGACAAAAAACAAGAGATAGTAAAAATCTTACATATAAAAAAATACAAAAAAAACTGACTCCTTTGACAGAAATCAGTTTTTTCAATTATTTTCTTAAATAAACTATTTAGCAACAGTAGATCTCTGAAGCATCAAGAGAACTCGTCCTCTAAGCTCAAGCATATTTGGTGTAATATTCTTAAGGATTCCAGCCTCTTTCAGTGCATTCAAATGACCATTTGCCCAATCTTTTCCATCTTGATTGTATTTAGCACCATACAATACTCTAGAAAATACTGTTGCAAACTCAGCTCTAGTAACAAACTTGTTTGGTTCAAAATGAGACAATGCTGTTCCATCATGATGAATTCCCATAATCTGAAGCTGGTAAGCCAACTGAATATAATCAGCCAAATCTCCCATCTTTGAATCTACATCTGGATATTGAGCAACTCCAGTCAAAACAGGCTGTTTTCCAAGCACTTTAGTCACATATACAGACATCATCTTTGCAAGTTCAGCTCTAGTAAGTGGCTGATCAAGTCTTGCTCCAGAAATAGCTCTAATAGTAGTAATATCTTTTCCACACGCCCAAAGATAAGCATGATTCTGTTCCTCTGAGAAGCTAGATCCCTCAGCAGAGCAAAGAGAAGGAAGAGCATCTCATGAATAATTTCGCACTTCTACTTTAGGTTTTACTGGCTGGTTTACTCATGTATTTACAGATGAGGACACCCCAGAGACCACTGAAGTAGATGGAGTAGTTGTGGAAGCAGATGAACCTCCACCACCTCCTCAACCTCCAGATGCTCAACATGTATGATTCCACTGAGCCTTAAGAGTAATATTTTCCGCAGGCATAGAAGATGGAAGTGCAGGACTCCATCCATTAAACCTATAACAACTTCTTGTAGGATTTGCAGGAGGAGTTATAGTAGTTCCATATACTTGTGTAATCCTTTCTACTTTGCTACCACCATTACTATCGAAGGTAATAGTATATTTTTTAGGAGCATAAAATCGTCCATAATCAGGCTTAGCTGTCTGAAGCGTATATCCTATCACTTTTCCATCTTTCGTAATCTCATGATAGGCCTTAATTGAATGATTCTTATTTACCCAAGATGGAACTATCGCATGATCAAGATCAGGAGTAATAGAATCTGTTGTTGTTAAAGCTCCCACAGATTTAAATACTTCCGCTCAGAATATTCCATCATTCTTTGCCCTAAATACCTTTGTTTGATTTTTTCAATCCTTAGCCACATTTACAAACAAAAGCTTTTCTCCAGCCACCTCCTTGATTTCAAGAAGATTTGTGGTATCAGTAAATTCTAGGATCTTATCATGTACTGTTGTCATTTCAGGAGACATACCCGTTACCTTTCTTATCAATGCATGAGTTTCATTCAATTTAATTGTCTCACCATCCAAAGCTACAGGAATATAATTTACATTACTACTACCATAAAATTTAGTTTCAGCTGGACAGTCTTTCACTTCATATTTTGAGTCAGCATTTTTGATTGAACATTTTGTATCTCATAAATATTTAACTTTTGGGTTACTTGAATAAATTCCAGAATTAAGAATCAATTTATTTTTATCTCAACCAAGTGAAACCAAAGAGTTTTCTTCGTATTGAAGGACAGAACTTCCATCAACAAGCACACGGTTTGAAGCAGA
>JABCPD020000031.1 GCA_013333295.2 candidate division SR1 bacterium | reverse complement strand
TTTAGAGGCTGTTTTTGATGATTTGTAGTTTTTATTTCCTAATACAAGGCTAACGATGACAACTGAAGTTTTAGGGAATAATGTCCCTACAAAGGTATTGGATCAAAGCATCTTGAATCTTATTCAAGAGTCGGGTGCAGGAACTGGTCTAGAAGGATTGATTAATTTTGAGTCAAAACTTTCAAAAGAGGAAAAAAATCTGACTCCGTCTGAGATTATTTCTATTCTCAAGAAAATGATGATCGATATCCAAAATCCAGATTTTCTTTCTTTTGAATCTGGGAAAAGAGGTGGTATGGACTTTGGTTTTGAGGGAATTGGCGTAGATGTGATCCCAACGGTAACTCCAAATGGAGACTGTATTGTTCCGGTAAATTTTTGGCGAGATTCGCAGAGGAGGACAATTCTACTTGTCTTGGAAGTGAGTTCTGATGGAGAGAATAATCATTATGCTTTGCCTGATGGAGATAATAATTACTTCCTGCATATTGGGCATGAGACCTTTGCCTATCAGTTGATAACAGAGGGGGATTCGTTTAAGATGATAATTCAAAATTAAGATATTTTATTTCTTATGCTAGGAAAATGATGGGAATGTCAGTAGAGTTTGCTTATCCTATGGAAACTTCTGAAAAATTGCAAGCTACAGAAAATAAAGACAAGACAGTTGTAGACTCTGTAGAAACTAGGAGAGAAAAGGCAAATGAGCCAATTGATGCAAAAACAGAAGGATTTTATAAAAATACTGAGCGTTTTTTTAAAACATTTGGACAAGAAAAACAACTTTTTACTTCTGCTCGTGAAAAAGGGTTAAATAATCCTGATTTGGATGCTCGTGTATCTAAACTTGAGGAAAAGGTTAAGATGATGGAAAATATGCAACATGGTTTGGAGGCTGGTATTATGGCAGATCCTCAGCTTTCAGCATTATTGGATAGCGGATATGTTAACTATAATCCAGATGCGATGGGAAAACCAGTTTTTGTCTAAGAAGGTGCTAAGTTGGAGATGTCTGCATAAAAACTAGGAATCTGATCTTGCTTTATGATTACTTTTTGATAAGATAAAAATGATGATGAAAGTCAGACTTTTTATCCTTTTTTTGATTACGGTTATGAGAGATGTAATTTTTGCAGGAATTCAAGGTTGTGGAAAGGGAACTCAAGCACAGAAGCTTTTGAAAAAGTATGGAGATAAGATGCAGTACTTTGAGACTGGAAATATTTTGAGAGCATTGATGAGTAATGATAATGCTATAGGTGCTTATCTCAAAGATATTGTAAATAGTGGAAAGCTCGTGAAAGATGAGATCATTATTGGACTTTTTAAGGTTTTTTTGGAGACACTTGAAGATAAGGTGCTTTTGGGAGATGGAAACCTAAGAAGAATGGGACAAACTAAGGGAATTTTAGAGGCTTTGCTTGAAAAGGGGAGAAAGCCTTTGGTAATTCAGCTTGAAATCCCAGAAGATGAGGTAAAAAGAAGACTTTCTACTCGTAAAATGTGCAAAGGCTGTGGAGAAATTCATAATCTTTCTTTGGATGGTGAAGTAGAAAAATGCAAAGCTTGCGGAGGAGAGCTCTTTGTTCGTAAAGATGATGCAGATCCGGCTGCTGTTGAGATGAGAATTGCTGAATACAAAAGGGAGACCATCCCAGCTCTTGAATATGTAGATTCTCTCTGACTTTTGGTTAAGATTGATGGCATGCAGAGTATTGATGAAATTTTTGCTCAGATTGAGGCTTTGATGAATCAAGAATAATTAAATTATAATAAAAGAAAAAATCTGATTTCTGATGGTGTTTGCTCAAAGAAGTCAGATTTTTTACGAAGTAAATAACGCGAAGCGATATTTTTACGAAGTAAACAACGCGAAGCGGTATTTTTACGAAGTAAACAACGCAAAGCGATATTTTTACGAAGTAAACAACGCGAAGCGATATTTTTACGAAGTAAACAACGCGAAGCGGTATTTTTTTTAGAGGCTTAGGAGTTCAACAGTAGTTTGGAGAATGTCTTTTGAATTTTGATGCGTGAGGAGTTCAAGCGCTTGATCATAGGTACATCGTTTCGACTCAGTGACTTCAAAATTATCAATAGCAAGCTGAGATTTACTCGCTGGTCAAAGATTTGTAAGGTAGAAACTAGCATACTTATGGATAAGATGATGCTGGCGGTCGTAGAATTTGTAAAAGATTGTTAGTGGGGGGAACTCTGTAAGGATAGTGCAGTCGGTGATTCAGGTTTCCTCTCTTAGCTCTCTGAGTGCAGCTTGCTCTGGAGTTTCCCCAGTTTCTAGGTGTCCTTTTGGGAATCCTCGGAAACCTTCTTTTTGATAAATGAGAAGAAACTCAGCAACTCAGTCTTGATTGATCAAGTAGGGAATTGTTCAATAAGAGTGGTCGTGGATGATCTCAGGTTTTTTATCTTTTTCATTGTTTAAGAACTGGTGTCTGAAATCTTTGATAAGTTTAGCGTATTGAGTATCGGAAAAGTAGCAGCGATGTCTCATCTTGGAAATTTGTCCTCAGATGGTGATGGATGGAATGAGGTGAAAGTGTAGGTGATCCACGCTTTTTCCGATGTTGCCGTTGACTTTACCATCTCTGAGAAGAAGGTTGATGTCAGGATAGGTTTGATGCAAGATATCCATTCGTTTATTGATGAGAAGCATTGCAGAAGTTTGTTCATCACTGGATAACTCGTGCATATAAATCAAGTGTCTGATTGGAACAATTAGCAGATGATCAGGAGTGTAAGGAGCACGAGCTAAAAGGACTTGGAAATGCTCATCTTTGTCAATGATGATCTCAGCTTTTGGAGAGCAGAAAGGGCAGTGGAGCGCTTGGAGATTTTGATCGATACGGTCTTGATAGGTAGACATGAGGAACTATTTGTTAGGATAAATTTTGTAGTTTAGGAGTTCAGTTTTTAGTTGAACAGAGATTCTAAGACTTTCTCTGGCTTTTTGAATAGTTTTATTTTGGACAAAGGGAGATAAAGTCTGACTTTTGATGAGGTTTAATGTAGGAATCGGTTGTTTGGCAAGTGCTGTAGCAAAGTATCGTGCTTGCATCATTTGAACATAGTATTCTGAGCTTTGTATTCATGCAACGAGATTGAGCATTTCTGGTTTGAATTCTTTATCGAGAAAATTGCTCAGCAAGATTCAGATCGCGAATCTAACAGTATAGGTATGCGAAGATCTGATCCAGATTTTTACTTTTTTGTAGATAATATCTGGATATTTGCTAAATATTTTTGGAAGGAAACTATCGCAAGTAGCTCGGTTGTCAATTAGGGGAAGGTATTTTTCAGTTTCAATAAGTGATTGCTCTAGATCTTTGATTTGCTCTATTAGAAAGCCGTGTACGAGGTTTTCTTCAAAAAAGCTGTGAGGAGTTAGATCAAGAAAGGATTGATAATCTTTAGTTTTGAAACATTGTTTTGCATATTTTCTCAAGAGTGGAATCTTTGTCCCAAGAATGGTTTTGGGATCAATGGTTGGAATGAGTTTTGCTACGAAAAGAGCATTTTTGGCGTCTCTAAAAGATAGAAGCTCTTTTCAGATTTCATTTTCCATAAATTTAAGATCTGATAAAATTATAATATTTATCCTTCTACTGGGCGAAAGCGTGGGATCTCAATGCCGTCTTTTTCGATAGTTTCAATGAAAAGAGTAAGAGGTCTTGCACGAAGTATTGTCTCTCCAGAGCTTTCTGATTCTTCACAGTTTTTATAGATTACGAGCTCTTCTCCTGTTTCACTGTGCTTTGCTACGCCGATTACCTCACAGTGTTTCCCTTTGTAGTGTTGATAGAGTCCTGGTTTGATTTCAGTCATGTTGATTGTGTATTATAAGAGAGGTAAAAAAATTATAGCTTGTGTATTGATTCTTCTCCTGTCTTCATATCTTTGATTTTGTAGATTCCTTGCTCTTTTTCTCCCTCTCCGCAGATAATGACAAAAGGGATTCCTTTTTTGTCTGCATAGGCAAATTGTTTTCCGAGCTTATCTGGGTGAGGATAGTATTCAAAGTTGTGTCCTTGAGATTTGAGGTGAGATATGAGAGAGAGTCAGGTTTGGAAACTATTTTCAAAATTTACGATCAGGTAATCTGCAATAGTTTGCTGCTTTAATTCTGTTTCGTCAAAAATTCTGCTGAGAATTCTACTGATCCCGATACTTCCTCATACTCCGCAGTAATCTTGTCTTTTAGCGTCGATATATCAGGTGAGATTTGCATATCTTCATCCTCCGCAGATAGATCCAAGTGATGGCATTTGATCAAAGGTAGCTTCAAAAATAGTTCCCGTGTAGTAGTCTAATCCTCTGATAATCTTCATATCAATGGTTGTATTGAAAGAAAGATTGAGCGCAGATTTCATGTGATTAAGGAGAGAGAGTACAGTTTCTAGCTCGGTAATCCCTTGTTGAAAAGTCTCATCAGAACTAAGATTTTTAAGCTCATTTAGTTTTCCTAGTTCTGGAGTACAAAAAGAGATAAAAGTCAGAATTTTGTCTTTGTTTTCTGCTGAAATATTGAGATCTTCGATAAGTGAGCTTTCAAACTTTTCAGCTCCGATTTTGTCAAATTTATCAATAAGATTTGAGATCGCTTGAGCTTGCTCTGGATTCTCACTGATTTCTGCGAGGAAGGATTTAACGATTTTTTTATTGTTGATATGAAATGTGATATTGTCGTTTAGGTTTGTGGACTGGATAATGTTGGTTAGCGTCTGGCCTAGTGTGGCAATGATTTCCGCATCATAGTAGAGGTAGTCCTTTTCTCCTTTCCAAATGACGTCGATATCGCATTGAAAAAATTCTCTAAATCTTCCCTTTTGAGCTCTCTCTCCTCTCCAAACAGGTTGGATTTGGTATCTTTTGAATGGGAAGGTGAGTGCGTGTTCTCGATCGAGAGTATATCTAGCAAAAGGTACCGTCAAATCAAAGTGTAAACCGTAATCTTTTAGATCAGAAGCACCCTGACTCATACCGTATAGGCCAAAGATTTGTTTTCAGGTTTCTTCTCCATTTTTTGCTAGGAGGGTAGTGTTTTTTTCGACAGCTGGAGTATGAATATGGGTATAACCAAATTGTTTATAATTGCGAGTGATAATCTCTGTTATTTGATCGAAAATAAGTTGTTGAGCGGGACTATATTCGGGGAAACCGCTTGGACGGAGCTCGGCCATAATGATGGATAAAGAGGATAAAAAACTGAATTCTAGTGTATTGATCTGAGCTGGAAAATCAATTAAAAAAAGACGAACGATCAAGTTCGTCAGCTTTTTTTCTCTTTGGATGATTAGCAATAAAACTTTGTGTTATTATTCAAGAGTAAGGAAATCCTTTTTTTCCAAGAGTTCTTGTGCAAGAGCTAGTTTGTTTGCAGATTGTGCATAGAGTGTGTAGAGCACCTCTCCAGCTTTAACTTTATCATTGAGTTTTTTATGCAAATAAACTCAGGCGCTTAGATCTCCTGGCGCTCCAAGAGTTCTGGCAATACTATTGAGATATTTCATATCGATAGCAGATATTGTCCCTGAATTTTTTGCTGTAATTTCCATTGTGTTTGGAGCGAGTTCGAGTTCTTCGGATCAGATTTTTGGATTTTTTCCTTCTTGAGAACTAATTATTTCTTGCATTTTTTCTCGAGCAGCTCAAGAAGTAAGTTGAAGACTGACTTTTTCTAGTGCTTCTTCATAGGTTTCGCAAAGTCCACATAAAACGACAATATGCGCAGCTAATTCAAGAGCTTTTTGCTCTAGATCGTGCGGACGAAGTTTGTGCTGTTGTAATACCCTAAGGGCTTCTCTCACTTGTAAAATAGCTCCAATCCCATTTCCAATTGGTTGTTCTGCCTTTGTTAAGATAACTTGAGTCTTGATATCGAGATACTCTCCGATATTTTTGAAATGTTGAGCAATTCTCTCAGCGTCAGCTTGAGTAGATACTTTTGCAGTTGGTCATACTGGAATATCGATGAGGCAGTGATTGATTCCCATAGCGTAGTTTTTTGCCATGATAGAGGAGATCATTCTTGCGTATGGCTCCATACCCAAAGGAGCAGATACTTTGATGATTCTATCGTTTGCTGGTGCAAGATTGAGATTGCCATTTCGGGCAAGGCAACAACCATTCTGATCAATTAGCTTTATGATCTCTTGTTTGGTGAGTTCTGATTTCATCAAAACTTCAACACATTCTCCAGTTGCGGCTGGTGAAGTAATTGATTTAGAAAAAGTTTTTGGAATGGTAATTCCGAGTGATGCCAAGAGCGGTACGATGATCATTGTAGTTTCATTTCAGGAAACTCCACCGATACAATATTTACTCGCTACAATGCCAGGAAAGCGGTACATATCTCAGGTATAAGCAGTTGCCTTGGTAGTGTAGGCGAGTTCTTCGGGGTCTGAACTATAGAAAAAACTTGTTGCTGTATAATAGGCTAAAAGCAGATCTGAGAGTTTATTATTTTGCATATCTTCGATGATAGCATTGATTTCTTCTCTGGAGAGTTTTCCTCAGAGGAGCTTTTTTCTGATGGCTTGGAGAGAGAGGGGATTATTCCTAACGAACGAAACGAGGACATTATCTCACTCCATAATAGGATATTCTGAGATGAGTTCTTGTGATGCACCAATAGTCCCTGGTTTGATCTCATCTGAAAGTGAGACATCTACAACGTATTCTTGTTTATTGCGGACGAGGGAGACTTTATCTGTTGCAGAGATACCGTAGGCTGCGGCTTCTTGGGTATTGAGGACAGCGATGATTCCTTCTCCGTGAGATAGAGGAAGTACTTTGATTTTTCAGCTGAAGATTTCCATAATGTAATGATTGCTAATATATTAAAAGTTTTTTTTAAGTTAAGAGTTCTCTATTTCTTTGAGAATTTTATTTGCATTTTCTTCATCTATTTTTTTCTTTGGTCCTCTATTTTTTTGGGATAGAGGTTTTTGATAGAGGATATTAGTTTACTATATTCAGGTTTTTTTAGGATATTTGGATCTGTTAGGTTGTTGATGAGTGGCTCAAGTTTTTTGATATCGATAATGTTAAATTCTGATGATTCCCCAGGAATGTTCTTTTCTAGGAATTTAAGTAAAATACTGATTCAGAATTCAGATTTCTCCTCTCTTTTTCTTTGTGTAGGATCTTTGAGTTTTTGGATTTCGAGGTGATTGGATATCAGTGCAAAGAGCTCTTGTGGTGTTTTGAGTTGGATTTGAGAGAGTGAGGTCATGGTTTCTGGGTTTGCATTGGTTTTTTGTTGATTGGTGCGTGAGAGATTGAACTGTTCTTTGAGAATTTTTGTGAATTTATGAAGTATTTCGAGCTCAGAAGTTTCAATATTTGGATTGGTGAGGGTATTAAGTAGAGGTTGAAGACTTTGATAGAGTTTTTGATTGTCGGTTTGACTAAGGTTAAGTGTTTCGGTAGAAGATAGTACTTCTTGAATATCTCGAGTGATTTTTGTTTTGAGAGTTTCTTTATTGATGATGTTTTTGACACTCTCAGTTTCGAGTTCTCAGATGTTGAGGTCAATATTTGATTGCATTCAATCTTTGATAATTTTCGCAAGTTCCTCATTTGAGTTAGGCTTTTGAGTATTGAGAAAGGCAAGTGATTGAGCTTGAGCTATAAGTTGATCATATCTAGGGATATGATGAATGATTTGATAGCTATCTTGAGATCAGATTTTTAATCTTTTTTGTTTGTGATCGATGGTATTTAATTTGGGAGTAGAGATGTTTCCTGTTTCTGGTCTATAATAGTATTTGATCCCTTCGATTGAGGTGAATTCATAATAAGAAACTCAGCTTGTTTCTGTGATTAATTTTTGTGTTCACTGGAGTTGAATCCCCATTTTTCTTAGAAAATCTGATCAGGCACGAACTACAGTTTCAGAGGCAGAAAAGCGGAGAGCTTGAGTAAGGAGTTCTTTTTGGGTATAGAATAGTTTTTGCTTTTCTGGAGATTTATTTCGAGCTTCGTTTAGAGAGTTGAGTTCCGGGGTTGGAATTTCTCAGTTGAGAATTATTCTTGTAGCTTCTTCTATTGATTTAAAAGTTAATGAATTCTGATCCTCTTGTGACTCAGTGTCTTCAGTGTCTTGGGTTTTATTCTTTTTTTCTGAAATAGAAATGATACCTTGCTTTTCGAGCCTTTTTACAAAATCGGTAGCTGCAGCTTTTTCTTCTTCGTGAGGAATCATATTGTCTACTGTTTCGTTGTTAATATCTTCAAAGGTATTTCCTGTTAATTTATTAGTAGCATTTCTCTCATCTTTAATATTTTCTTTTTCTTGTGCTCCTTTTGTTGTGCCTTTGAGTAGAGGATTTTCTTCTGGATGGATTTTATAATATGCAGAGGTTTTTTGGGTATCAAATATGGATGCTTGCATATATCTGTCTAATCTTGCTTTTGTGTTTCTAGTATCATATTTCTTTTTCTTTTGTTTTAGGGTTTTTAGTTTTTGTATACAGTTATGTTTTTTAAATTTTTCGTTATTCTCAAATTCGTCAATTAGTTTTTCTACGATAGATTGAGTTTGACGTCATCGGTTCCCATCTAAAGAGATTTCTTTGTTATTATAATAGACTTGTCCTATGATTTGAATTATTTTAATAAGATCTTGTTCTGTTTTAGGACTATTAAGCGCGGCAATCATAAGCTCCTGACGATTAAGAAGTCCGTTTACTTCCTTAGCTTTTCTATTAGATTCTTCATTTGCAATTTTTATCTCTCGTAAGTTTGAGGGATCTTTTACTTTTGCTAGGGCTTGGTTTTTGAAGCGTTGATTATTCTCTGTTGTTGTTTCTATCGCTCTTTTGTATCGTTCAGGTGTTTTATTTGAGAGTTTTATGATATAATAATACTCCCATGTAGAGTAGAGTTCTGTGATATTTGTGGTATTTGGAATTGGAAATCTCTTATAAAGAATATCATCAAGAAAGACTTCAAAAGTCAGATTTCCATATAGATCTGAGATTTTTTGAGCTTCCCCCATGTTGTTTTTACCAATAATTTTGCTTAGTGCTTCCATTTTTGGAGCGATTCTTCTTACATTTAAGTCTCATCTTTTTTTCTCATAATTTGCATATTTCATTATGTCCTGGATTTCGTTTATTGCAGAGATTATTTTTTGAGAAGGAGAGGCTTTGTTGAATAAAAGTTGGATTTTTTCTTTTACTATTTTATATTGTGGATTGTTTTCATCAAATGCTATATTCCCTGCATTTTTTTGGAGTTTTCGTATAGAGAAAAGAGCACCATCTTTTATGGAAAATTGTTTTTGTTCTTTAGAGATAAAATTTTCGGAAAATTTTAGAAGTATTTCTATTATTTGTGGATTGAGATTTGGTGTTTTAGCTAATGCTGGGAATATTTCTTTTGCTTTACGATACCTTTCAGCCTGCCTTCTAAGTTCTGCTTGTTTCCTGAGCTCTTCTTGTTTTTTTCTTTCCTGTTCTTCTTGTTCTTTTTGATTCAATTCTTCGTTAGTTCCTTCATTTTCTTTTTTGGGAGTTGTTATTTCTGGGCTTTCTGTTTGATTTTGTTTTTCCTTTGTGGGAGCTTCCCCTTGTTGTGCTGTTTGGGGGTCGATTTGACCATAGAGATCTTTGTTTTCAATTTCCATTACTCTATACAAGAGGATATAAAAGTTTCGTAGCTAATTTTAGTGATTTTAATGATTTTGTCAAATTTGAGCTTTGGTTGAATGAGTTTTTCTTTTGCAATTAAGGGGAAAAACGATATATTTAATCAGAATTTTTATTTTTTTTGGTACAAGGAATGCATTTGAGAGAAGAACTTGAGGCTCGTGGATTGCTCTATCAGACTACGAATGAGGCGTTTTTTGATTTGTATGATCAGGGAGGAGAGAAGTTTTATTGTGGTTATGATCCTACGGCAGACTCACTTCATCTTGGACATTTTTTGACCTTTATGGCAGCGGTAAATTTTATGAAGAGGGGAAATACTTTTGTGATGCTGATTTGAGGTGCGACGGGGATGATTTGAGATCCAACTGGAAAATCAGAAGCAAGAGCTTTCCTTGGATTAGATCAACTTAGACACAATCAAGAGGCGATTACCGAACAGGTTGGTCAGATTTTGGAAAATTTAAAAAAATTGACGGGAAAGGATTTTCAATTTAAGGTTGTGAATAATTATGACTTTTATAAAGATTTGTCGGTTTTTGATTGGTATAGGACAGTAGGAAAATATATTACGCTCAATACCATGCTGAGCAAGGAGTCAGTAAAAAAGAGACTTGAAAATACTGAGTCAGGAATCAGTTATACTGAGTTTAGCTATATGCTTTTGCAGGGAAATGATTTTGTTCATCTGTATGAAAATGAGGGTGTAAAACTTCAGATTTGAGGTTCTGATCAGCGAGGAAATATGGTGACTTGAACAGAAATGCTTCGTAAAAAGACAGAAGGGGAGGCAGAAAGTTATGTAATGACGATTCCTCTTATGATGGATGCTAGTGGGAAAAAATTTGGAAAATCTGAGGGGAATGCAATTTGGCTTGATCAGAGAAAAAATAGTCCATATTTTGTATATCAATATTTTCTCAATAGTGCAGATGCTGATGTGGAGAAATTTTTGAGAGCATTTACTTTGCTTGAGATATCCGAGATTGAAGAAATTGTTGCAAAACACAATGAAAAACCTGAATCTAGATACGGTCAAAGACAACTTGCCAACTATGTTATTCAAACTTTGTTTGGGAAGCAGGCGGCAGAGCAGGCAGAGAAAATTACCGATTTCCTTTTTGGAAGTGAGGATAAGATGCAGATGCTCAATGAATTTTCAAGAGAGGAAATTCAAGCTTTAGCTAGAGAAACAGGATCTTGTGAAATAAATGAAAATGAGATCAGAGTTTTGGAGCTTTTGGTAAAATGTGGTATCGTAGATTCTAATGGAGAAGCAAAAAAAATGATTGCTCAGGGGGCAATTTATATCAATGAAAATAAGATCAGCGATATTGCGAGTTCATTTAGTACTCAAGATGCCAGCAATGGAGTCCTTTTGATTAGAAAGGGAAAGAAAAATTATAAAATCGCTCAATTTATTGCTTAAATTCTAATTTAAATGCAGAAACTTGAGATACTTGTACCAAATGAGTGAAGAAAACTCAAAAATCTTATTATGGCAGTTTTGAAAAAGGGATTATGTGAGGATATTACTGTTCTCAATTATGCAAAGAGTTATACTTTGCAGGAAAAGAAACTCATAAAAACAGAAAAAAAGCTGATTTCCTTCCACTATTCTCAATGAGAGGAAGAAAAAATTATTACCTTTATCGAACAGGTTAGTGGGCGAACAAGGGCGAGAGGAGATCTTGTTGTTCAATAAAATAAAAAGCACGTTAGACTTATGATCTGCGTGCTTTATTTTTTCCCTATTTTCTTACTTTGAATA
Source organism: candidate division SR1 bacterium (assembly GCA_013333295.2). Classification (GTDB taxonomy): domain Bacteria; phylum Patescibacteriota; class Gracilibacteria; order Absconditabacterales; family Absconditicoccaceae; genus HOT-345. The sequence goes on along the minus strand of JABCPD020000031.1, from coordinate 18,209 downwards.
GGAAGCTTTGTTCTACTTGTTGTTGATCATCAAATTCCATTCTGACTTTTATATTATAACTTCCTGCTTTTTCAAAGACTTTAGTCATTTCGATACATTCTCTACCATCACAGGCGAGTTCTTCATTGCCATCGTCAAAGGATCGATAGATCTTTTTTGGTAATCCATTGAAATCAAGAGCAAATCTGACTTGATCTCAGATCCTTGCTTCTTGGGTAGGATGAGATGGAGATGAAATATTGAGTTTTACAAGTGGCTTATTAACGATGATAGATTCGTTTAGAGGAACAGTTACCGTGCGTCCTTTTTTTGTGGTGATGGTTACCTTTGGAGTAAATATTCAGGTATTCTTGGTATTGTTGTAGATGTAGGTATGTTTGATCACTGAGGTAGAGAGGTTGTTTTGCACTTCTCCATCATCAAAATCCCAAGTGAAATATGCAATACTATCGTTTGGGTCATTGAGCTTTGTTGCTGAGGCATCTAGGGTTACTACCAATGGAGAAAATCAGCTTTTTTCTCCTACTACTTTGAGATCTCAGAGTACATCATCTAGACCTATAGTAATATTGATTGATTCTTCATAGCTCAGTCCGCGTACAGTATCTTGGATCTGTATTTTGAGGGTATGAGGTTTGGTATCTCTGACATCAAAGAGGTATTCTCCAGCGAGCGTTTCTACAATAGGTCTGGTGTCTAGAGTGATTTGTGTGTTTATATTGTAGGTTGAAGGCTGGATTGAGTTGATTTTAAGTTTTAATTTTGTTGGGATCTCTGAGAGTTTGATGCTCTTGGAATCAGAGATCAGCTTTTTGTCTACTTTGGTAAATTGTGTTTGTCTTGGAGATTGTGAGAAGATATCATAATCTACATTAAAACTAGATTTATCACTGATTCTTAGTTCTCCACGGCAAGATCCTTTCTTCCCTTCTGTTGTGACAAAATTCATTAGCACTTCATAAAACCCTTGTCCATCAAAAGTGTGGATAAAATCCATTCCTACTTCGTTTCCTTGTCTATCTGCGAGAGATTGTTTTGTAGAGGCATCAGAGATGAGATATGCATAGTCTTGGATATATTTTTCTCCACCATCAAGGAATGATGCCTGGATACGATAAGTATTGACTTTTTGTTTGCTAAATTCAATCTTACATACAGGTAAGAGTGATTTTTCAACTCTGAGAGGAAATGAGAAGATGATATTGGGATTATAATCTGGAAGACTAAAGCTTGGATAGTATACTTCAGCTTTCTCATAGTTGAAACTAAAGGTGGTTTCATCAGATTTATCTGTAGTTCCATCTCCTTCAGCATCCCAGTTGATACGATAGTTTCTTAGTCCTAAATCTCTAAAAATCTGATCTGCATTAAAGCTTAACTCAGATGGAAGAGGACCGAGTACATATTCATTATCAATGAGTTCAAGTTTTTTGTCTGAGGTTGTAGAAAGTGATAGTTCAGAAGCAACATTGATCTCTTTGAGGAGATAGCTTTTGTTGATGGCTTGTTTAGTAGTATTGTCAATGTAGGTAATGATTAGATTTATTTGATAGATTCCTTTTTTACTATAGAAACAAGCTCCGTTGAACATAGTTGACTGTTGATTATAAGTCAGAATTTGTTTGTTTCCACAGTCAAGTTGTAAATTAGTTACTTGTTGATTTCCGAGCTCGATTTGTGCGTATTTTTGGTAGTTAGCAGTTAAGAGTTTGAATGGGATATTTACTGGGGCAATAAGGATAGTAGAATTAGAAATCTGACTTATTGCATCAGGATTATCTTTTGTCGGCGTCTTAACATAAGCAAGAACTGTTTGATCTGGATTGGCAAGGCTCTCAACTTCGATTTTGCTTACTTGAGACATGAGGCTGGTTCCCGCTCCAATACCAATTCACAAAATTAGAAATCCAAGGATTCCCCCTCAAATATACCAGGTTTTTGGTCTGTCTTTTACGGTAAAGGCTTTGTAAACGTTCATCAATAGGATAACAATTCCCACCAAAAAAACGATGAGCATTGCAATTCCAGTTAGTCCCATGAGCAAATTTTTTGCTACGGCTGGAGCTATTCCTAGGGCAGTCAATCCTCCTCATCCGGTTGGATTTTGTAGTACGGTATAAAAGAGTACAATCAATCCAATAACTAGGAGGAAGAATAAAATTCCGCATCCCATAAAAACATTTTTTACTGATAATGAGGAAGCTGCACCTCTTTTTATTTGTACGTTTTTGTTTACTTGAATGTTAGAATATCAGAGAAGTTTTAGCTTTTCTTGGTTTGCTTGATAGTACTCAGTGAGTTGTTTGAGTTGTGCGTGGTACTTAAACATCTCGTCTGATGGCATATTTTGATGTTCCTGAATATAGGCTACAAGTTGATTGTAGAGTTGTTGCAATTTTTGTTGTTCCTGCAAAATCTCCTGAATCTTTTGTTCATCATTGAGATAGTTTGCATTGGTGTTTGCGTTGTTATTTGCAAAAAATTGTTCGTTTTGATTCATATTTAGATATAATATACTAAATCACTCCTATTATAGCTGAAAATTGTTTTTTTGCAAATTTTTTGGCTTGTTTTTGCGAGGATAATGGATATTATTGATCCAAAATTTATTTGTAGGAAAGAATATTTTGATGCAGCAAGGAGAGTGGAAGAGTGTGGGGTTTAGTTTTGTTTTATGTTATAGTAGTGTTTTAGTCTCTTTTTTTGAAAAAAATAAGATAAAAAGTCTGATTTTTTTATCTGTTTTATCTTTTGTCTTTGGAAATACCAGTTTTGCTCGAGAATATCCTGTAAAAGAAGTGAGTGGAAAATTTTGTGGGAACAATCAGATTTGTACAATCCCGCTTCCAAAGATTGAACAAGCCAATTATCTTAATTATGAAAAGAGTCCTTTAATTCGTAGGATTTATTCTGTACTTTGGGGAGGGACTTATTTTTGAGGACGAGATTTTGGATGGGGCGCGCACAAGGGAGTTGATATTACTTCGCAGATTGGTACTCCTATTTATGCTATTGGTACCGGAGAGGTGATCTATGCTGGTAAAAAGTGAGAACGAGGAAAACTGATTACTATTGAGCATAGTTTTGCAGGGAAGAAGATTTATTCAAATTATGCGCATCTGAGTGAGGTTTTGGTAAGGGTAGGAGACAAAGTGAAGACCTCAGATTTAATTGCGAAGATGGGAACCAGTGGAAATAGCACGGGGCCACATTTGCATTTTCAGATTGATAAAACAGAGTGAAAACATCCCTATCATCCTGGAAACTGTGGAGGAGTAACGCTCAATCAAAATGTCAATGAAGCGAGATGTTGGAATCTTGTTAGAGAGAATACCTTGGATCCAATACTTTTTTTGGAGAGTAATGGTGCGATTTTTGAGGTAGAGCAGGAGAGTGAGCAGTTCTCTCCAGATATCAAGGTGCTTTCTACTCAGGATTTGAAAAAAAATCTTGAAACCAGCTTTGAGAAAAAGGGGGATTTTTGGTTGCTTACTTTAAAAAGTTTGACTCCGTGATGGACAAGAGTTCCTCTTAAAATTACTTCTGCAGGAGCAAAAATTTATCCTGATAGTCTTTCATATTTGAGCTGAGAGAGAAAGCTTTTTGTCCAAGAATTTTCAGGAACTGTGTTCCCAATTAGTATTTGGGAGGGAGAAAAGTTGATTAAAAATGTATATGAAAAATAAGTTTTTGTGAAATGATAAGTTGGGAAAAGCTGACTTTGGACCAAAAACAAGACCTAGAGCCTAGATTTTTTGTTTTTCCCTTGATATGGAATGGAAGATAAGTAAGCTACAGGTAGTAAATAACTTTTCGAATTGTATCAATTTTATTTTTAACAAAGATTAATGCAAAATAAAGAAGTTGATATGGATTTTTTTGTGAGAGATTTGCTTGTGACTGAAAACATCTTTTTTTATACTCAATGACAATGACCAGAAGAAATTGTTGAAGCTTTAAAATGAGCTTCCAAAACAGGATGAAATGGAAAGGGATTCCCTGAGTTTATAGGAATCATAAAAGATTTTTTGCTCGTTATTGAAGATAAAAAAGATTATGAAAAACATGTAAGATTTGATGAAAAGAATCTTATTTCTCTTGATTTATCTAATGGAGATGTCAAAGATTTTGCTATGAATGGTGCTTTGCATTATGCAAAACATTTAGCAGAAAAAACAAATTATAAAAAAATTCTAGCTATTTGAGTTTCTGGAAATCCAAAAAGACACAGAATTACTCCAATTTTTGTAAATGAAAGAGGAGAATATGAGATATTAGAAGATGTAGAAAATTTTACAAATTTTAATGAAAATAATATTGAGGAATATTATTTACATAAGATTCTCAAAGAACAAACAAGAGAAGAAAAAACTACAGAAGAGATTCTAAAAGATGCTAAAAAACTTCATGAAGACCTAAAAAATTATTGAAGTATTCAAGATAAAGATAAGCCACTTATTGTAAGTGGTATTTTGTTGGCTTTAAGGGAAATTGAATTTAAGTGATTTTCAATGGATGAATTGTCTGGAGATAGTATTACTACAGATTGAGAAAAGATATATAATGCTATTGAAAAAAATCTAAGAAGAGCAAATGTCTCACCACAAACAAAAAAGGATAAATTATTATCTCAATTTCTTGTTATTCGTGATACTAAAGCAATTAATGAAATTCATGAAAATCTTGGAAAGACACCAATGAAGCATTATGCAGAATTTTTGTACGAACACATTTATAAAAATATAAAATATATTCAATCTTCAGAAGATTATTTATGAAGATTTTATGGTGAGTTTATGAAATATTCAGGTGGAGATGGGCAGACTCTTTGAATTATCTTAACTCCAAAACATATTACGGAACTGTTTTGTGAACTTGTAGATTTAAAGGTCGATGATAAAGTTTTTGATCCTTGTTGTTGAACTGCTGGATTTCTTATCGCAGCAATGCATAATATGATGCAACAAGCAACGACGAAAGAACAAGAAAATCAAATCAAAAAACATCAACTTCATGGAATAGAAATGCAACCGTATATGTTTACTATTGCAACAACTAATATGATTTTGAGAGGAGATGGAAAATCAAATATCAATCAAGAAGATTTTCTAAAGCAGAATCCTTATCAGCTTCAAACAAAAGGGTGTACTGTAGGAATGATAAATCCTCCCTATTCACAAGGTTCTAAGAAAAATCCAAATCTTTATGAAATTTCTTTTATTGAGCATCTTTTAAAATCAATTGTTGTTGATGGAAAAGTAATTGCGATCATCCCTCAATCATCAATGACAGGAAAAACAAAAGAAGAAAAGAATATTAAAACTTCAATTTTGAAAAATCATACTTTAGAAGGTGTGATTACTCTTAATAAGAATACTTTTTACGGTGTAGGAACTAATCCTTGTATAGCTATCTTTACTGCTTATAATCCTCATCCAAAAGACAAAATTGTAAAATTTATCAATTTTGAAGATGATGGTTTTGAGGTGCAAAAACATATCTGACTGGTAGAAAACAAAGAAAAGTCAAAAGATAAGAGACAAAAACTTTTGTCTGTTTGGAGAGATGAAATTGAAGAAATAGAGACGAAATTTTGTGTAAAAACGACGATAGAAGCAGAAGATGAATGGCTTCACTCTTTTTATTATTTTAATGATGAGATCCCTACAGAAGCTGAATTTGAAGAGACAATGGCTGATTATCTAACTTTTGAGTTTAACATGATAACTCATGGAAGGGGATATTTATTTGGTCTACCTGAAAAAGATAATGAAAACTAAAATAAATTTAAAGAATGTAGAATGGGGAGAGTTTATTGTTGAAAAATTATTTGAGATAAAAAATATTCCACCTTATCATAAAAATAATTTGATTGAAAATACAAAAAGTTGTAAGTTACCATATATTTCTAGAACGGTATTAAATAACGGTTTAGAAACATTTGTTGAAAATAATAATTTTTCTTTAGTAGATAAAAATTGTATTGTTTTTTGAGCAGAAAGTGCTGATTTTTTCTATCAACCTTTTGAGTTTATTGTATGAAATAAAATGTATACTTTAAAAAAAGATTGATTAAATAAACATTCTTATTCTTTTTTAATAGTGGCTTTTAGGCAAAGTATAAAATGAGCTTGATTTGGTTATTGAAAATGATTAACTTGAACTAGATTAAAATCAAGAAAGATTCTTCTTCCTATTGATAAATTTTGAGCTCCAGATTGGGATTTTATGGAAAAATATATAAAGCAAATTGAAGATGAAAAACTAGAGACTTTACTTTCTTACTACACCCAAAGATGTATAGAGAATGATCTAACACTCACTCACTCACTCACTCACTCACTCACTCACTCACTCACTCACATCTCCCTCTAAAAATATTTGGAAAGAATTTGAGATCGGAGATATTTTTGAAATTTCTGGTACAACAACAACCCATCCAACTGTCTTAGAAAAATGAGGAAGAACTCCAAGAATAACGTGTGCAGCAACAGATAACTGATTCGAAGATACTTATCAAAATCCTCCAACTGAAAAATGAGGAGTTTTAACTGTAGATAGTGCAACTGTTTGATTTATTTCTTTTCAAGAAAATGATTTTATAGCTACGGATCATGTAGAAAAGATTTTTTTGAAAAATAATCAAAAAATGTCGAAATATTTATGACTATTTTTAAAGGTTATTATTTCTAATGCTACGGCTTGAAAATATGGTTATGGATACAAATTTAGTCAAGTAAGAATAAAGAAGCAAAAGATTATTCTTCCTGTTGATAAAGTATGAAATCCAGATCGAAATTTTATGGAAGAGTATATGAAAAAAATTGAAGAAAAAACTTTGTCAGAAATTATTCCATACTTCGAAAAAAGGCTTGAAAAAGCCAAAATCTTGAGGGGGGGGGTAGAACTTATTCATTCTAGTTGGAGTGAATTTATCCTTGAAAATATTTTTGAAATCTTTGCTACAAAAAGTTGAATCGATAAAAATAAACTTAATGGAGATCCTTGAAAAATTCCCTATATTACGAGAATTGATAATAATAATTGAATTGATAGCTTTATTTGAGAACAAGAAAATTTTTTAAAAAATACTTGAAATGTTCTTACTATTTGACTTGATACACAAACTATTTTTTATCAGGAAAATATTTTTTATACAGGACAAAATATCCAAATTGTGAGAAATGATTTTATCAATAAATATACAGCTGAGTTTATTTCTGTTCCTATCAAAAAATTGATGTGAAAGTTTAGCCGGTGATGAAATTGAGCTACGCTAACAAGGTTAAAGAGATCTAAAATTTTACTTCCAACGGATACTTTTTGAAATCCAGATTGGATTTTTATGGAAAACTATATGAGAATAAAGGAGCAAGAGGTTCTGTTAGAGTATCTTAAAAAGTTTTAGTATTCTGTAAAAAATTAAAAAATCTGATTCAGAATTTCGTTTACACCCAGGAGTCAGGTTTTTCTTTTTTTCAGATTTTTAAATTTTTTTCCTGGCTTCGAGAAGCTGTTTTTTCTTTTCCTGAGAAACGGAAGGGTCTTTGAGTGCTCGTTGGAGTTTAGATTGAAGATAGGGAGTAAGAGTTTGCCAGATAAGTTGAAGTTTTTTTTCTGGATCAGAAAGGGGATCAATCTGTGAATCTCGCCAAAGACTTAGTTCATCGAGTTTCTTTGTCATATCTTCATCGAGCTTTTCTTGCAATACTTGGGATAATGCTCCGTTTGGATCGGTTTCAGCAAGAAGATTGATAAAAGAGAAGAGGTCTTCTAGTTTTTCATTTTCTTGGAGATAATTGAGGATTGCTCCTTGATAAAAGAGGCTGAGTACAAGAAGGTCTCTTTCCATTTGATATTTTTGGCTTTGAGATTGCTCTGATTGTCTTTGTTGTTGTAGGAGGATTGATCTTCCGTCTCAGGCTTTGTATCTTTTGAATTGTGCATCGAGAATTTCAGATGCAAATCCAAGTTTCTCTGCTAGAAGTTGTTTGTAGTGTTCTTGGATTGTGAGTGAGTTGACTGAAAGGATAAGTTCAAAAAGGGTATTGATGAGTTTTTGTTTGTCGATAGGGGAGCTTAGATCAGATGAGGCTCTAAGGCGATGATAGATTTTTATAAATCCGTCCTCTGCATTTTCTAAACAAGTCAAAAAGTCTGATTTCCCATTTTCGGTATTGGCGAGGTCATCGGTATCTTTGAATCCGTCTGGTAGCTCGATAATTTTTGGGTAGAGATTTTGCTGATAAAAGAGTTTTAGCGCTCTGATGCTTGCTTGATTTCCAGCATTGTCTGCATCAAAAAGAAGATAGATATTTTCAGTATATCTTTTGATGAGTTTTACATGGTCTGATGAAAGTGCTGTTCCAGAGGTTGCGACTCCAATAGGTTGGTCGAGTCTAGCAAGTCCTATGACATCCATTTGTCCTTCGACGATAATCAGTTTTTGAAACTCTTTGATATTATTTTTTGCAAAGTTGAGTCCATAGAGGACTTTTGATTTTTCGAAGGCTTTGTGTTCTGCACTGTTGAGATATTTTGGCTTGTCTTCTGGATTTATTACTCTTGCTGAAAAGGCGATAACATTTCCCATAGCATCAAAAATTGGGAAAGTGATCCTATTTCTAAAAAAGGTATAAATTTCTCCATTGAGGTTTCTTTTTGCTAGAGAGGCTTCAATTAAATCGTTGTCAGAAAATCCTTTTGATCTCAAAAATTGAATAAGTTCATAATGTTTGTCTGGAGCATAACCAATTTGGAAATGTTCAATGAGATCGGATGTCAGATTTCTTTTTTCTTTGAGATAGTCTTGAGCTTGGGGAGAAGTTGTTAAGGCAGAGCGAAAAAACTGATGAGCAAGAGTATGAAGTCTTTTAAGCTTCGCTTTTTCGTCACTTTCTGCTGCTAGTTTTTTGTTATCAATGCTATATTTTTCTATATCGATATGCTGAATCTTGGCAAGCTCTTTTACTGCATCTCGAAAATCAAGTTTCTCGATTTCTTGCATAAATGTGATAGCATTTCCTCATTTTCCACAGCCAAAGCATTTGAAAATCCCTTTACTTGGAGAAACCATAAAGGAAGGAGTTTTTTCATTATGAAAAGGACATCTTCCAGAATAGTTGCTTCAAGCTCTGGAGAGTGGTACATATCTTTCGATCAGATCTTTGATTTCGACTGATGCGAGGATTTCTTCGATAAGAGGATTGTTCGCCAAAATCGTAATGAAAAAGTGATAAATATACCGTATTATATGATTTTTTATTGATTTGTAAAGAGAAAGGTAAAAAAACTGATATTAGAGGTGAAAATAAGCTTAAAAGTCAGATTTCTTTTTTTTTGTTAAAAAAACTTTTGCAAAAGTTGACATATTTTGATTTTATGATTAAAATATTAGTGTTGTTTTAATTCCAGCATAATACACATGACTGCAAAATGGCAAAAGTATGAGGAATTTAATTCTAATTTGCTCAAAAAACTTGGAACAAGAATTGTTAAAAAGCATCACAAAGGTAAAAGAGTTGATAAGCTTTTTAGCTTTTCCAATAAGGTAAATCAAAATCTGATTTATTTAGGAGAAATCTTGGTTGTTGGGCTTTTTAGTTTTTCTACTCTGATCTTTGGAAATGGTACGAGCCTTGCAAACAATACCAGTTTGGTTTATCCTGTAGATGAAGTTTCTAAGGTTGAATGTAGAATCAAACATTGGTCTGAACTCGATGCAGATTGTAAGATGAAATTACCGATTATAGAAGGGGCAAACTTTGCTAAATATGGAGCAGATCCTCTCTATACCAATACTTATACGGTACTTTTTGGAGGAAACTATATGAGTGGTTGGGATATGGAAAATGGAAGCCACTATGGAGTAGACTTAGCTTCTTCCAAGGGGACTCCACTTTATGCTATTGCCGATGGAAAAGTGTTTTTTGCAGGACAGCAAGCTGGTTATGGAAATGTAGTGAAGATTCAGTTTATTTATAAGGGGAAGATGTACTTTTCTACCTATGGACATATGGATCAAATCCTTGTTCAAACCTGACAACCTCTTATGAAGGGGCAAAAAATCGGTATGATCGGTAATTCAGGAACAACAATGGGATGATTAGGAGGAAATCACGTGCACTTTGAAATTAATAAAGGAGATTTTTGACGTCCTATTTATCCATTTGGTCAGTGTAGTGAAGCGAAAAAGTCTGGAATAGAAACGATCAATAATGGGCTTTGTCGTGAGCAGATGTTTAAGTATGGACAGGATCCTATTGCTTTCTTGGAAGATGCAAAGGCTAAGCGTCCTTTTGATGATCATCCTAGAGAGGTTCCTTTGCCAGATAATAAGACCTACGGGAGTACTGGAGTGGATACAGGATCTACTCTAGAACATAATGTAGCACCAACAGTTCCATCTCCAGCTCCATCTTCACCAGTTATTAGTGTACCTGTACAAGCCAATCAAGAAAAACCTCAGACTTCAAAACTTATTATTGATACTAGTGCTTTGGATAATAATGGTAAAGCATTCTTTGATGAGTGGAGTGTTGATCTGACAGGTGATATTGCATCTCCTATCAAGAAAAATCAGACGAGAATTCTGACCCTTACCATCAAAAATAAGAAGACATGACAACCTTTTAATGGTATTTTGCAGCAGCCGATTATTTTGGTAGCAAGTAGTACTAATGTAACTATTGATCCTGTGGCGATTAGCCTTGTTAAAGATTGACAAGTAGAAATTAAAGTGCAAGGAAATCAGGTTGGGGATACCTATACAGCGATCAATCTTGGACTCAATAAAGTAGCTTCACTTAATCTTTCCGTATTTTAGTTAGTAAAAGAAAAACAGCAAAGACCTTTATTGTTTGCTGTTTTTTTGTTAGAAGAATCTCTTTTGTGAGGACTGATCGGAATCAAGTGATCAGATTTTTCCTTCTATTTCTGCGTCAGGTTCATGAAGATATTTGGAGAGTTCTGCAGTTTTTTCAGAGGCTTTTTTGATATGGACATAGTATTTTCCTAGCTCTGCTACCACATCTGAGAGTTCATCGTTTTTTTCAAGAAGTTCTGTGGTCTTTTGTCTAAAAAGATCGTTTTGAGCTTGAAGCTCATCGATTTCTTCTTGCATATCGATGATTTGGTCGTTGGCCATTTTTAGGTTGTCTCTAAGTTCAGCAACAATATCTCTTTGTTCAAATCTTCGATAGAAAAGTGCATATCCTGCTCCAGCACCAATGAAGAGTGATAAAATAACGAGTCCTCGCATGCTATTGATCTGATATAAAAAAATTTTGAAATCTGATTTCACTATATTGTTCCCCTATATAAAAGCAAGATTAAAATTTGATTATTCTCCATATCGACGGCGGATAACGAATTTTTTGGTTTTGCTTAAAGGGGAGCTAGCATAGTCATTTACTGGAGTCCTCGTTTTGAGGATTTCAGTGAGGCGAGATTTTAGCTTGGTAATCTCTACTCAACCTTTGAAGTTTGGTCTTCGTCTACTTTCGATTGCTCTTGTTTGATCTAGGATTACTACTACATGTCCATCTCGTACTATTATATCAAGCGGTTGAACTTGATTCATGATTTGTTCAATTGAGAGCCCTTCGATGAGAACCGGTTTTCCTACATTGAGAAGTTGGCGGGTATTTCTAGGGGTATTCCCTCCATTTGCTTCTCGAAGGAGTCCAGAACAATCTACTCATTCTAGGTTTTTATGTTTTTTGTGGATTGATGATAGTGGGGTTTGTGAAGGGAAAAAGCTTTCCATCTGTGGGAGTCCTTGGTATCGAGATCCTCCTCGTACATAGGTAGATCCTTTAGTAGCAAGGAGGTTTTTGATAATAGTATCACGAGAAGGGAGAGGATTAAAGACTTCTTCAGGCTTTTTGTCTAGTTTTTTGATGAATCTTGCATCAAGAAAGTATCCGTGTTTTGCACCAGCTCATGCATCAAATTCCCTGGTTCTAACCAGATAATAAATATACCCGTCAGCTTTGTATTCACCGATAAGGGTTACAGGGGTTTGGGGAGGAAGAACTACTGCTAGTTCGCGGATCAGGTTTTGTTGATCGAGTTTGATTCCAGTGCTGGAATTACTCGCAGCTAGGAGCTTATGAATAGCAAAATCGTCTTTTGGCATCCGGTAGAGTGGAGTAGGAATTTTGGTTTCTCCGTATCCTTGAAAGCTAGCAAGGGATTCGATTTGCAGGCTTCTTCCCAGTTCTGCAGACATGAGCTGGGTTTCTTTGAGGTCAGAGAGTTCTTGTTCAAGTTCTGGTTTGGAGAGTTTAGCGAGAGATTCGATTTTTTTTTGAACATAGAGTTTATCGATTTCTGTGAGTTTTGCTCCAGGGATTTTTCCTTTCCCTCCTGAGAAGGCCTGACGAATTTCTAGTGACTTTTGAGCTAAACGGAGAAAAAAATCAGCTTCTTTACTTTTTTCGCTTTTGCTAAGATTTGAGAAGCCTGAAAGTTGGAGATCGATTTGTTGATGTTGAACTTTACTAAGTGGAGAGTAGGCGAAGCTTACGCTGAAAAGAAGTGTGAAAAGTGTAAATGAGAATATTTTTTTGATCATAAATTTGACAAAAAGAGGAGTTAAAAGATTGTTTTGAGCTTAAAAGAGACCTCATTGGATAGGTGTTGGAGTTTTTTTGTTTTGGGGTTCTGGTAGCTTGATATTGAAGGTTTTTACTATTTCTTCTCGATTATTGTAGGTTTTGATATTGTATTTTTGAGCTTTGTCAACTTTGGAACCAGCTTTTTCTCCTATAAGCATGAAGGAGGTTGTTTGAATTGGGTTTTCATCGAATTGATATCCTTGGGCAATAAGTTGATTCGCAATTTCAGTCCTTGATAATGGGAAGGTTCCTGTTATTGAAAAGGAAAGAGAATTCTGATTTTGCTCTGTATTTGATTTTTGATCTTCAACTGCTGAAAAATTGAGTCAGAAGTTTTCGAGCTTGTAGAGGAGGTCTAGAATTTTTGGAGAAGAAAAGAATGCCGAAATGTCAGTTGCAACCTTATCTCAGATCCCATAGATTGCTCAAAGCTGCTCTGTGTTTTTGAGTTCATTGATGAGAGATGTCAGGTTTGTAACCTTTTTTTGTGCAAGGTAGGTTGAGAGGTCTTGGGCAGTTTTTTTACCAATATTAGGAATGCCAATAGCGTTGAGCAGTCTTCGAAGTGGTTTTGTTTTTGAAAGCTCAATTTGTGAGATAAGTTCTGAAATCTTCTTGTCTCAGAAAGATGGAAGTTTGCGTAGAAGAATTTGATTTTCTACTTTAGTCAGGGTATAAAAGTCTGCAAAAGAGTTGAGCAAATTTTGTTCCATGAGGAGCTGAATAATTGAATCTCCAAATCCTGCAATATCAAGAGCATCTCTAGAAACAAAATAGAGGAGTTTTTCTTTGAGCTGAGCAGGGCAATCTGGATTTTTGCAGTAGTAATGGATATCTTGGCTAATAATTGGAGTTTGGCAGCTTGGGCAGAGTTTTGGTGGGAAGATCTCAGATTCAGTGCCGTTTCTTCTAGAAGGAATTGCTGAGAGGACATATGGGATTACTTCTCCACTTCTTTGAATTCGTACAAAATCTCAATTTAGAATTCATTTTTCTTTGATAAAATCAAAATTATGAAGACTGACTCTGGATATGGTAACTCCACTGAGATTTACAGGTTCTAGATTGGCAACAGGAGTCAGAATTCAGGTCCTTCCTACTTGGAAGTCGATTGAGCTGATTTTTGCTGCGATTTGCTGAGCTGGAAATTTGTAGGCGATAGCTCGTCTAGGATGGTGCTCTGTAGCTCCTAACAGTGTGCGAATAGAAGTCTGATCCTTTCCGTTGGGGAGATTTTTATCGGTGATCTTAATTACCAGACCGTCAAAGTCAAAATCCTGCTCATCAAGAAAATCTTTGAGCTCTGGATTTAAGCAAGTATCGATTACTGATTGGATATTGTCAAAGTGCTGGAATTTTTCAGGAAGATCAAAGGTTGGGAGTCAGATTTCTTTTATTGTTTGATTGGTATCTGATTCCAGGATATCATAGATAAAACAAATGAGACTTCTTTTCTCAACTTCTGCAGAATCAAGGAGTTTGATACTTCAGGAAGCTGCATTTCTTGTATTGGCAAATGAGTTGAGTCCTAGAGCTTCTCTGCTGAGATTGAGCGCAGAGAGCTGCGATTTTGGCATCATAATCTCTCCTCTGAGGCGAATATTGATTGGCTGAGTCAGCTTTTTGGGAAGGGATTTTATAGTTTTTACATTGATGGTGATGTCTTCTCAGGTTTTTCCATCACCTCTGGTAATTGCTTGCGTAAGAAGTCAGTTTTGATAGATGATTTCGCAGCTGATCCCATCAAATTTTGGTTCAAGACGGTAAAAGAACGAACAATTCTGATCAGATTTTTCGAGTATTTTTTTGATTCTGGTATCTCGATTGGTTAAATCTTGAGCATTATAGCTATTTTCGAGGGAGAGAAGAGGAGTTCTGTGGTTGGCTTTAGCAAATCCTTCACTGATTTGTCCAATGAGGGACTGGGTTGGCGAATTTGAAGTGATGAGATGTGGTGCTATTTCTTCAATATTTTTGAGATAAGAAAAAAGTTGATCATACTCGTAGTCAGAGATGATAGGAGAAGACTCAATATAATAGAGATGATTATGCTCAATGAGGGTGTCAATGAGATTTTGGTAGGTGTGAGCAAGGAGATCACTATCAAGGAGTGTGGGATTTGGATTTTGTTTTATGAAATCTAAGAGCTCGATAGTAGTTTCGGAAAGTGTCACGGATTTGACTTGCTAAAAGATAAATATCGTTTTTAGTATAAAAAAACACAGGAAAAAGGCAACTGAAATTTGCTTGCAATTTTTGTGGGATTGTTTATCTTTTAATTAGATAAGAATGTGGTGTAGTGGTAGCACATTGGTCTCCGAAGCCAGTGGTGGAGGTTCGATTCCTCTCATTCTTGGAGTATGGAGTATTTGAAAGCCTAAATTGTAAGGCTTTTTTGTTTTTGAAAGAATGTTTGCTGATAGCGATAAATAAAGATTGACAAAATTTGCAAAATATTTTTTTTGAAGTATAATTGAGTGAAAAAGAAAATTTTACTCTCTATTTTGTAAAAATGCCAACTTCTGATAGTCAAAACACAGTTTTTACTCCAGTTTCTGATAATCAAAATACAGGAGTTACTCCAGCGGTAGGACAAACTCAGGATCCTGTGGTAAATAATAATCAAAATCAGACTTCAGCTTTTGATTTTAGTTTGGATTTGCCAGATTCTTTCCCATCACAAACTGAGGAAAATAAGGCACAAGCGCCAGTTAACAATGTTGAGCCAGAGCAAATCCCTCAGGCAGATGACCTTTTGCAAACTTCTGATCCAGTACCAGCTCCAGTTGATGTGAGTATGGATTTTTTGCAAGAAGAACCTGTGGTTTCAGATGAAAATCAGGTAGAAAATTCAGAAGAAGAGGAAGATTCCTTTCCGGTTCCAGGAGATGGAAGAATTGCGAGTGTAGAGGAGCTTCCTTTGGATACTAGTGATTTTTCTGTAGAGCCTGTTGGACAGAATTTTGAGGAAAATGATGAACTAGAGCAGAGTGAGCTCGGTTTTGATGAGCAGCCTTTGGTAAATCAAGAAGGATCTCTTAATATGCACTCGGATGTTGAAACTTCTCAGCAAAGTTTTGTAATCCCAGAAGATACCGTAAATCCTGTAACACAACTTGATGGGACTCAAGAAGTGATGCAATCTTCTTTGGAAAATAATGAGGAAGAAAATCAGATTTCAACTTCTTTTATGACTGAGGAGGCGCCAATAGTAGATACTCCTTCAGAGCAAGCTTCAGAGGTGAATTTTTCAGCTCCTCATCCAGAGATGGATCCTTTTGATGCGATGAGAGCTACGCTTAATCAAAATGTTACTCAAAATATTGAAGAACCGGTAAATACGCCTGTTAATGAGCCTATTCAAGAAGTAGCGCCTTCTGTGCCAGTTCAGGAATCTCCAACTATCGAGTCTATTCAAGCTCCTGTTCAAGAGGAAGCAGTAGCTCCTCAACTAGAGCCTGTGGCAGAAAAGCCTATTGGAATGCTTTCTTTGGATGAGATGATCGCTCAGCCTGTACCAACAGTAGCTCCTACAATGAATTTGGATAGTATGATGGACGTTTCAGCTCCAGATCCATTGTCAAATCCTGTTGCATATCCTCCTATTGGGCAACCGCAATCACAAGCTACCAATTCTGGGATGACTAAACTTGTTGCAATTTTGGGAAGTGTCGCATTGGTAATTGCTGTTGGATTTATGGCGATTTTGAAGTATCCTCAGGAGATTCAGAAGATATTTGGGATTAATTCAGACTCCCCAGCAAATGTTCAGGTTAGTGAATTTACTGGAGATCAGGAACATGGATCTGCTGAATTAACTGATAATCTATTGACTGGAGATAATTTGAATGAGGATCTAGCATTGACAGGTAGTGATGAAGGAACGGATGTGGGAGTGGTTACTCTTGATGAGAATCAAGCAGAAACTTGAGATGATGTCCAGGAAGTTGTGCTTGGAGGTGATGATTCTTCTCAAGAGACTGCTGAATCAGATCAAAAGTCTGATTCTAGTCAAAGTTCTACCTCTAGTGATCAGGCAGTTGATGCACTGGGAGCTGTAGAAGAGATCGTAGGAGAAGTCGGTGCAAATGAGACACTTACTCAACAGATCGAAACTTTCAAACTAAAAGCACAACAAATGGCAGATACAGGTAAGGCTCAAGGAGATAGAATGATGATCAAATATGGTATTTATGTTGTAAATCAAGTTAAGAAAGTTCAAGAAGATATTGCTAATGGGCAAAAGATGAGTATCGCAGAACGAAATAATCTCAAATCAGAGCTTGAACTTTCACTAGCGAAAGGGCAAAATGGGGGAAAATAAGTTCCTCTTGGTAGAATGAGTCTCTCTTTATAGCTAAGAATAAAATTGAAGAAGAAATCTGATTTTCTTCTTTTTTTTAAAAGCTCTTGACTTTTTTGTAAAAAATTGTAATAATATTTGTATGTTAAACAAAAAACTTAAATTATTATGAGGAGATTATCTATAATATTTACGGTAATAGTACTATGTTTCATAGTATCATGTCTACTCTTTGGAGCTAAAGAAACTGTGTATTTTTTGTCGGGAGTATACGTGGTTAGTATTTTTGTAGGCGGGATAATCTTTGCGCTAGGATATGTCCCACTGATACTCAGGAGGAAGCGTAATGATCCTGAATAGCGGTTATGTTAAAAAAACTAACTAGCTATGAGAAAAACGGCACATTACCTTTTCCTCTTTCTCTTCCTGCTGTTTGTAGCTTGTATAGTTACTTTCGGTCTTAGCGGAGTATGCCTTTATTTTATAATTTTGGTACTCTGGGAGCTCTTTTTTCGGCTTTTAGAATTCTAAAGCTGATAATCCTGTATAATACTCTCTTTATTTATTCTCCTGTCTCAGGTGGTTAGATAAAGAGAGTTTTTTCAATACAGAATCTCTTGACTTTTTGTAAAGTAATGGTATATGTCTTGTTGTGTTAAACAAAAACCTAAATAATCTCTCTTATGAAAACCTTTTTCAAGAAATGTTCCAGAGACCTTTCAGGCTTCCTGGATAGGATATTCTCGGAATCTCCTGTAGTGAAGCTATTGTGCTTGATAGCATTTGTAGGAGCTCTATGCATCCTATTCCCTTGGATTCTAATGTGGGCTCTTATCGCAGTAGGGATTGTGTTCTCTCTCTTTGTGGTGAGTAGTATACTAGGACCCAATGATAGTCCTCTATTTTTTGTGGTGATGGTGCCCATCGCCATAGCTGCGCTTACCATTTTAGTTATGTTAGACTTCGTATCTAATATGGTTATCTTAGCTTTATCTAACAAGAATGCTATGATTCTTGATGATCCGGAAATAGATGGTTTTTCATATGGTTTTTAGTGGTCTGTCTTATTAAAACTCTCTTTATTTACTGTCCTGTCTCAGGTGGTTAGATAAAGAGAGTTTTTTCAATACAGATTTTCTTGACTTTTTGTAAAATAATTATATTCTTTGTTTGTCTTAAATAAAAATCTAAATAATATGGGAAAGAAGGTATTTAAGGTGTTGCTAGTTCTCTTTCTAGTTTTAGCACTTATAGTCATCCTTATAGGATGTGGGATTGTCTTTGAA
>JABCPD020000030.1 GCA_013333295.2 candidate division SR1 bacterium | reverse complement strand
GTTTGTCCATTACAAAGCAAGAGGCAAGAAATCAGCTTAATATTCCTCAAGATAAAAAGGTTATTCTCTATTTTTGATTTTTAGCAGGATATAAGGGGGTTGATTTACTTTTAGATTGATTTGAGAACTTAGATCCAAATCAGTATTCTTTGATTTTAGCAGGAGGTGCTCCCAAGAGGACGCTGAAAGATACTAGCTTTAAAAAGTGGTATGATATGATAGATCAAAGAGCGAAAACAATGCCGTGAGTAATTAGAATATGATGATTTATTCCCGATGAGATGATCCCTGTAATTTATGCAGCGAGTGACTTGTTAATTATGCCATATTTATATATGCTAGCAGCAAGTGGACCGATGGCTCTTGCTCTTGCCTATGGGCTTCCATTTCTTGTAAGTGAGGTATTCTCTCCTGTGATTATTAATAAAAGCATGAGGTTTGACAAGACTCCATCAGATTTGGCAAAAAAAGTTGAAGCTTGGTGTCAAAATCCCCATATGCTTGAATCGCTGATCTTAGAGTTGAGAGCTGAAAGATTATGGGGAATAGTTAGTGAGAAGACTGTTTTATTATATAGATAGGTTATTATGAGGATTTTACTAGGAGTTCCAGAGTTTCCTCCGCATCATATTGGTTGATGAGGAGCAGTATTTGAAGCTTTAGCTCATGAATATGTGAAACTTTGACATGAAGTTATGGTTGTGTATGGTAATTATGATACAAGAACATGATTTGAGAAAATTAAAGAGTATTTTAAAGATGGAATTTATTTTGTTCAAGTCCCTCTCATTCCTACACCTGGGTTTCTTCCCTTTCTTAAGAATGTACTTCCTACTCTTCCATATCATTTAGGAAAAATAAAGAATATAATAAAAATATTTGCTCCAGATATTTCACATTTGCATTGATATGGATTGTTATTTATTAATCAATTAGCAAAAATTTTAGTATCAAATAATTTTCCCTATATTTATACTCTTCATGGTGCACCAGTAAGTGCCGATAAAAAATGATGAATTATTAAGATGGTTTATAATTTCTATAAAAAGACTCGAGGAAAAAGTATTTTGGAGAATGCATGTGATATTACAGCAGTGTCTCAGTATACAATAGATAATTTTTCAGAGTTCCTTCCCTATAGAGATAAAATTAGAGTTGTTCATAATTGAATTTATCCAGAGGAGTTTGAGAAAAGGGTATGATTTAATATTTATGATAGATTTAATCTTTCTAAAGATGCAACAATATATTTATCGATTGGTCGTATTGAGTGGTTAAAGGGATTTGATCAGTTTATAAAAATGATTCCACTTTTGGTTAAAAGTTGAGTTGATGCAAGGTATTTTATAGCCGGAAGAGATAATGGTTTTAAAGAAGAATTGGATAAGTTAATTAGAGAGTTAAAAATTGAAGATAGAATTTTTTATCTTGGGTTTATATCTTGAGATGACAAGTTAAGTGCGTTACAGAATAGTGATTTTTTAATTGTATCTTCATTTGTAGAAAATTTTCCAGCAGTTCCTTTAGAAGCCATGTCATCATGAATTATCCCTATTGTTAATAATGCATGAGGGATGATTGAACAGGTTAAAAATAAGAAAAATTGAATTATTGTTGATTTTTCAAATAAGGATAACTATAAAAAATTGCTGAATATATGAATTTTATCGCAGGATTTAAGGTGTTCAGTCGAAAAATATAAACGAAAATATATTGCAGAGGAATATTTAGCTTATAAAAGAAAATAAAATGGGGTTTGTAAAGATGGTGTTATTTTTATTTGACAAGCTTTTTTGGTATAAAAATATGTTGTTTTTGAAATTAGGAGGGGGAGAGTTCTGAACTAATTTAAGACGAAATTCTGGTCTTTTAAATCAGTCTTTTTTGTCTAATTTGAAAATATGAAATAATGTTTGGGTTGGCGCATGAAATGTAATGAATGCTTTAAATGGTATTGAAATAGGAAACAATGTTGTTATTGCTGATTATTGTTGTTTTGTTTCTACAGATCATCAGTATAAAGATCTTTCGGTTCCAGTTATAGATCAAGGATATACTATTTGAAAAGAACAAAAAATTATTATTTGAGATTGAGTTTGGATTGGATTTAATTCTATAGTTACTAAGTGAGTTACCATAGGTAAAAATGCAATTGTGTGAGCATGATCTGTTGTTACAAAGGATGTGCCAGAAAATGCAATTGTGTGAGGAGTGCCTGCAAGAATAATATCTTTTAGATCATAAGATGTTTGTATGAATAAAATTGTTATTGTTACAACTACTTTTTATCCTGATTTAGGGTGATGAGAGCTGTATATGTTAAACTTAGCAAAGGAGCTTGCTAAAACCTATGATGTAACAGTATTGTGTATTTCTTTACATAAGGGGGTTAAAGATTGTATTATAGAATGAGTTAAAATTAATTACCTGCCAAAGTGGTTTTTTTTGGGAAAGATATTCCCCTCTATTATTGCTCTTTTTTGTAAGATAAAAAAAATAAATCCTGATGTCATTTATAGTTCTAGCCCTGGTATTGAAGATTTTTGATTAGTTGTAATGAATAATCTCTTTTTAAGGAAAAAATTAATTATGACTTATCATGCAATGCATGATCAAACAAAATGGCGATTAAGATGGATGACTGCGATGTATCTTATATGTGTTCTCCCTTTTTATGATAGTATCATTGTAACAACAAAAAAGTATTATGATATCTTAAAAAAGAGAGGAATAAAAAATATACATAATATTCCATGCGGAGTTGCTAGTGATAGGTTAAAATTATGAAATTTTAATAAAGAAAATAAAAAAGAATTGCTGTTTGTGTGAGTTTTGGATGAAAATCATAGGTATAAAAATTTGAAGACTTTACTTGATGCAATGGTATTATTAGAAGGATATCATTTAACTGTTGTAGGAGGAGGAGCATTAAAAGATAAATATCAACAATATTGCTTGGACAATAATATTAATGGAGTTGATTTCTTATGAGCAATTACTGATGAGGAGTTAATTTTGTGTTATAAAAAAGCTAATACATTTATTTTACCATCTAATTCTTCTTTAGAGTGATTCTGAATTGTTTTACTTGAGGCTTTGGGAAATTGATGTAAAATTATTACTGGAGAATTGGCTTGATGATCATTTTTAGTTAGAGAAAATCCACAGTTTTGATTTTTATATGATGGTACTGAAAAGGATTTAGCAGATAAGATTAGAAAGTTAGAAGATAGTCATTCTTTAGCTCAAGAAAATATTTCTCAATATCTTGCACAATATCACTGGAGTAATATTACGAAAAAGATTTTAGATACACTTAATTAACTATATGAAGTGGTTTAATTATAATTTTATCAGTCGTTATATATGGCTGGTTATTCCTATCTTTTTTACAATATGTTTTGTATTAACATTCCCCTTTTCTTCTTATATTGCTGGAGGAGATGGATTTCCTTTATTTTATACCAATAATGCACAGTTAACGCAATTGTATATATGGGCAAATTCTATTACATTTTGATCGGTAAGTTGACAAGCAGGATACATTATTTTACAGCCATTATTGTGGTTGTTCTCTGCTCTTCAGTTTATATTCTGAAATTATGGTGCTCAATATATATATTTTTTACTGATGTTTATTATAGCTCCATCTGGCGTTTATTTTATGTTAAGGAGTTTTCATTTTTCCAAAAGTTCAAGTATCTTGTGATCTGCTTTTTATGGGTTTAATGTGCTGGTCTGGGCTGGAATGACAAGAAATACTTTACATATCACAAATTTTTTTGTTTATACTCCTCTGATAATTGCTTTGATTAAGTTTTTTCAAAAAACATGATTAACGAGGTATATTGTTGGATTGATTATTATTGGAGTATTTAATATATTTATTTTTGTCAATCCATGGACTATAGGTATTCAGTTGTTACTTGTTCTTTGATTTACTGTTCAAAAAATATCTTATAGGTATTTAAAGAGTATATTTACAGTATTACTGGCAACTTATTGGTTTTCTGTTGTGTGAATTATTGCGCTTTTTATGTTACTATTTAATAGTGCCAATATTCAACAAGATGAACGAAATAACAAAGTCTTGATGGAAGGAGCAATGCTCAAAGAAAGAAAAAATTCTTCTGTAATCAATACTATTCGTGGATTAAATGGTGATCTTTTTGATGTTTGGTGATATGTAGATTTAAATAAAAGTGAGGAATTTTATACTCCATTTCCTTATGCTAATATTTATAAAACAAAGTTGTTTTATGTCATATCTTTTCTTCCTTTATCCTTGTTGATTATATCTTTAATTTCTTTTAAAGGAAGGAGAAAGGCTGGAGCTATTCTTTTTTGATTTGTTTTGCTTGCAATATTTTTAGTGAAGGGGGTATGAGAACCCTTTTGATGAATCTTTGAGTACTGTTTAAATAATGTTCCATTGTGTGGTGTTTTTAGGTCTCCTCATCAAAAATTTTCACTATTTTATGTTCTAATCATTATATATAGCTTGTGTTATTATAGGGAAAAAATAAATGGTAGGAGACGTCTTGTCTTTGATTCTTTTCTTTGGACCTATATTATCTTAATGGGAAGTTTTCACTTTTTTTATCCTTATATTTCGCGCCAGAATATTATAAAAGAGATCCCTTCTACCTATAAGGAGTTGTCTGTATATATTGAAGGGGAAAAAGAAATAAAGAATATTTTAGTTCTTCCTTTTAACGAGTGAACTTGGACTAATACTGATTTTTGATTTGAATGATATCAACTATTTTCGTATCTTTTGCCAAAGCATCAATTTTATGGTAGAAATGACTTGGCTTTTTCTTCCTTTGCCAAAAATATTCATGAAAAACTTTGACCTGAAATTAATAAAAGAGGAGATAAAACACTAGAATATATGAATAAGTATTATATAGATACATTAATTTATGATGGATATACTGATAGGTATACTAGATTTGCACAAAAGGAGGAACATGAGGAAAATATAAAACGATTGAATAGTCTTACAGGATTAAATAAGCTTTGAGTGTTTTGAAAATTACATATTTATCATATCAACTCCTATCCAATTTTTAATGTTACGGATTGAATATCATTTACAAGGATTAATCCAACTAAGTATAGTGTCTCTCTCCAAAATTTTAGTGGATCAACAGAGATTTCCTTTCTCCAGTCTTTTCATCCTCAGCGAAAACTCTATCTTTCCAAAAAGCAAGTTAGTTGTCGCTCTGATGATCAGCTAAAATATAACTCATATAAGTATCTCACAGGTGATGCAGCAGTATATACTGGACTAGTGAATCTAACAGGACAAGTCAAGAGAGGAGACTCTCGAGCAAGACTTGCTCAACAAAACAATCTCTCGATAGCTCAGTTGAAAGCTCTCAATCCTTCTACTGCTACTCTAGAGCCAAACCAAGAACTAGTAATCTGACAAAAACAAGAATTACTAACTCCAGAGACTAGAATGGTGCAAACAGGTACGGGCAATATTACAGAATGTGTAAATAAGGACTATGCTTTCTTTGAGGGAGAAGAGCTTAAATATCTTCGAGAAAAACCTATTTTTGAAGAAACTCATCATCTTGTTAATGATTATGCCAATGGTCGAACTCTCGATGCTGACTATATCAAAAAAACTTTCCAAAAGATTACTATAAGGAAAATCCAGATGGATCAATAGATGTAAATCTTACCCTATACTTTAAACCACAAAGCTACTTTTATCTTTGACTTGGAGTGAGTGGGTTAACTTTCCTTTGATTGATTGCTTGGCTCCTCGTAGATCGAAGAAGACAAAAAAATTTAGTTCAACAAACTTCTGCATGAATCAAAAATCTACATTAATTTCTATCCTTCGAATAGGAACTACAACACTCCTTGCTGGTGTGCTTAGTTATGTCTATCATCCTCTGATGCTCCAGTTTATGAGCGTAGAAACCTTCGGAGAGTTCAGTTCTATGCTAGGGGTGTTTAATATCTTGGGAGTCTTGACAGCAGGAATTGGACTGTTTTTGATGCCAAAGATTGCTCAACAGAGGGAAAACGCTCATGATATCGTTTGACTCTATCAGTGGGCATTCCCTCGTGGTATGCTACTAGGGCTCCTAGCTGGAGTGCTGTTTTTGTTGGCGATTCCTTTTTTGCAAAATTATCTACACCTTCCCTATCGATTGCCTTTGGTTTTGATTGGAGGATCGGTGGTATTGACATTCCCTGCTACGGTGCTGTCTGCCTTTGTCCAAGGGATGGAAAGATTTACATTTTTGGGGATAAATGGAATTTTGTGATGAGTATTTAAGCTGATAATTGGGCTTACTTTAGCCTATTGTGGTTATGGAGTTTATGCAGCTATTGGAGGATTAGTAGGAGCTGGGGTGTTAAGTTTTGTGTTGGTATGGGCTTATGTGTTTTGGCTATTGCGTCCATATCAATTTAAAAAAACTCAAAAGCTGAATTTGGATCAATCGTTTGTCTCAGAATTTTGATCTTTTTTTCATGCGGTATTGTTGGCATTACTCTTGGCTTTCTTTATGAATAGTGACTTGATCATGGTGAGAAATCTTTTTGATGCTCAGCAGGCAGGGATCTATGGTGGGATCGCAGTTGTGGGAAAGTTTATTATCTATGTATTGGCTGCGATCGAGACTGTCTACTATCCCAAACTTACTCAATATTCTTCTGCTCAGCAGGTGCCATTCGCTTGGATCAAAAATCCATTATTGCTTTTCTTGCTAGCTGGACTAGGAGCAATGCTCGGATCATGGATATTGGGAGAGAAGGTGCTTTGACTAATGAAACCGGAACTAGCAGGACAAGTAGGACTTTTGCTCTTAGTGGTGCTTTCAGGACTTCTTTATGGTATGCTAGGTTTTTATGCTAAAGTGTTGATTGCCCGAGGAGACAAGAAAGTCAATTATAGTCTTACAATTGGAGCTATAACATTGCTGGGGGTGTTTTATTTTTTCTCCCCAGTTAGTCTTGTGCAGTATACATTAAGTTTTGCAGCTGTAGAGTTTGTTTTGTTGATTTATCTTCTCCAAAGAATTTACATCTTGAGAAAGTCCAATGAAAAATAGTCGAAAAATCTGACTTTTGATTTTGATCGTCAGCTTGCTGATCATGGGGGGTGAGTGGATTTATACTGGGGGTGAGTTTTTTCTTCTAGATTATATCTCCTATCCAGTAACGGGGTGGAATCTTGATTTTTTGAGGGTAAATTTGATTACGCTGCTAGCTGAGGGAGGAATGCGATTGTTAGGCTATCAGTTATTTTCAAAATTATTCTTTTTTATTACCATTTTTTTGAGTGGGTGGCTTGGTTTTGTACTTGCTATGCAAATTGCCAATCTTTTTAAAGTGGGATCTCAGCATCACGCTCCCCTTGCTATTGCAGGAGTGTTTTTGTTGATGCTCAATCCAGTTCTTTATGAGAGAATGATTACTCAGCCAGGAGTTTACCTGGCATTTGTGCTAATGGGTTTCGGGTTTATTCACCTTCTCAAGACTATTTCAGATTGAAAGCTAAAGTATTACCTTTTTGCGGGACTACTATTTGGAGGAGCGATTGGGGTGTCTTCGCATACGGTATTTATGTCTGGGATGTTTTGTTTGATCTATGCTCTTTTATATCTCAGGACAAAAAAGGTCTTGTTGGGACTTGTGCTTTTGATAGTGATGACTCTTCTTCCAAATCTCAACTGGTTGATTGGGGGATTTTTGGGAAACTGATCTGTAGTAACAGATACTTTAGCAACTTTTAATCAAGCAAATATCGAAGGATTCCTCTCTCATGCTTTAGCTCCTTTCAATGTTGAATTGACGAGTTTGATGTTATATGGTTTTTGGGGAGAGAGAGCTGGTCATTTGGTTTTTCCAGAGGATGTCAATCCTCTTTGGTGGGTGTTTTCAGTGATTTTGTTTGTAGTAAGTATTGGAGGGTATCGATTTTCTTACAAAAATCACAAAAAATTAGTCTGATTTTTTATTCTTGTTTGACTTTTGTCTTGGATATTTGCAACAGGGATTAGTTCCTCACGATTTTGAGCACTTAATCAATGGATGTTTGATAATATTCCTTATTATATCGGACTGCGTGAACCACAAAAATGGGTAGGACTTTTACTCTTTGTCCGAGCTACTGGAATCTTGCTTGCCTTTTCAAAACTTCTTTGCCTTCTTGATGAATTACGATGATCTAGGCGAGAAATGCAAAAACAGATCGTCCCTCTTGGAGTTCTCGTACTTATTTTGATAGCAAATACTCCAGCGCTCATTTGAGGATTTTATGGACAACTTGTACTGAGTGATTATCCTACAGAGTATCAGACATATAAGCAAACTACCCTCTCCTGAGATTTAAAAAAGGGGAAAATCCTGATTCTTCCCCGACATTCCTATCTTGCATGTCCACGGACCCAAAGAAAAATTATTTCCAATCCACTCAAAGCCTACTTAGGAAATCATCCTCAGATAGTCTCTTCTGATAATATTGAGCTTACTAATCTTTATACCAATAGTACTTCTTCTGAGTCCAGAGATATTGAAAGTTTTCTTGCAAAAAAAGATATTGCTCTTCTTTCAGGCTTTTCGACTGTTATTATGATGGAGAACTGTGCTGATTATCAGAATTATGATTTTTTAAAATCTCATTGAGGATTACAGATGGGATTTAGCTCACCATCGCTTAGTGTATATTATCTTAAATAGGAGTCTTTATCTCCTATTTTTTTTGATCAAGCGGGATATTTTGAAAATGCCTTGTTTTTTTGAAAAGGATGTTTATACTTTCAATTCTTTATTACTATATAAATATAACCATGCACGAAAACATTTGTACTTACGAAGGAGGATGTGCAAGACTTGAGTCTAAATTGCCAAATTTTGATTTGACTCTTTACAATCCTGTTACTGATGATGTAGAAAGAAAGACTATGGAGGATCTCAAAGGAAAGTGGTCTGTATTTTTCTTTTATCCTGCAGATTTTACTTTTGTATGTCCTACTGAGCTTAAGGATCTTGGAAATAAGTTTGAAGAAATCCAACAAATGGGGAATGTAGAAGTTTTTGCAGTGAGTGTGGATTCTGTGTTCTCTCATAAGTCTTGGGTGCAATCAGAAGAATTGCTCAAAAACTTTAAGTTCCCTATGATTTCAGATAGAACTACAACACTTTCAAGATACTTTGGTATCCTCAATCAAGATAGTGGAAATTCAGAAAGAGGAACATTTATTGTTTCTCCAGAAGGAGTCCTCAAGACTGTTGAAATCCATACAGATGCTGTAGGAAGAAGCGCAAAAGAATTGGTGAGAAAGCTTTATGCACTTAAATATGTAACTGAAAATAAAGGTCATGCCTGCCCTGCAAGTTGGGAAGTAGATATGAAGACTATGCAACCTTCTATCAAAAAGGCTGGACATGCAGAATCTGCAATGAGTTAAGCAACTATATAATTCCTTTTTATTTTGTTGTTAGAAAATAACCATGAAGTGATTTAATGCAAATATTGAGCAGTTGACTCTTGAAAATAATAATTTCAGAAAAGTGCTCTATACTCTCCAAGGGATGCAACTTGTTCTTATGTCTCTCAAGCCAGGAGAAGAAATCGGGGCTGAAGTTCATCCTGAGAATGATCAATTCTTCAGATTTGAATCTGGAAAGTGAAAGGTACTGATTGATGAAAGTGTATATGAGGTAGAAGATGGTTCCGTTATTATTGTTCCAAAGGGGTCTAATCATAATGTAATCAATACTTCAGATACAGAGGAGCTCAAGATGTATACAATTTATACTCCTGCTCATCACAAGGACGGAGTTATCCATGCGACCAAAGCTATTGCTGAAGAGGCAGAGCATGCTGGGACTGATGAATTTGATGGAAAAACAAGTGAATAAATCAGACTTTTATTCATCCTTCGACGCTACCATGTTGGTGGCGTCTTTTTTTGTTTCTTCAAGGGGGTTTTTTGTGTAGGAGGTGTTTTGCCGATTGCGTATTGTGAATCAAAAATATTCTATACCACAAATGTGTTTTTTTTGTGTTTTTATATCATTGATGATGGATTTGTCAATTGAAAACAAAGGAAGATTGTAGTCAGATTTTTTTATTTTTATTTTCTCAGTATACTTGAATGGCTTTTTTAAATTTATATGTGTGAATATAATGAACAAAATGAGACAAATCTTTGGTCGAGCAGCGATACTTGCTGTGTTTGCACAAAGTTTTTTGCCTAGTTTTACAGCTGTATATGCAGCAGAGTTTGAGTCTTCGTTAGGAGATTCTGTAGCAACCCCAGCTCTTGTTGAATGAGCATGAGAGGGAGGATCATTTACTCCCTCACATAACGATGAAGAGAAGGATGAAAAATCAGAATCTAATCTCGGAGATGCGACTACTTCAGCGGAAGAAGGTGAAGGGATTTTGTCAAGTGATAATCCAATAGCGAAGCCTGCTTCTCCTTTAGAGGGAAAAGAAGCTTCAGCAAAGCCAGAACTTTCTGAAGAAAGGTCTTCTCTAGATAAGAATCTTCACTCACTAGAGCTTGAAGAAAAGACAGAGAATGATTCTAGTGAAGGTGTTGTAGAGTCTATTGCTGATAGTCTCACAGATAAGGTTATCAACCTTGCAGCTCCTATGACAAGGTTTTTTAGAGCTGCAATGCCTAGAAGTGCTCTGCCTACTCCAGTGACAGTGACTGAGAATGCAGTTGAAACGGCAGAAGGGCTAGCACCAGCACTTGATCGTGAAGAATTGATGAAGAAGGCGCCAGCTCTTATAGCTAAGGAACTTGGAATAAATTGGGATAAGGATAGAGCTTTTTATGCTAAGAAGGCTGGTATTGCAAACTATACTGGTACTGCAGAACAGAATGAAAAGCTCAAGGAATATTTGGTAACAAATGCAAACAATTTGCCATCTCCAGATCAAGATGAGAAAGCACCAGAAGGAAAAGATTTAACCAAAAAAGGAAAAACTACTGTCGATGTAAGAGAGGCGACTCCAGATGGATCTTTGCCAAGGACAGATTTTTGGGTAGGAGAGCAAATTAATACTAATGCGGTTATTGATAATTCGTGATTGGGAGAAACTCTTTATGCTAGAGCTAGGCTTGTTTTGCCAAGAAAGTATCTTGCAGGAGAGCCAGTTTTTGTACAAGAAACAAATATGAGAGATTATGTAGTATCATCAGATACTGATAATCGATATGTGGATTTTAAGATCACTGTTGAAGACGGGAAGAAAGTTGCTCTTCCTGTGACATTTACTGTGCAAAATAATTCGACAGTTCCTCAGGGATTTAAGACTCCTATTACCTTTTCTCTTTATAGGGAAGATACAGATGAGTTGATAGATGAGCGTACTACTGTTTATACATCTAAGGTGTTAGAGACGAAAGTTTCGCTAATGCTATATGATTGGAGTGGAAAGCATTTTGGAAGATTATGAGAAGCTCACGGGACAGGAGATGTAGATGATGATGGAGATCCAAGAAGGACTGCTGTTATGAGGTTTGTTGATTATTCAGGATCTACGGCTGCAAAGCCAGATTTGGAAAAGTATACCGGTTGGGCAGATTATTATATTAGACAAGAAGTTGGTGGAGGTGCTCCAAGTGGTTTATGACGCTCTTTCCCAGATAATAATCATTTTGTTGTTCGTTTGCCACAGGGGGTTCGTCCTCTAGGTTCTCCAGATAGGGAGACATGAAAGTATTGTTATCATTGGGCAATTAATCATTGTTGGACTTATGATGAAGACAATAATACTATGGAGATGGATGGAAAATTCTGAAATAATGAACGAGTTAAGCTATCATTGAGTTATGTTGATCAGCCTTATTATGATGATGCAGAAAAAACAAAAACTCATTATAATAAAATTGAGGTTGCGGTAACAAGTAATCCAAATACAGAATATGAACACCACTATGGGGTAATGAAATCCTCAATTGGGTGGGTTCCAAAAATAGAGATGCTTCCACAGGTTTCTCGACTTGAAACCCAAAAGGATGGGTTTGCTCAATCTCCTTACCATGGAATTCCATATACCACAAATCATCAAGAATATGACAAAAAGAATACACTTTTTTATACTGTTGCGACAAGGGTAGGACATACCTTTGAAGATCAAGCTCTCCAAAGAGAGTATACTCTTTATTGATTTACAGATCATGCTCTAGATGATAGGATGTATTACAGATCTCTATCTCGAAATAGATCAAGTCGACAGTCTTCCTCTGGAGGAAAGGGGATAAATGAAACTCCACATAAGATATACGGTATTTTGGAAAATGATTCTGAAGTTTTATTGAAACAAGATTTGAAAGAGGGGGAAGTTTTGCAGATTAATGATGTCGAAGATAAGTATAAGGCTATTAAAGTAGTGTTTGATTCTCCTATTGTATCAAAAGTGCTTAATTTTAATATGAACTTTTATGTAGGGGTAAAGGAGTCTGCCTGGACAGATATAGAAGGTTCCCTACTTAATATTGAGGAGAAAAAACTTTCTGGTTGGGGAGATTTTGAAAGAAAGTGGCAATATACAGATGAGTACGATCATAATAAGTTTTTTAATTCAGCTACTTTTGAGTATTCTGATCCAGATTCTACAGAGCATAAAACTGTAGATAAAAAGGGGTATCTCTTTTTTAAAAAAGACTATATCATGACCAATGCATTTAAGTGGAATGGAGATCATGTTGTACCTTACAGTCTAAATCCGCTTCTTATGCAAAGAGAAATTTTTTCTTCTATAGAAATTAGAAAAAATCAGCATGATGGGTCTCCTTGGACAGAATATGCTAAGACTCAGTTGGGGGTAAATGGAGTTAAATATTTAGCTCTTTTGCCAGAAGGAATAGATTATATATCATGATCAGTTGGGGCTTTGTCTACAGTGGTGGATGGAGTTCCTCTTCCTGAGCCAAAAGTTGTTCCAAATTATAAAGATACAGGAAAAACAGGGTTGATTTTTGACCTATGAAATATTAAAGTAGATCAAGATTGGTTTGTTCATAGAAGACAATTTAAATTTAAAGTGCAGGTAACCAATAAGGCCAATGAAGGGGATAATTTTGTAGATGGGTATTTTTATTGGGATTCTGCTCCAGGGAGGATATCTTCACCGTGGGCAAAGTATGAAGATAGTCTAGACTTAGATAGTGATGGTGATATTAAAGAAGAGTTTCATAAGATCGCCTCGACTCGTATTACTTATGTGCAGTGGAGAGATATCGTTCTAAAAAATTGACTTTCTCCATCGTTAACAGGAAATTTTGCTTCTTCTGCAGTGTTGGATGCATCAGGGGCAAAGCCATACTACAAACTAAATCTTTTCAATAACTATATTGAGGATATGAAAGGTCTATCGCTTATTGCAACCCTGCCAAGAGTTAATGATTTAGCGATTGTTCCAGATCAGGACTGAAATTATCCTCCGAGAGGATCTGATTTGGCTCTTTCTTTGAGTGGAAGTTTGGAGAAGGATCCAGCCAATGCTCCGCTTTTAGATAAATGGGAGTTTTTGTATTCTACAGATCTTACCACAACAATTGATGCAACAAAAAATGCATACTGGGTTACTGCTGATCAAATCCAAGATTTTTCAAAGGTTACCATGGTAAAAATGGTTCAAAAATCAGAATCTCTTGTACGTCAAAAGGAAAATATGGACTTTTATTTTCCTATTAAGATGCCAGATAATTTGCCAGATCAGGCAAGATTTCTTGGTGCGTCTGCATCGGCAGCATTCTCTACTAATAATAAAACATATATAGAGTCAAATAAGATTACGTTTTCATTTGTTCCTCATTATCGTGTACAAGGAAAGGTGTTTGCAGATATAGATGATAATGGTAGTTATTCTTGAGACGTTCGACTAAAAGATTATAAGGTGTCTCTTCATTATGAAAATGGGGATGTAGTACTTGATGAAGAATGACATCCAATGGTGTCTACTACAGATGAAGATGGAGGCTTCTTTTTTAAGGTGCTTAAGAGGGGAAGATACTATCTCTCTATGGTCAAAAAATTTGCAAATGAGAAAGTGGCAAAGCTCTTTGAAGTAAATGATGTTCATATAGTATGATCATGAGGAAATGATGCAGTTCTAGATCCTACAGATTTAGCTGAGATGACTCTTAGATCGGGTGTCTTTAATTTGGATCCGTATTCTGTTTCTTCAGAAAACGATATTTATAAACAACCATCTTCGTTGCTAGCTATTCGTAATTTTGGACTGGTTCCTCAAAATGGAAAAATAAGAATAAAGCTGACTGATTTTGATGATCGTTCACAAAATATCGAGGGAGCTAAATATTATTTGTACAATGATCAGGGTGATAAGTATGTGTTGACAACAAATAAAGATGGAGAGGTAGAATCAGATATTATACCTTTTGGTACCTATACTCTTGAGCAGGTTTCTTCAGATGCTAGACATATGATTACGACAACTAAGGAACAGATTGAGTTATCATCAATACTTCAGACTTTGACACTTACTAATAAGGTTAAAAGATCGGGATTGACTATAGAATTAACGGATTCAGTAGATGGTTCTATCAAGCTTAAGGAGTGAGTATATGAGCTTAGAGATCATAAGTGAGACTTGATATCAACATTGACTACTGATAAAAATGGAACCGCACATCTTGAAACGCTCTCGTATGGAGAATATACCCTTAAGCAAATTACAGCTCCTAAGCATTACATTCTTTTTTCTGGAGTTGTAAGTTTACTTATTGATGGCCCATCTAAGCATCAGGTTCTTACAAATGTTCGTAAGTCAGGAAATATTACTTTGACTCTTAGCGATGCAAGAGATTCCAATAAGGTGTTGGAGGGAGGAAAGTTTTCCCTTGTTGATTCTAAGGGACATGTGCTGAAAACATGACTAACGCCCGATAAGAAAGGACAGATTTCTGTTTCTGATTTGCCTTATGGGGATTATACTCTTGTACAATCAGAAGCACCAGCGGGTTATACAATAAATGGTCAAGAAATTAAAGTTGGACTTTTTGTAGATCAACAAGAATCTCATCATGTTAATAGAAAAAGGCGTTCAATTCATGAAGAAGTGCAGCCTAAACCAGAGCCTAGACCACATCCTAAGCAGGAAATTGAGAAGCCTATCGTGGTGCCTTCAGAGCCAAAGGAAGAAGAAAAAATAATGATTCCGTCTCTCCCTACTCCTATAAAAACAGTTTTGCCAGATCCTATTACTTATAGAGAACTACTTAAGGAGGTGGAAGTTGTTCAGTCTGGGCACGGTAGTCAAAATTTGTCAAAAACATCAGATTCTTTGATTAAGACTTATGTAAAAAGATTACCAAAGACAGGTGCGCTTGGTGAGTCTCAGCTTCATAAAAAAGTAGGGGTTGTTTCGTCAAAAACATCTTCAAAGGTAGAAACCAGACTTCCAGGTGAAAGCTTATTTCGTTTAGCAGGAGATAAAAATACTGATCTTGCACATTGGTTGTCAGTATTGCCTTATTCAGAGAGGAGTGCTGATCAGTATGTTGTTTTGCCTACGCAGTGATTGGTAATGCCAATTCAAACTGTGGCTTCTGGATCGGCAGCTTACAATAACTTTGTCAATGGTAAGAATGAAGATTTCTTGTCATATCTCCATAATGGGGCAGTGCAACTTCCTGCTACATCAAGGGGAACTTATGGGGATTCAGGAAATAAGGTTATTGCTGGTCATTCTTCGTACCGAAAGTCTTCCACTGCAAAATATAAGACCAACTTTCAAAAGATTATTGGTATGGAAGCAGGAGAACAGGTGTGGATTTATAAAAAGAATAGTTCGGGGACATTTACAAGATATGTCTACCAGGGTGAAGCAAGTTATAATACTTCTGCCAAAGATGTTTCGATCCTTTATCCAACAACTAAGGATCAAGTTACTTTGATGACTTGTACTCCTATTGGTGGAGTCGTAGGTAGACGAATTGTAAAAGCAACCTTTGTGTCTAATTAAAGGATATAATAAGAAGCAAGCTGACTCTTGATTTAGGGGTTGGCTTGTTTTTGAAAAATAGAGTTTCCTGTGAAGAGAAAGTAGGGTTTGTTCAGATAAGATTGTCTTTAACTCAGACCCAAAAAGGAGTGAGAGGGTAAGGATAAACTGAGTAAAAAAAATCGCACAAAAAAACTTGCAATTTAGTAGGAAATATGTAATATGACTTCCGCAACCAAGAAAGAGAAGAGGTTGCAGAAGATGAG
>JABCPD020000029.1 GCA_013333295.2 candidate division SR1 bacterium | reverse complement strand
TTGAATAAATCGGTTCGCGGAGAAAAGGCGGGGCTGCCTTTACCGTCAAATGTCGAGGGAATTTCCTCAAATATTCTCCTTATATTAACGGCAAAAAATTACAACGCCTATGAACAGTCCCAAAAATCAAGTACGTTATTCAAAACAAATAACGTTAACTTACCCTGATGCCAAGAACCTCTCGAAAGAGAT
The DNA here is from genome assembly GCA_013333295.2 of candidate division SR1 bacterium. Classification (GTDB taxonomy): domain Bacteria; phylum Patescibacteriota; class Gracilibacteria; order Absconditabacterales; family Absconditicoccaceae; genus HOT-345. The sequence goes on along the minus strand of JABCPD020000029.1, from coordinate 27,321 downwards.
CTCTTGTATCAACAAAGACGCAGTGATGCATATTCTCTCTGTATACAAGATCGAGTATAAGAGCTTTAACTCTGAGAAGATTCCACTCAGTGAAAAAGGATTTAAAGAGTTACAATCTCGTATCGTTGAACTGCATACGAAAAACTGCATTTCACTAAATCCCTCTGAAGTCTTTGAACTCATCTGTAATGCTAGTGAATTCCTAGCTTTCAAACAGGAACTTAGAGATTTCATCAATCAGCTCATCAGTATGGAGATAAGAAGAGATGATGAGGGACTTGAGTTCCTTGTACCTACTCCTATGCTCAGGAAGTGGATACCAGTGCTATGTAGCTACTATAGCCACTAACACAGCCCACAATCCTAGTTATAAAAAGCTTAGTTCGTGAATCTACGAGCTAAGCTTTCTTCCTATACAAAAAAAACATTTCTGAAGCCTGATCCAGAAATGTCATTCAATCAATAAATTTAGTCAGATTTTTTTTGTGATTTTCGCCTCTCCAAGATAAGCATTGCACTAATCGTATCTGTTGTCGCATTTTTTTTGAAATCAGAAACAATCTCTCCTGACTGCACACTCGTAAAATCCTCATCAATAGTTTCAATCTCGATTCTCTGATTCTCAATAATATAGTTGAGTGAAGTCATAAACTTGGTAATATGTTCTTGAATATCCTTCTGCTTGCTGGGCCATCACAATACAATTTTTCTAATATGATATCTCTGAATCAAATCAGCAATATAATAATAGGTCATCGCATCGTTCATCACATAGCCAATTGGATAGATAATCTGGGAATCTCCAATAGGAGTATATGCCAATCCAATATATTTTGTTCCTCGGTCAATTCCAAGGGCATGATTCATCTTCATTTCTTCTAATTCTACAAAATAAAATATCCATAATTATTGAAATCTATCCAACATTAGGATCCATCATATAGTTTGCTTCTAACTTTTCTACTGCATTTTTCATAAGATCAGCATAGGGAAAGCTGAGAGATTTTCCTTTCCATACCAAGGTCATTTTTTCTTCATCAAAAAAATAAGAAATCTGATTTCAATCATTCTTCTCCTCCCCTTCAAGAGAAAAGTACGAATCATCATAAACCATATCTATCGCCAACTCTCCTAATTCCTGCTCCAAATCAGATTTTTCAGACTTTTTCACCATTTTTTCCATCTTCTGCTCCTCCAAATCTCGAAGCCAGACATTATTCTTTTGCCCAATATACATTAAAATCCAACGAGGAAGAAGTCACAAATCATAAGCCATCTTATACAATTCTGGCTTAGAAAGAGAAAAAAAAGAAATCTGATCTCCTTTAAGCGTTTTTAGCAAGTTAAGAGCCAAAGAACCAACCCTAAGATTTGTAAAACCTCCTGGTCCATTGATTACCAAACATTGATCAAAAGCTCACTCACGATCAAGTTCAACAAGAACCTTACCAATTTCTCTATCTACACCATTTCTCTCAAGTTTCCTCATTTCTCCCAAATGCCAAATAGCAATCTGATCACTCGAAATATTGACAACACTTTTCATCACAAAACTTCTCAAAAATAAAGTTCTATTCAAACATTCTTTGCAAATCCTCATCTCTAATCATTGAAGGATTCCAAATCGGATCAAAAGTTACTTCTACATTCACCTCCCAGTCTGGAACCACAAGAAGTGCTGCATTCTTTACACTCGCAATCAAATAATCAGCCATGGGACACGCTGGAGTTGTAAACGACATAATAATAAAAACCTGTTCATTCTCCTCATCAAGCTTGATCTCATAAATCAATCCCAAAGTATAAATATCCACCAAAGGAAAGTCAGGATCATATACCGTCTGTAAGGCAGCAGCAATCTGCTCAGCTAAACTCTTATCTGTCATCTCCCCTTATTAATCAAGGATTAAAAATCACAACCTGAGACATTATAAACACAAGAAGGAAAAAAAGTCCCCACCATCTATTCCACCATCAAAATACCAACAAAATCACGTTAATCAACGTATAAATTCCAAAAAGCAGAGAACATTTGTATGCAAGCTTTTGAACGGATTCTCTATTCGCATCAATGAGAAATAACTCCTGTCCTCCCCAAAATACAAAATATGCTACTCACCAAGACAGTACCGCACTTCCTACCAAAAGCATGGTAATTGCGATTTCTGGATCTTCTCTGACATTAAGCTGGCTCAAGGTTAAAATCATAATTCCCAAGCCCAAAATCACCTTAATCGATGATGCTATTGTGTACACACCATAAGACTTAATCTTTTCAATTCGTTGTTGCATCAAAGAAGAAAACAAGGTAAAAATCTGATTTTTGTCTTTTTTTATTATTTAGAAATCAACATTTACACGTTCAGCAGCAGCTTCTTTTTGCTGATTTTCAATAATAGTCTGAGTGTCTAACTCAGCCTGAGATGGGAGATAAAAAGGATTTGCCCCCATTTCATAAATCTTAGAATAAACGATCTCCCAAAGTCCCTCACCGAAAATCATCAAAGGGAAACTCACTAAACTAGCAATCAATACTACAGTATATTGAGAAGAGCTTTCAACAGTGTTAAAACTCGCTTTCCACATTGCTCAGAGCACAATAAGCGAAATCATAAAACCAATAGTACATCCAGCCAATGATGAAGCTGAATAATTTGGATTTACCACAAACTCCATCTGAGCAAAAGACAAGAACAAAGCAAAACAAACATAGAAAGCAAAAAGCAGAGCTGGAGCTCAAGACATATCTTGAAAGATCACAAAAAGCCCAATCATCATTGCAAACAAAATAGTATTTGAGAGAAGCAAAAGTCCGCTAGTTTTTCCCTTTTGACGATACTTTTCAGAAAAAAGTGCTCAAAAAACAAAAAGTAAAAGCTGATTTCCTGCAACGGTAATCACCAAACCAAGGAAAAGCAAAATAAGCCAAGCTAAAGGATGAACTGCATTGGTAATTCCTACCCCCGTTGTAGAACCAGAAGTTTCCTGCAAAGTAAGTCCAAAAAGCGACATAATAAAAAATAGCATCACACTCATAATCGCTCAAACTACAAGTCCAATAATCACTTTCCCAATCAAACTTCGCCCAGAAAGACTAGATGGTGCATTAATAATTTTATCAAGTTTTGCTCTCTGCTCTTGAGTAATCATCTGAGCAGATACCCCCTTACCTCCATCTAAACTTGGCAAAGGATTATTAAAAACAGGATTTTGTCCAATTCCATTCATGAATAATTATTGCATATTAAGGAGTAAAAGAAAGCTGACTCACACTCTCGATAAATGCCTTTCTATTGGCAAGTTTATCTGTAGTATAGGAGAGAATCTGCACTCTATCTGTAAAATCCACATAATATTGCGCAGCATAAAGCTTAACACCAAACATATTAACAATGCGAAAAGTCTTAAGAATTGCAGGAAGTGTCTGCGAAGAAGATCAGCTTTTTAGACTCTTTTTTTGAGTAACCTCATCTGATATCTGATATCAAGCTAATCTCAACTGATTAAAACTTTGCTGTACATAAGCAACCAATGAAGTTTCAAGCCTCTCCTGATCAATAATGAAAGAGTCTAAAACCTGACCAGATTGGGTGACTTCCTCCTGATAAAGAATCTGATCCTGTGTAGACTTAAGTTCCATCTTTGGGACAAGGGAAAGATTACCACTCAAATACGGAGAACTCAAAGGAAGCTCTTGCCTTGTAGAACACGCTACAAGCCCAAAGGACAACAGTAAAATAAAAATCTTTTTCATTTGCCTCTCTACAAAATAATATAACCAAGCGCCAAAAGAATACCAACAACAATCCCTATAATAAAGGAGGGCTTAAGAATCTGCTCCTTTACACTTAAAGCAGTATCTTCAGTATCTTTTCATGCCCAAATAATTGATACCAAATATCCAACCATAACCCCACATAATAAAAGATATCCAGGCATCAAAATCATCATCAATATTTTTGAAGTATTCTCTCAAAAAATCAGTTCTCATCTAAGTAAGAAAACCCCCATAATCAAAGTCAAAAAGTAGAATCCGCCCCTTAAAACTTGAAATAAAATTGCCATTTCTTATGCACATAAGAATAAAATTCAGTCCAAGATTATCATTTTATCAGAGAAAATCAAGGAAATCTTCAAAAAAGCCATCTGATAATCAGATAGCCTCTCTTTTATTATTATTCAAATCTTAATGCATCAATTGGTTTAAGTTTTGCTGCTTTTTTTGCAGGCAAAATTCCAAAAATAATTCCTGTCATTGCCGTCAAAAAAAACGAAAGAAGTACAACTGTACCATTAATCACCGCTGTCAATCTTGACTCATCTGGCCCCATATCTTGCGATGCCAGTCCAGCATTAATCAACTGAACAACAACAAAACTAAGTAAAAGTGCTATAATTCCTCAAATTAAGGTTATTACAACAGATTCAATCAAAAACTGTAAAATAATATCCCTATTCAAAGCTCCAATGGCCTTTCTAATTCAGATTTCTCTTGTTCTTTCAGTTACTGATACTATCATAATATTCATCACTCAGATTCCTCAAATCAAAAGCGATAGCCCACCAATAAACAAAAGAAAATTTTTCATCATTCCCGTTGTCTGTTCTATCTTTTTCACAAATTCTGCAAATGTCGTAATTTCAAATCAAGCACTTGCAGCATTATCAACATTAAATTTTTTCATCAAAAGATAAGTCAATCTCTTATTCCACTCAGCATTATCTGCCTGTTTATCCAAAAAAACATCAAAAGAAGAAAGTTCATTACTATGCTTGATTCTCTGCAAAACCGTTGTATCAGGAACATAAGCCTGACCTCCAAATTCGAACTGTCATTTTTTCAAAACTCCTATAATCGTATATTCCTTTTTTCCAAGGATAAACTTCTTTCCAATAGGTGAAGAGTTTGGATAAAACTTCTCCTTAAACGCATCATTAACTATAGCAACAAAAGCAAGATTCTTATAATGCTGATCTGTAAAGCCCATTCACTCCACCACATCTTTTTCATTCAAAGAGAACCAATTTTGAGGAACTCCTATCGCAGAAACATAATCAGAATTATTTTTTATTTTTATCTGGTCACTAGCTCATTCAACCTGATAAGTAATTTTCCCACTCAACTCAGGAAAATAGTTTGAAATATAATCAATAATTGAAGTATCAAAAACTATTCTTTTTACATAAGTAGATTCTCCATTGGGATTTTCTGTCTGATAACCACCATTACTAGAAATCGAAAGTTTATTTTGTGCCATATCACCCATATTTTGAGTAATAAGACTATCCATTCCCTGTCCAATCGCCATCATTACAATTACCGCTGCCATTCCAATCACAATCCCCAAAGTACTTAATCCTGATCTCATCTTATTTGAAGTAATTGTTTTTCGAGCATCATTTACGTAAGAAAAAAACCTCATCCTCTTATCCCTTAAAAATAAAGAAGAATTCTGACCAAAAACATGATTCAGACTTCCCATTTTGTTTTATAAAGATAGTCCTTGACTACTCCACAAAAGCACCATCTCTAATTTTATAAACTTTATCTGCATAGCTCGCAACATTTGCATCATGAGTAATAAGCAAAATCGTTTTCTTTTGCTCCTTATTTAGAGTTTTAAAAAGCTCCATTACCTCGATTCCTGTTTTAGAGTCCAAAGCTCCTGTTGGCTCATCGGCGAGCAAAAGCCCCGCATCTGCAACCAAAGCTCTAGCAATACACACTCTCTGTTGCTGTCCTCATGAAAGTTGATTTGGAAGAGCTTGTTCCCTCCCCTCTAATCCAACAAGTTTCAAGGCATGATATGCCTTTTCCTTTGCCTCCTGACCAGAGATTCCCATATATGAAAGAGGGAGAGCTACCTGTTCTCGAGCTGTCATCCTCTTAAGCAGATTATATCCCTGAAAGATAAATCCAATAGTCGTTCTACGAATCATAGCCTGTTGATCATCAGTAAGATCCTTTACTTCCTTACCTCTAAGGAAATACTTTCACTCACTAGGCACATCAAGCAATCCTACAATATTCATTAATGTCGATTTTCCTCCTCCAGATGCCCCCATAATTGCAGTAAAGTCTCAATCTTCAATATCTAAATCAACACCTCTCAAAGCATATACAGGTTCTGTTCCATTTCCACCATAAATCTTCTTAATTCCTCTGAGAGAAATAAAATTTGATATCCCATCCATCACCTTCAGATGAAAAAATAAAAAACCTGAATTATTCTCCTAAACAAAGGGAGTCTCCAAAAAAACATAGAGTCCCCCTTTATCAAGACAACTAATCTCTTTGTATTACAGGACCTCCAGGTCATCCTGCTGCAGGTATAGCTGCGCTTCAATCAGCTGAAACGCCAATACCTGCATTTTGCATAGAAATATCATTAATATAAAGCCCTTTAATCACATCTCCAACCTTAAGTCCAGATAAGATTTGAGTATTCGCATCATCTGAAATACCAATTTCTACAACTTGATCTACTCGCTGATCTCATTTTTTAAGTCTTACAATCTTCTCACCATTGACATTGTCTGCGATAGCTGGAGAAGGAACTATAATAGCATCTGTTGCCTGCTCCAATGTTACTTTAACACTAGCACTCATTCCTCCAAGCACTTTCTGATCATCACTATGTTTTTGGAACACAACACTTGCCTTATATGAACTAGATTCTGACATAGTATCGATTTCGGAGATCACTCCTGTAAAAGTCTGATCACTCAATGCATCAAGTACAACTTGTACAGGCATTCATACAGAAATCTTCACAATATCAATCTGATCTACATCAAGAGTAACTTGAAGCAAATTAGGTGTTTCCACATAAATATACTTCTCTGTACTAGAAGAGTTATTACTTGAAGAAATAGAATCTCAAACTTGCATTTCCACCTTAGTCACAAGCCCATCAAAGTTAGCTATAATTTGATAGTCCTCATACTGCTTTAGGGTTGTTTTTATCTCTTCCTGAGCAGATTCAAGCGCATCCTTAGCAGCTTGAAGCTCTTCTGAAATTTCTACCTTATCCATTAGGTCATCAAGCTTATTTTTAGCAGTTTTTAAATCTGATTCTGCAGTAAGTTTAGCAATTTGCTGTTTTGTCTTCAAACTCATTAATTCTTCTTGAGCATTTTGCAATTTAAGTTTGCTATCTTGAAGAGCAATTTTTGCCTTATTAATCTTTGTTTGCATTGATTCTTGATCAGAACCCGAATCAGAATTCATATCCTCCTTCAATTTCGCAACAGTAGTCATATACTTATTTTTCAATGCATAACCTTCAGATTCTATATCAGTTCCGAGAGTTTTTGCATATCCTGCAATAGCTGTTTTATCAACTTTTCCTGATGGAACACTCTTCATTACCATATTATAATTCAAAGTTCCCCACTGACTAAGCTGATCTCAAATAGTCTTAAAAACCTGATATCCTTCTAATATTTTCCCCTCAGTCAAAGACGCAACAGGAATCTTGCTATACTGAGCATAAAGATCTTCTAAAACTTCTACCTGCTTCTGGAGTTCATAAAACTGACTTACAGATTTCCCACGAAGAATTTGATCATCAGCACCGATATACACATGAGTATAATCCTCAGGGTTTAGAAACTTTTTAGTTTCCTGCATTACTCTATCATAACCATCTAATATAGACTGCAAAGATAAAGCCTGAATTTTAAATTCTCTTACATATGCTTCAAACTTTTGATTTCTTTCTATCGCAGTTTTTGATAAACCTAAATCAGAATTCTGAGCATTTTTTCAAGTTCCATACATAATAGCATAATCATCCTGAAGATCTTTTAGAGCTTTTTCTTGATCTTTCAAATTTTGCTTAGCATTCTCTACTGCTATTTGGGCAGTTTCTGTTTCTGAAGTTTGCTTTTGAGGAAGAAGAGTCTGTTCGAGAAGTTTCTGATCATATTCAGCCTGCGCCTTAAGAAGATCCAATCCTGAATCAGCATCTTTGAGCTTTTTTTCATATGCCCTCTTTTTAGCATTCAAATCTCTCTTATTCCTCTCGAGGGTAGTGTCAAGCTTATCAGTACTAATAGAAGCCAAAACTTGACCTTTCTTAACCTGATCTCAAACCTTTACTTTTACACTTGTAACTTTTCCCTGCTGAACAAAAGTCAACTTTTGTGCATTTGCAAATTTTGTAGTTCCTGCCAAAGACAGACTCGTTGAAATTTCTCCAGTCTGTACCTCATACTCAGTACTAAAAAAGTCAGTACTCTCCTCTTGACTAAATCGTTTTGTCCATACACCATATCCAATACCAATGACAACAATCAAAACTCAAAGAGCCCATCGTTTTTTTTGTCGAATAAACTGCCAATATCTCTTAATCATTTTCCTCATAAATAAGATAAAAGTCTTAAGCCTAAGAATATATTTCTTCCTAAAAAATTCAAGCATTTTTTATTCTCAAAAAAAAGATAGCCATCTGTTCAACGAACTATCTTATATATTATCTCTAAGCATTACTTCTGAGTTTCCCACTCTAAAACTCTCAATACTTGGGCAAACAATCCATTCCTCTTTGCTAGAACAAAATCTCAAGGCATCTTTTCCCAAAAATATCTTGGTGCTGCAGGTAGTATCTCCCCATAAACAGTAGCTCAACTCAAACCATTATAGAGAGCCGCAAACTTAAGTAAATCAGGATAGTTAACTTGATCATACCTAAGCTTAATTGGCGTCTTTGGATTTCTAGAATTATATCGATTGATTTTATGCTTACTAAACACAAGAAAATCTTCAATCATATCCTCAAATGTATCTTGATTAAGCTTTACCTTACTATAATCCTTACTCACAATTTGAAAAGGACCGTCTCCGTTTTTGGGTAAATAATAACCACAGCTACTTTCTTTCCACCATACTGCAATCGTCAATGCTGTAGGGAAATCATAAACATAACTAAGTAAATCCATAGTATAATACCAACCTAGACAACTAGAATCAAGAGCATCCACCGTAGAAAATCCACTCCCCCACTGAACAACTAGATTTTTTTTCTGTTCTTCTGCATTTTTTTTCGATAATTCCTGTCCAGATTTTAGTTGATTATGGGAAAAATCTCTAATCTGTTCTAACTGCATTTTAATATCTCACTTTGAAACAGGAGTTGTTAACCACCCTCTTGACTGCTGATATAGTTTCCAATGCACAAGCCTATCTTGACCAGAACCTATCTGATCAAGTATATTCTGACCTGAATCGGCCCCAACAACCGTTCCAATCGCAAATATAGAAAATAAAAGACAAAAAACTGACACTTTTTTCATTTTTCACTATTCTCAAATAAAATTAACGCCCTTTAAAAATAACCCCTAAAGTCCCAAAAATCACATACATATCCATTCCCAAACTCCAATTCTGAATATAATATAAATCCAATTTTGCTTCCTGATCAAAAGTTAAATTATCTCTTCAAAATACCTGAGCATATCATGTAATTCCAGGCTTAATAGACAAAAGTCTCCTTTCCCAAGATTCATATTTTTCAACCTCATTTTGCAAATGCGGCCTAGGTCCAACAAGCGACATAGTCCCCATCAAAACACAAATAAGCTGTGGCAATTCATCGAGCGAAGTCTTACGCAAAAACCTTCAAACCTTAGTAACCCTTGGATCTTGATGAATCTTTGGCAAGATCCCCTTTCTGGTATTTGCACTAGAATAGATCAAATCCTGATAAAGCTTATCCGCTTCTGATCCACCATATCCGACACACATGTGCGTATACATAGAGCGGAACTTTAAAAAAGTAAAAAGCTGCCCTCATTTCCCGACTCTCTTACTTTTATAGATAATAGGTCCCTTACTCTCAAGCTTGATCGCTATTGCAATCAAAAGCAAAACTGGCGAAAGCAAAATCAATGCAAAAATCGCTCAAACAACATCAAAAATCCTCTTAAGAATTAGAGATCGTCCATCTAGTTGAGAATGTTTATATTCCAATGCAATGATGTTTTGAATCAATTCTGGAGTATACACGACATCTTCAAGAAAATACCCCTCACTAATATGAAAAAACCTTGTCTCATTCATTCTTGTCTGATCAAACACCTTTTGCAAGAGAGTCTTCTCAAACATCCCAACCGCCACACACATTTCATAGGTCTTAAAATCAACAGATCCGACCTCATCACAAGCAATATAATCTGTGGGTAATGAAAAGTTATCTCTAATCGTTTGTAATGCATCTTCATCTTGGAGAGTATCAGACAAAATAATCAGAATTTTTTTCCCTAATTTTTTCTGCAACCTATACTCAATCGCTCTCCAAATCTGATCAAAAAACAAAACCGCTAATAATACAAAAATTCCACCAATCAAAATAATAAACCTCGAAAGCCCAAAAACAAAGACATATCCCTGCCCAAAATAAGAGAAAAACGCAATTCCGACAAACCAATAAATCCAAGTTTTACCCAACTTTTGATAGTGATTGATCACTCTAGTATTGAGAGGATAAAATCCCTTCAGCCCCCCAATTACTACAAACAAAATACTTGAAAAAAAAGCAAAAAACCTGAGTTCCTCACCATTAATCAATGGAATAGGGGTCAAAATATCAGGCAAAATAGCTGTTAACAAACGAAGTTTATAAGTCAAAAAGAAAATCCCATTTACCAACAAAAAATGACACAACACCCTCAACAAACGAAAATTCTTCATCATCAAAAAGCAAATAAAAAGCCAGAGTTTGATGTTAATTAGTATTAAGACTATGGATTCTACTACAAAAAACAAGAGAAAAAACACCTTAAAGCAAATTTGCCAAGGTGTTATATATATTATTTATTCTCTTCAGCAAGAAAAATTTGATGCAAAAGCCCATTAATCAATTTTGGAGACCCGTTATCCGAATATCTATTACACAGCTCAACCATTTCATTGATCACAAGCTCCTTTGGTGTTTCAATAACCTTATATTCTACATACCCCAAAAGCAAACAAGCCTGATCTAACACATCCATCTGATCATACTTAAAACTTTGTGTATATTGGTTAACCTTTTCAATTAATTCTAACCTATAACGTGGAAGTCCAGCCCCCACTTTAAGTACATACTCAACATCTACTTCTCAAGCCTCCCATTGATCAAAGAAATAACTCAAAAAATATTCAAAATCTGACTCAATATCCAGATCTCCTGCATATTCTGTAATTTTTGCCTTTACATATTCATCAACATGTTCTTGAGCCTCTCTTGTCTTAAGGAGCTGATCCATAAACTCCTTATCAAAAAAACCTCATACATTCTGAGTTGATGTTTCAGTAGCCACCTCTGAACGACTTTCTGATTCTGTTTTTTGCAATCCTTTTTGCATAAAATGGAAAAAACAGTTCTGATAGAAATAAGAAAGCGCAATCTTTCTGGCATTAATCCTATGCTTAATATTCATCAAATAGGAAGCAATAAAGTAAAATATTTACAAAGCAAAATGTCCCAACCTCAAAGGGGATGAAGCCCTAAAACTTTTCCTAAAAATAAAGAGAGTAGACTGAATTGCTACTCTCTCCTTCACTATGCATCAACTACTGTTTCCTTTGAAGTTGATTTTACAGTCACTACTTGTTTTCCATTGTAATATCCACAAGATGGGCAAACTCTATGATTGAGTCTATTTGCTCCACAGTTTGGACATTTAGCTGTTTGGTAAGTATTTTCAAGTCTCTTAAGATTAAGAGCCTTCCAAGTTGAGTGTCTTTTACGAGTCTGTACCTTACTGACCTTTTTCTTTGGACCGATTGTCATTTGATAAACAAAATTACTAATTTAAAATATTCACTAAAAAAATCCTCTTTTAGTTAACAAGTTCATTTACTGGCAAAACATCAACCACAGTCTTGAGGTAAGTTCTTCCATTAAATTTCTTGAAGTTCTTTTTTCTGAAAGCTACTACTCCATCTACTGCAGCGTGCACTGAAAAATCAGCAGATTCATAAGTATTTTTTCCGCATTCATATTTAGAACCTTTTTGTCTGATAATGATGTTTCCTGCCAAAACAGGTTGTCCTCCAAAGACCTTGACTCCACGATATTTTGGTTGTGAGTCTTTTAGATTTTTAACCGAACCAGCGGCTTTTTTGTGTGCCATTTCTACTCAAATAATATAAAACTTGACTGCTTCCCTTTATACAGAAAAGCACAACATAATCAAGTGAAAATCACCTTTTTTTATTTTTCGGGCCTTTTCGGGCTATTTTAAGCCAAAAATCGTCATTTTTTATTAAACAAAATTTGACCGAAACTTTTTAAGAAATTTTTCTAGCCAACACGAGTCACCAAATTTTTAAATCAGGCCTCATTTTCTTAATTTCCATCGCAAGTTGATTAAGCGTTGCACCGGTAGTTGTAACATCATCAACCAATAAAATCAGACTTCATTTTTTTATCTTATCCAAATTTTGAGCCACAAAAGCTCCTTGTAAGTTCGTCAACCTCTCTGATCTTTTTAAAGTCAATTGCGAGGCTGTATTTTTCCTCTTTTTTGCTAAAGAAAAAGAAGGAAGTCTGAGTCTTTTTGCCAAATCTTGTGCCAAAAGCTGAGATTGATTATACCCCTTTTCAAAATAATGCCTCCACCAATGTGAGGGAACCCAAGAAATAACCAAATTATTCTCATCAACGGCCTTTGCTAGTTCTTCATGAGTCAATACCAATAATTCTGCCCTTTGACTCAAAAATTCCCCTACACTATGTTGATGATAAAACTTTAGTTTCAAAATCAGCTTTTTAAGCCATTTCTCATATGAAAATCCAACAATAATCCCTTCCAGTGCCATCATTTCCTCACTACTACAAGCCCGACAAAGAGAAAAACCCTTCGATGGACGATGACAACTCGGACAAAGCTCTGGATGAGGATTTAGCGTCTTTTTACAATCAAAACATAGGTACGCTCCACCCTTTCCACAGGACAAACACTCTTTAGGAAAAATCCAATCAATGAGTCCCATAAATTCTTCAAAATACAAAATAAAACCTGACTACTCTACTACTCTGCTGGATTAGAACTAAAACTAAGTTTTATATTAACCTTACTCGCACATAACAAACTAAGGAGCGCCATAGCCATAACAAAAACTGGAAACCAAACTCCATACTTAGCCAAATCTCCTTGCCCAAAAACCCAGTCATAAAGCCCTCCTCAAACAGTAAAAAGAGAAAGCCAAATAAAAGAAACTAAACTTCCCATTGATACGATCGGCCAGAAAATCTTTTGCAAAATATCTTCTGTATTAGCAAGTTTGAGCTGACCATATCTAAGGAAAAACCAAAGTAAAAGCCCACTACTTACAAGCATTATCGTTGGCTGTGCATTGAGAAAAAAATCAGCTAAACTTGAATATTTCACCCCCAAAACTAGAGCCTCTGGGGCCAGATTCCAGAGATCAACAAGCTGCCTAATTCAAACTCCAACCGTCAAGCTCCAACCAAGCAAAACCCGAGACCCAAAACTCAGCTTTACGAGCCTTTCCACTTGTACAAATCAAAATCCAACAATCATCATGAGCATTATTCCAGCTGCAATTGCTATACTACTCATTATCCTTCCAATAAAAACTAAAATCCTGACCCCATTTTCTCGTTTATAATCTGAGCCAAAGGGCCAGAAATATCTGCTACAGAAACAACACAGTACGGAACATCAAAACTACACGGCTCTTCCTCAACATGAATAAAGGGAATGCCTGCTTGCTGTGCAATATCGCGATCATTCTCTCCATCTCAAATGAAAACCACCTTTTTAAGAAAATTAGGATCCCCTACTGTTTCAGAAAAGAGCTTGAGATGTTCAACTCCCTTTATAAGTAAATCACTCCCTACTACAAGTTCAAAACAATTCAAAATTCATCATTCCTGAAGATTTTCCTTTGCAAAAGCCGTACTATTTCCAGTAGAAAGAAAAAGTTTAAAATCCTGACTCAACTCTTTAATTTTCTCAACCACACCAGGAAAAAATTCTCCCTTTTTTGTTTGCAGAATGAGTGCATAAATCTCATTGGAAAGCTTGCGAGCTTCATCCTCCTGAATCTGCAAATACTCCATTATCTGTGCAATCAAGGCTTTTCCTCTCGTAGAATGAAAATAATATCTTGTAGCTTCAGGATCCAATCAAAACCTCTCTTCAAAAAACCTAGCAACCAAACTACTAACTCTCCCTTGAGAACGAATCAATGTCCCATCCAAATCAAATACCAGATATCTTATCATTATACAATCACCGATAAAAAAACAACTAAAAACAAGAGAAAAACCTGACATAAAAGTCAGATTTATTTTTTCTTTTTAAGCTTGAGCAAAATTATTACACTCAAAACAAAAATCACTACAAAGGCTATAAATTCCAAAAAGGGAATCGTTACAAATCAGATATGCCAAGCAACAGAACTACAATCATTTCCTGGAGCACATGCAAAGACATTTTGTAAAGCCCTTTGCTGAATCAAGTAATGATAAGCTGCCAAAAGCATCCCAAAAAAACTCGAAAAAGCAGTTAAAAAACTTAAACGATCATCCTTACTCAATAAAGCATACACCACTACTGGTAAAAGAGGATACATTAAAATCCTCCCTCGCCAGCATAAATGACAAGGATTAAATCCCGTTCCAGCAAAAAGTCCAAGCATAGGATCTCCAAAATTTGAAAAATAAAGAGATCCTCCAACAGCTAAAATCACCTGAACGAGCATAAGTTTTCGAAAAAGATTTTTCATATTTTTTACCAAACAGCAATAAAGTTAGGCTCTTAAAGTAGCTCAAGCCTTCTCCCCAGCTTCAACAGCCTTTTTTAGAATAGCATTAATTTCTTCTGTCGTCATAGCCCCATCTCACTTTATTTTGATCTGAAGTGAGATCGACTTCTTATCTGCACCCAAATTATCTCCTTGATAAAGATCAAAAACTCTGCCTTCTGAAACACCATAAACCTTTTCCACAGCAGCAACCACCTTTTCAAAAGTTTCTCCCTTATTTACCACCAAAGATAAATCTCTTCGCAAAATTTGATCTTGTAAACTCTCATAATCTTTCTCATTATTTACCGTTCCGATCAAACTCTTAAGCACATCAAGATTAAGCTCCATAAAACAAAGTTGGCTCGTTTCTGGCATTTTATTATTCTTTAGCACCAAAGGATGTACACTAGCCAAATATCAGATTTCAAGCGCTTCTGCACCTTGTCTAAAAAGAATTTTTGCTTGCTTTTTAGGATGAAAAGTCTCAAAATCTGACTGCTGAAGCAAGATCTTTCCCCTTACACCAAGATGCTTAATAAGAGCACTCAAAATTCCTTTCATCTCCAAAATAACATCATTATGCCAATTTTCAAGATTCTTTTGATAAATACAAAGACCAAGCATCATATCTTCACCAATGTGATCTTCTGCATATCTTGTATCCAAATGATGAGACCTCAAAGGAGCAGTTCTATTCCATACCTTTCCAATATCAAAAATCTTAAATCCATCAAAGAACTTACTATTTTTCTGAGCAATACCTAAGAAATTATAAAGCATCTTATCTCTCAAATATGGCTGTTCTGGATTAAGAGGATTCTGCAAAGCATACAAATTCTCCATATCAGTCCCAAACTGCTTCATCACTGATTCCAGAGCCCAAGGATAAGTCTCAACCTGATCAAACCTCATTTGTTCAACCATAAACTCCTCAACAGTTCTCAAGATAATTACCTCCTCACTCATAGCTTGATTTTTCAACTGAGCAAGCAAAGGTTGTTCCTCGATTTGATCATAGCCCCAGATTCTAGCAACCTCCTCAGCAATATCTTCCTTGATATTTAAATCATCTGGCCCTCTCCAAATTGGAGCCACAACATCATCTCCTTTAATTTTAAATCATAAATCAGTTAAAATCTGATCCATTTTTTGGTCAAAATCAGGCATATCAACACCAAAAATAAGCTTCTGAATATACTCTTTTGGAGCCGGAACAAACTTCATTGATCAGATTTTTAATCCTGATTTAACAAAATATCAAACTCCAGAAACCTCATAATTTCCCAAAGTAATAGAATAATACTTCAATTCATCTAGAAACAAAAGAAGGGAATACAGACTCCATTCTGGATTAATATTTTTCTCAAATCTCAGTTCAGCATCGGTTCTCAAACCAAGTCTCGTACCAGTTTTTCTCACTACCACAGGATCGTAGTTTGCTATTTCTACAATAATATTTTTGGTAGTATCAGAAACTGCTGATTCCAAACCTCAAATCACTCCTGCCAATGCCAAAACTTTCTCATTATCTGCAATTACAAGATCAGTATCTCTCAAGACATGTTCAACCTCAAAAAGATCTACAAAAGTTTCTCCATCTCTCGCATTCCTCACTTGAATATCTCCTATAACCTTATCCGCATCAAACATATGAATTGGCTGACTTGAGATATTCATAAAAAGATTTACAAAATCTACCCAATTATTAACAGGTTTTCCTCCGATATCCCTAAGCTGTAAACGAGAAAAAAAGTCTGACTTTTTTACTTCAACATTCTTAATTTCCACAGCGATATAAGTATTAACTGCTTCAGAAGCTACCTTTATTGCTCTTGAGAACTTTTGTTCAGTGTGTTCAAGAACCTCAAGAATAGGAGTTGTCTCAAAATGCTGAAGATATTCTGGAATTTTATTGTATTTTTTCTGAGCATCGGGATAGATCGCATTAAGCTCAACTGCTGCACCAAAGTGTCCAGTCAAATCAGGCCTATTTGTCAAACTTTTATTATCAACTTCCAAAACAGTACTTTCAAGCCATGGAAATTTCTCCTTCATAGGAATTCAAAGATCATCGATACTAACATCTAAATCTACTCCCAAATTCCAAATCCAATGATGCTCTTCATCTTCATTGATACCAAGCTCTCCTTTGGAGCAGATCATCCCTTCAGAATCCACTCCTCTCATAGCTCTTTTTGCGATAGTAATTCCACTTGCCTCAAAAAAGGTCCCCGGCAAAGCAACAGGAACAAAAATTCACTCAGCTACATTTTCACCACCACAGACAATCTGATAAGCTCCCTTATCTCCACAATTTACCTGACATACATTGAGCTTATCAGCATTGGGATGCCTCTCCACTTGAGTGATTTGTCCAATCACAATGGTTTCTTTGAGCTCTCTTTTGATAATCTCCTCAATTTCACAAGTTTTAAGGATCAAATTTTGAGCGATATCTTCAGGAGAAGCCTGCAAAGAAAGGTATTTTTTGAGCAATTGAAGATGATATTTCATCGTTATAAAACTACAAAATAAAGAAAAAAGTGAGACTTTTGAGCCTATTATCTTTTTAGAGTACGGATTTGACTTACAAGTGCAAGATTTTTTGAAAATTTTGTACTTTCTCACTTCTTCAGTTCCAAAAAACTTTTTTAACCTACAAAAAAAGCTCTCTAGAAATTTCTAGAAAGCCATCATCTAATCAACAAAGTCTAGATACAAAAAAGGTACTAAAATCTGATTTTTCTCTTATTCAACACTCATATCATAGTCAAAAACTACCATCTCATCATCAGTCCACACCTGTGCTGTCAAAATATCTGAAACACTCTGCCCCGATCAGAGCTGTGCAAAACTTAGCATATCTCTTTCTGTATTCTCCTTTGGAGATAAGGTAATGAGCTGACTTTTTTCTGTATCAAGATTTTTAAGCAAAATATTGAGCGTCCCAGTATATACATAAAAAGGAAAAGATTTTTCCAACGCTTTTTTATTCTGATAATACTGAAAATACATCATTTCCTTAGCAAACAAAGCCTTTTGGGTTCCACTATTTGTGTAAACACTTCTTCCTACTTTGGCTTTCCATGGATACTTTTCTAGTCCAGATTTCCAAGCAATTTCCTGAGCTCAGCTAAAGTAACTATTCTGCTCAGGAGCAACCTGCTGTTGAGAGATCATCTTTGCTCAAACAAGAGCCGAAGCAGTCCCCAACACTACTCAAACAATAAAAACCAGAATCTGCTTTCTCATGATGTTTATAATCAAAAGATAAAAATAAGAGAGCGATGAAAACACCCCTCTCCCAAGAACAGAGAAGAAACTAATCTGTGAAGTTAGCATGCCAAATCACATTAGATATAGTTTCATTAGTGGGATTTTCAATCTGCATAATCAAACACCGCCTTAATTCATACAAAGTATTTCCTTTGATGAGCTATCTTAGACACATCCTCAATTCCCATTTTTCACATAGAACCACAAAGAGCGAGACAAAATTATATATGTTTTATATAATATGACTATAATCAACTCAAGAGAAAACTACCCTATTTTGCTTCAAAATTAAGCTTTGATTGGTATGAATTTGAAGTAATTTTGATATTGCAAAATTTCAAAATATTTGTTGCTAAAGTTTCTTGTAATTCAAAAAAATCCCAGAGCACTTCACTCCGAGACTTTCCAATAAAACTAACTATGAATTCAGTTTTTTAGACCTTTTTATTTTTTGTTCTTTGGTTGCATTTTTTCCCAAACGGACACCTTTGATAGCAGTTTTAGCCAGTTTTGGATACTTACGAAGTCTCAAAAGTTTGATCACATCAGCAAACGGAATCAACGAAACCGCAGAAATCCCAGCATCCATCAAATGAGCTTTTGCTTTTTCCCCATTTCCTTGATATTTTGCCTTTGCTGACCTAAAAAGGTAAATCAGCGCATTTGTTCAATCTGCAACTGATCATCGTGTTGGTTCCAATCCAACCACATCCAATGCTGCCTGAAAAGCATCAATCGCTGTCAAATTTTCCTTTTGCTGCTGAATAATTCACTTTTGACGAACCTTTTCTTTTTCATCAAGTGCCTCTCTCACCTCTTCTGAGGTTGTTAAGTCCTCATGCAACTTTTCTCTCTCCATCATCTTTTACAAAAACAAACTAAAAAATCTGATTTTATTCTACTTTTACTCCTCCAATTTTAGTTTGTTTTGAATTTTCCATAATTTTTGACTTCTCAGCCTGCATTTTAACAACAGAAGAAACCTGTGAACGCGCCTCTGGATCTGATTTTCTATTGGATTTACCCCAGTTCTAAACGGATAATCCTCAGGAACATAAAATCCCTTAATCTTTGAGAGACACTTTTGTACATTAGACTGCCAATTGATAGGACTAGATGCATAAATCTTTCCATCTTCATTTCCATATCTGGAGAGTTGCTTAATAGTGTGATAATCACCTAAATATTGATTATTTAATGTCAATGCGATCAATCTTGCACCGTTAAATGGATTATTATAGGCAATACGATCTCCTCTATCATTATTTCCAACATTTCCAATATTATTACTTGTTGAGAGGAATTTTCCGAGAGACGATTCTGCAAATCCGATACAAATAACCATGTCTCTATCGATATTAGTTCCAGCTACAACCTGATCCCAAAAATCTACATTTCTATAAGTACCTACTGCGTAAGAATTCAAGAATCTTTGAGTTCTCTCCTCTGCAGTTCCTCACTTAAATACTGAAACCTTACTAACATCAATAGGTCTTTCATATTGATCATTAAAATACTTAAGCTTATATTCCTCAGGCAAAACCTTATCTTTGTCCATTACAACACTCAAATCAAGCACAGTAAGCGGATCTATTGCTGTTCCATCTTTAAAAAGATAAAAAGTCAGATTTGCTCCCTCAGATCTAAACCCAGCACCAGCAGTTCCCGGTTCTCCTCCACTTCTTCCTATAAACTGTCCTCTTTTTACAAGCTCTCCAGCCTCTACTGCGATATTACTCAAATAAGAATATGCTGAGACATAACCATCTGTATGCATAATCACTACCCAAGAAACCTGATCTGTTCCTTGATGAACACTATATACCACTCAATCTCTCATTGCATAAACAGGAGTCCCCTGATCAACACTCATTTCCACGCTCAAATTTTTGAAACCATTTTCCTTTTCAAAATCCGCATCCTTAAAAACAGTCGAAATCTGACTCACAGGATACGCAGGCCATGCAGCCTCAGAGGTTTCTTTTTCTGAACTGTCTTTTTGTTTATTGAGTTGAGCAATTTGCTCTGGGATATTATTTTCAGTACGATAATTCTTGGAAACAATATCCTTAACCAAAGCAGAAATAGCATCTTGAGTCTGTTTTAGTTCTGTTGCTACAGTCTTTTGAGTTAGGTCTTGAAGCTTCTTTTTATGATAAAGATCCATAAAAGTAATCAAATATGCTTTCTTTTGGTTTAATGTCTCGATTTCTTCTTGATACTGAGTCAGTAGTTTTTGTGAAGTATTCTTGAGAGAAGTAAGTTTCTCAATAAGCGCTGTTTTTTCTTTTTCCTGAACTGTGGCCGCCTTCATCAAATCATTGATCTGCACCAAAAGCGAATTAAGCATATCATTACCAACCAATACTTGAGAAATATCTGCCGATTTCATAAAAACCTTCAGATCATCAATCTGAGTACCACTCTCATTATAAATTTCTCTCTGCATCTTATAAGTCAAAAGCAAAAGCTGACTCAGATATTGCTTTCCAAGTTCAAGATTAGCCTTAGTCTCCCCTAGTTCAGAGATAGAGCTTTGGAGTTGTACTTTATAATCATAAAGCTTCTTAAGCAACCTTGCAATTCTCATTGAAGAATCATCAATATTTTGAATAATCTTAACGATCTCAATCCTTGCTTCTTTATAACTTTCATCAAGCTTTCATTTGTGTTTTGCCTTTTCAGCACTATCCATCTCAGAAAGCTGAGACCTAAAGCCCTCCAAACTGGCTCTCAAATCGGTCAAATTATCAACGGCCCCCTTAAATGCTCAATCTTGATTCATTGCCTCAGAGAGTTTGATGTCTCATATATTTGGTGCCATAGATCCTGTGGCAAATACGCTTCCTTGAATAAGCAAACTCACCATTAATCCATATACCAAACTATTTCTAAATAGTTTCATATCTATAACAATAAACTAAAAACTTAGCCCAAGTATAAATAAAATAAAATAAAAAGTAAAAAATCTGATAAAAATTCTCGATTTTCCTCTTGACATTACATATATTTATATTAATTCATTTTTTTCTCCACACATTAAAAAAGAAATCGACAATCAAAACTCATAAAAAAACACTAGGAACATAGGTTTTCTACCAACTCATCCCATACTTTTACAAAAATAGTAATTTTATCTTGACTTCTATAAGGATTTCATTAGAATTCTCTCTTGCGAAAAACTTCCACTTTCCTTTGGTTTTGGTAAAGAAAGTAAAGTTTGGGAAAATATTACTTTCAAGTTAAGGGCGCAGGAATTCCTGCACCCTTTTCCTATAGTTCAAAACTTCTCCTATATTTCTCAAATAAAGAAAAAACTCTGAACTAAGTCAGAGCTCTTCTTATTTCTACAGAGAGAAATTACTTCACAGCAGCCTTGAATTCAGAACCAGCCTTGAAAGTAACAACCTTCATAGCAGGAATCTTAATTTTCTTAGAAGGATCCTGAGGATTAACACCTTCTCTAGCCTTTCTCTTTGAAGCCTTGAAAGTTCCAAATCCTTGAATTCTAACTTCACCTTCTTTTTTAACACCATCGATAACAGTTTCGATGAATGCATTTACAAGTTCAGCTGCCAATTTCTTAGATACTCCAAGTTCTTCAGCCAAGCTAGCGATAAGAGCTGTTTTTGTCATTGCAATAACAACATAAAATGTAAAGATGTACTAGGTACATTCGTATGTATACTACTTTTGATTCAATTTTCAAGAGAAAATGAAAGTTTTTTTACTTTAGAACGAGTTTTTTATCAAGAACTGGGAAAAATGAACAAAAAAGGTATAAAAATCTGATTCATTTTCGAAAAAAATCAAAAAAATTTTGTTCATACACGATATCTGACATTTATCTTTCATTTAAAAGCAAAAACCTGATCAAAGGTCAGGTTTTATTTTTTTTATTTCACTTTTCCAATCAATTTATCCCTCAATTCTTCAAAGCCCTGCGACTCCTTAACCGAGATAAACACACAATTAAAATCTGAATACTTTTCTCTTAATTGTGCAATCCTCTCTTCATCAGCCTTATCTATCTTATTAAATACCAAAATCTTATCCTGATGTGCTCAGATATCACTCAAAACCTTATGAACAACCTCTATTCTCTCATCAACAAAAGGATCACTCGCATCAATAACATGAAGCAAAAAATCTGACTCAATACTATCTTCCAGCGTTGATGAGAAAGACTTTACCAATTTTGGGGGCAAATCTCTGATAAACCCAATCGTATCATTGAGCAAAACCTCCTTACCAAGTCAGGTTTCTGGATTTGTGATCAAATAACACTTTCCAACATTCGTCCCCAGCGTCGCAAAAAGCTTATTCTCAGCCAAAACTCCCTTATTAGTCAAAGCATTGAGCAATGAGGACTTCCCAGCATTGGTATATCAAACGATCCCAATCGTTGGCATTCCTTTCTTTTTACGAGCATCACGATGGAGTTTTCTCATTTGTTCATACTCAACAAGCTTCTTCTCTATTTTCAAAACCTTCTCCTTCAAATGTCTCTTCATTCTTTCAGTATTGGTTTCTCAGATTCCTCTTGTCGCTCAACTTCCACTTCCAGAAGAACCTCCTTGCCTACTCAGTTCCATCCCCATTCCATAAATTCTAGGTCCCATATGCTTAATCGCAGCAAGCTCAATCTGAAGTCTAGCTTCACCTCACTCTGCATGTTTCTCAAAAATCTTCAAAATCAGATCAATCCTATCTCGAGCGCCCATCTTTTCTTTAAGATTTTGTTCCTCACTGACCAAACGCAACTTTTCATTGATCGCATAAATCTGAGCAGGTTTTAGCGCATTCCCAATTACAAGCAAATTTGCCTCCAAGCGAAGCATATCAGCAATAATTTCCTCTAGTTTACCTTTCCCTACATAAGTCCTAAGGTCTGGATGATCTTTTTTTTGATATTTCTGCAAAACAACCACCCCACCATAAGTGTTTACCAAATTTTCAAGCTCTCTCATTCTATCTTCAAGGATTTCCTTGTTAGTCTGCTTATCTACGAGATCTACAAGAAATACCTTTAATACCGGTTGATTTTCTACTTGCATATGAGTTTCCTTAAGGCATAAATTTCAATTAGTTTACTAACTTCCCAAATAAATACAAGTAAAAACAAAAACCAAAATACCTACAAATCAAATTTAATCCAAAAGTAAAAAATCTGATTTTTCTCTTCGATTTTTTGCAAAATAAAAAAAAGTAAGTATAATCAAGCATGTAACTTTTACATCTTATTACAATAAGTATGTTGAAACAAAACCAAAGAAAAATTACAAAAATTCTTGCTGGGATCAGTGGTGTCTTATTCCTAGGAGGAAGCCTACTTTTATGAGTAAATGCGAGTCAAAACAAAATAACTGTAGACTGAATCAAAGACCAAACACTAGCAAATAAATTCTCTACAGTACACTTCAATGTCTGAGGAAATGACTTTGGAGGTGGTTTTTTCTGGACAGAGGCAAAAGCTCTCGCTACTCCTCAAGAGGTAAGTGCAAACGGTGAAAGACTACTCTGCTCTGCACAAATTAGAGGTTTTTACTACAATTCACAAAGAGGTGAAAGACTTTGGCCTCTTGATACTGATTCACAAGGGGATCTCGCTAGAATCCAATCTAGTTACAATCCATCTCAACTAACAATAAATTGAGGATTCTATACAAACTGTCAAAAAAAACAGGCTGGAAAAGTCGTACCAGAAAACGAAGATGGAAGAACAAATTCTCTCTACGGTATCTATGGAAGAATTACTCATACCTATAAAGGACGTGAATATTCTATATACGCAGGATTATTAAATAATTTACAACAAAACGAGCTCCCAACAGCAGAATTAAGATGTAACTTTCAGAGAATTGACAATCAATATCCTTTCGGATACATCTACGATAAAGCAGGAGGAATTGCTTTGGTTGGAGCTTATGTAAAGTCTGAAAATCTAGCACAGGTAAATGCCTTCCACGAAAGCTTTACAGAGAAACTAAGCAAAACAAAATGTGTAAACGATTTTTATAGTCTAAGAGAAGATCCTAATAATCCTGAAAAAACTATTCCACAAACAAATGATTCGATTTTATGACCAAAAGACGACACTCTTATTTTTGGAAATGGAAATGCGCTAGAAACCATGATGAATCTTGGAATCAGAGGAATCGTAGGACTATCATCTCAGGTACAAACCTCTGACCAAAAAGGAATCGAAAACAACACACAAAAAACATCACTCTTAGTATCTACCACAGAAAATATTTCAAACATCATCAACATAGCAAACAAAAGAGCTGAATCTCTTTGTAGAAATAGATGGGGAAATCTGACTCCAAATGGAGACATAATCTGTGCAAAAAATGGTGGGTCAATTGATCCCAAAAGATATGCAGGGAAAACTATTGTAATAAAAGAGGGAGATCTCACTCTAACTGAATATATGGATGCCACAAGTCAGCCTATTACAATACTTCTCATCCACGGAGATCTAAAACTACCAAATTTGGATGCAAGTCAAACATTTCTAGGAAATGGATATCCAGATAAAAATGGTATTATTAAAGCAAACTTCCTCAAGGGAAACTTCATCATTAACGGACTTATTCAAAACCAGGGAACAGAAATAACAAACAAACTCATCGTTCACGGAAAAATTGCTTCATTCAATACCCTTCAAGAACCGAACGATCAAACAAAAGTGAAATTAAGAAATATCGGAATTGATACAAGCAAAAAAATCTGACTTTCAGAAATTTTCACTTGGAAATGTAATATAGATACAGGGAAGGATACCGTAGGAAACCCTTGTGGACAAGAAAATGACGGAACATCAAAAAGTTTCCTTATTGACAAATCATTTGGACTTATTGATATGTACTTTCCATCAAAACTCTTCAAATAATAAACTAAAAAAGAAAGAAGTCTGATTTCTTTCTTTTTTTATTTTTTAAAAATAAATTATCTATCAAAAAGCCCATCAATATTTTTCTTATCCATCTTGACAAAAAACGGTCTTCCATGCTGACAAACGAACATTCCAGGAATATATCTAAACCCATCCTCAAGCAACTGTTTCATCTGAAGATAAGAAAGCTTATGACCTGCTTTGATCGATATCTTACATGCCTTAGTAGCAAAAACCCCATCCATAATATGATCAAAGCTTACTTCCTCCAAATATCGTACATAATTAAGTAGCTTTGCAAGTTCTACGGGATATTGTACAAAAACCCTTGGCATTGCGTAAACGACTATTGCAGATTCACTAATTTGACCGATATCAAACCCCAAATTTCAAAGTTGTTCCAGTTTTTCTTCAAGATTAGGAATTCTAGTAACCTCAAATTTAAGAGGCTGTAAAAGAGTTTCAGAAGTCAGATCTTGATTGAGTTTCATCTTTTCAAAAGCAATCCTCTCAGCCAGTGCATGCTGATCTATCAAGTACAATGCTCCATCTGCCATCAATGCAATATACATATTTCGCATTTGACCGAGAATTTGATACGCTCCAATATCTTCATGAAAATAAGTTTCTCCTTGCATTTGCTGATCCAAAGTACCTCTTTGAGTAATTTCACCAGATCGCCTTGGAGTAAAAAGAGTCTCAGATCTTGTATTTTGAGGATCCAGGTTTTCCAAATTTGCACTTAGATCATCTACAATATTTGCAAAATCCTTTACCTCTCCAGACATCTTCCCCCTTTGCATTGAAAGTAGTGAACCTCCCATACTCCTTCCAGCATTCAAAAAAGATGAAAAATCTGACTTTAAATTCGTATTCTGGGATTCAGAATTGTTTTGGAGATATCTATATGCCTCTTGCCCATTTTCTGAGGATTGTGACTTCATCTGAGTAGCAAAAAATTCATTTCCTACACTAGCAATTTTATTTTCTCACAAAACCTGGGATATCGCAGCAACCACTGACTTAAATACATATTGAGAATCCATAAACTTAACTTGCAACTTACTAGGATGTACATTGACATCTACCTCATCAGCAGGAACTTGAACAAAGAGTACTACCAATGGATATTCTCATGGCGTAATTTGCCTAGCATAACTATCCATAATTGCTTTTTTGATAATTTTATCTTCTACAGGACGGTTATTTACATAGATTTTGATATTTTCAGCGGATCCAAAACGCAATGAAGCATCGGACACTACCCCACTAATCTTGATATGCTCCTGCTCAAAATTCAGACTTAAAAGCTTTTCTCTCCAATCCTTTCTAAAAAGATCCAAAATTCTGCCTTCTACACTTTCGTTCGCCTTAAGATCAAAAACAAGATTATTGTTCTTAATCAAAACAAAATCCTTATCAAAATGCACAATCGCTACATCCAAAAAATATGCATAGCAATAGTAAAATTCAGTCTGAGCCGATTTAAGAAACTTGAGTCTAGCAGGAACATTATAAAAAGATCCTCTACACTCACCATAGTTCCATGACTAAAAGGAACCGGCAAATGTCTAACAACGGTTTCCTGTCCCCTTCTCTGAAGCTTTGTCCCAATTTCCGCATAGGCTGTTTTAGTAAGGATTGTGATTTTACTTACCTCAGCAATAGATGCCAAAGCCTCTCATCTAAAACCATAACTCTCCAAACTCATCAAATCCTTCTCAGACGAGATCTTACTCGTAGCATACCTTTCAAGCAATAAGTCCATATCAGAAAGCTCAATTCCACTTCCATTATCCTCAACGGACAACAAACTCTTTCCTCCATCGTTAATCGTAATTTTGATTGCAGTTGCTCCAGCATCCAGAGAGTTTTCTACCAGTTCCTTAAGCATACTCGCAGGCCTTTGTACAACTTCTCAAGCCTTCAGTCTATTGATCACATAATCCGGCAATCTATGTATCGCCATAGCTATCAGATAAAAAATAAATTTCTCAAAAAAAATCCAAACAAGAAACAAAAATCTGACTTTTTCTCTTGTTTTTTCCCTGCAAAAAAGCAATATAGTTTTTTATATTAACTTGAACTTTTTTATCAAGCTATTTTCTTATTTTATGACTGCATTTCTGAAGAATCTCATTACCCAAAAAGGATTTCTCATCAAACGAAGCCTCCTAGCTTCCAGTATTTTTTTTATGCTCATTGCAATACAAACCTATATCAACTATCAAAATATTCTAATAAATACTGCCTCAGTTCAGGAACAGGCACAAAAGGTCCTGGATGAGATCTCATATTTCAACCATTTTCAGCTTAAATTTCTCAATGTCGACTACGCCCAAAAATTTATCGCACATGAAAATAATATCCTATCAGAAGGAGA
>JABCPD020000028.1 GCA_013333295.2 candidate division SR1 bacterium | reverse complement strand
GTCTTAAAACTTGAGGTCATCGCACGTATTGACATCCACTTCCAAATCTTCTGCTTTTTCCCAGGGATTTCCCCTTGAGATTTAAGTTCTGCCTCTACTTGATCTTTAGTCTTTGGTAATAAATGTTTATTTGCTACAAAAAGTAAGAAATCTGACAATTTCATCGTTTTTTTATAGCGTTTAGTTTCTCAATTCATATCTGGGACTTCACCACTTACTTCAACAGTATCTTTATCGATCATCTTTGTTTGATAGATAATCTTTACTCTACTGAAACCACTTTTTTGATCAGAAATCCTATCATATACAGCAAAATGAGTTGCCTCTACTTGAGTAGGATTTCATTCTTCATCATATTGATCAAACATAAGTTTTCCATCTTCGATTTTTACTCATCAAAGCTTATCTGCAGAAACGTCAGCATTAGACAAAGAATCAATAATTCATTTAGAATCTTGCTGATCACGAGGAATCTTAATCAGATTTTTCTTTTCTTTCATCTTCTCAACAAAGAATGCCATATCAAGAGTATGCTCCACTCCCTCATCTTTTTGTCATAAAGCGATTTCCGTACCATACATCTTAAAGGAAATTTCTCCCGTTTCATTATCAATCCTTGAAATTTCCATTCTAACCTTTTCTTGGCTTCCATCTCCTCATCCGACATCATAAGGAGGGATCATACTATCCAGTGCCGAATCCTCAAAATAAAGGTAATCTCATACCTGAGGTCCTGTTTCAGATTTTCCACCTTTTATTCCATTCCAAAATTCATTGAGTTCCTTTACTCACTTTTCTATAAGTTCTTCCGGAGACTCTTCTTTCTTGTTTTTACTCTCCTCTTCATCCTGAAGTTGATCCTTAAGCTTTTCAAGTTCCACACGCTTAACATCTGAGGCTGTCTCAGAAAAGAGATTACCAATTCCCTTATCTAACACCTCCTTTCTTTCGAAATTTTCAAATCACTTATCTTGATTGCTCATCGTCCAGAGATACAAAAGTTTCCCTATATCCCTTCCTCAAAGCTTGATAGACTTTTTGTCATCACTCATTTCAGTTTCAAAAAGAGCCTCAAGACTCGCACGATTTTCAACAGAAATCCCAGCTTGATCTATGTTTTTCAACTCAAATTCAAGAGGAAGATCCATCTGAGCAAACGCCTCTAAATTTTGGAGAGCGTGTGGAGTATTTCCTAGAATTTTTTTAGTTATTGGCAAATCAACTCCTCAAAGCTTGAGGGAGGTTTTACTCATATCAAAAAGCTCTCTAAAAAAAGTTTCAAAGCCAGATCCCCCCATCTGTTCAAAGACTTTTATCAGATTTTTATCTTTATATTTATCTATTGTAATATCTACTATCTCTTTCATTAAACAATCAAGCTCAGCAGAACTTAACTTTAAAAAATCACAGTTTGAAGTTACCAGCTTCTGCATAACTTGTGCCAGTTGGGCATTCTGCTCTGAAAGACTTTGCAAATAAAGAGAAAACTCAAGATTCTGAATTTGTTGATTGATTTGCTCCAAAGTTGCATCATCTTTTGCCGCTCCTGCCTGAGTTTGCAGAGTTTCAATCTCCTTCCATTTTTCAGGATATTTCTGTTGCAGTACTTGATAATCAAAAGGATATTTTTCAAAAAAAATCGCAAAAGTTGGTAATGCTCTGTCAAACACACCAATAGATCACTCCACCAAAGTATTTAAGTCCTGAACACGCCCCTGAAATCTACCAATAACAAGCTGGGAAAGAATACCGTCCCACAATACCTTATTTTCAGCACTCCATTGAGTATAAGGGTTTTGCAAACTAGACATATCAAGTCACTTTGCTTGTAGTCTTTGAGCAATAGTCGAAAAGGAAATTTTATAATCTTTGATTATTTTTTGAAACTCTTTTTTTTGATTCGCATTATTCAAATTTGACGCAAATCCATCAATAAGACTAATCAAAACCTCAGGACTACGAACACCTGAAATATGAGCCATAAAATCCGATTTTAGTGACTTGAGAACTGGACTTTGATCAATCAACTGCTTGAATTCTCTAGTGATCTCATCAACCAATACAGACTCAAATGCCGCCCACATTGGACTATTATTCGGCATTTGCATACCATTTTGGACAATAGTACTTAATTCATCAAGGTGAATTACTTCATTTTTTAGCTCCAAGAAGTCCAAATCCCTCATAACATGATTATTGGGATTTGCCATTTGAAAGAGAATTCCTTGACCTCCCCTCCAGTCAATTTCTCATTGCAAATTTTCAGTAAACTCAAAAGCAGACCTATCATTTTTCTGATTAAGGGCTTTTAACAAACTATTAATAGTTTGTTGTAATTGAGGACTATTTGTGAGACTCCTAAGCGTATTTTGAGAACTCTGCACCTGATTCCTTGAGTTTTTTGCCATCACGATCCGCTCTATATAAAACTTATCTCTATTATAGCTAAAAAAGTTCTAAAAGTCAGATTTTTAACCTCTTTTTATCAAAGAGACTCTTGCCATTTTAAGAAAAAATGATATAGAATCAATTCAATATCATATTTTTTCCTTTAAAAAACATAACGATAAAATCATGTGAAAAATAATAAAAAATCTGAATCTAGAGTCCTCACCTCACTACGATTCAGATTTTTACTTTTATGTTTAAAGTACTAGACACTAGTCTACACTTTTAAGAATAAATTCTCTAGTCTTATTAAGCAAAAGTTCAACCTTATCAGCATCTGCGAGTTCCTCTTTAGTCAAATTTAACTTTACACTAAACGGACGCAAAAAATTAGACTTCATAAGCCTTCTAATAAATGCAGGCAACTGAAGAATCCCATCTCAAGGAACCAAGTGCCCTTCTCACTTTCTAGACTTATCAGAAATATAAACCATAGCAAGATACTGGGCAAAGTCATCAAGCTTATTACTAAAATTTCCCTCTAACTCCTGACTATCCATATTTGCAACATCCAAAGCCAATGCACAATTATACTTTTTGATAATGTCCAACATATTACTAAAACGATATGCAGGGATCGGCAATGCAAAAATATTATTATCCTCTGGATTGATAATAGCAAAATTAAGAGCTGGATTCTGAGCCTGATACTCCCCAATATTGTTTGCTATAAACGCATACGATCTGAAATCAAAAAACTTCGGAGCATTGATCGTAATCAAATCACAATTAGTCGCCTCACATAAATCCAACACTTTATTCATCTCCTTACTATTCAAAGAAGCTGAAGTCTGAATCGAATAGATCGGTAACTGATGTTTTTTGACAAGTGATTTTACATAGTTTTCATTCCATGCATCAAACCCCTTTGAAACAGCCAAATCAATTCCATCATATCTGCATTTTTTGCCATTTCAAAGATCATATCGAGCCCATAACCAACCATTGTATCGGTACTAAGCAATATTTTATTATTCATATTTTTTCCAAAAGACTAAAATATTTACAATGCTTTATTCAATTCTCCAAAAAGGAGAAAAGCTCAAAATAAGTATATCCAAAAAGCTGATTCCTGTCAACTTTTCACTATCAAGTCTGTTATGTGATAATTAACCAGTTTGCCAAAAGATATGCAGACCCTATCAAAACCAATCCCAAAAATGCATACATAATCGTACTTCTAAGCGTCTTAAATGTCGTCGCATCATCAGGCTTAGTGAGCATTTGGTAAGT
>JABCPD020000027.1 GCA_013333295.2 candidate division SR1 bacterium | reverse complement strand
TCTGCTCTCCTTTGAGCCAAAGGTGGAGACAAAGATATCTTGCAAGCTTTGGCAGAAAAAAAAGTTGCCAATCAAGCACCAACAGAAGAAGAAAAGAAAAAGCTGACTTCATCGTGTGATGCTATTATCAAGGAGGTTGATGATGAGATTTATGATGCTGCGGAGGCTTCAGCTTGGAATATTTATGGAGATTTATTGAATACTCAAGACTCAACGATTCGTGAGTATTTAGAAAAATCAGGACTAGAAAAGGTTTTAGACTCTTACAAACAAAAAATTAGAGAAGCACAGACCAAGCTAAAAGAGGGAAAACTTGATCAAAATCAGATTTTTGCTCTTTCTGATTCTATCAATAATATGCTTGCCCTTAAAAAAGAGATAATGCTTGGTGCATCTACAATCCACAAGGATATCGATGAAAATGGAAATATTATCTATAGAATTCCAGGTTTTTGTGTTGATTCTGTAAACAACCTTAAGAGAAGGGTAGAATCTTTTTGGTGAGGAGAGTGGATAGATGCATCTTCTTATTTGGCATCTTCTGCTCTTGGAACAGGGATTACGCTTACAGTTGTAGGGTGAGTTGTTTATATAGTTTGATCTAAAACAGCTGGGAAAAAAATGATTAAAACTTGACTTACTATTACTACACTTCCAGCTTCATTAGCGTGGCTTGGAGGAAAAAAGCTTATTTCTAATTCAAGGACTGCCCAAAGATTTGTAGATAAGATGCATTATGGGATGCCGCGTCGTTATCTAAGCTGGACTGAATTTAAGTGAGAAAAGGGGCCAGAAAAACTTATGGAAGCATTAAAGCGTGGTGATCTCAAACTTTCTAAAGCAGCTAATGTTATGCAGGGAAAGATTTGGGGACATGGAACTGGTAAATCAGAAAAAATATGGGCGGAGTATTTTGGGCTTCCAAAGTCTGAGAAATGAGACTTTGTAGTAGCAGAAAAAATCTTTGATAAATATGTCTCAGAGACTAAAACATCAGATACCTTCCTAAAAGAGCTAAAGCAAGATCCAGATCTTTATCAAAAAGTGATTAAAAACTTTGATAATGGAAATGAGGTTAGGCTTGCGATTGCCGGAGATGAAGGATTAGAAAATCTGAGGACAATTGTTGATCGTGTTGAATCAAGAGTCGTAACACAGACAGGAGCGCATGCTGCAGATACTGCTGGTGAGGTCGCAGAACATGTAGCAAGAGATTCAAATGTATATAAACAGGTTCAAAGAGATTTTGATAATGAATTAAAGGTTCTTGAACTTGATACTTCTCAAGCAAGTGGAGCGAAAAAGGCTCAGATAGAAAAAAGAATTGAGGCGTTAACTGAATTTAGAGATAGCATTCTCAAAAAAACAGAAGCTGAAATTGCGAAATCTGAAGAACTTCTAAGTATTTTCAAAAAAGGTAAAAATCTGACCTATGCGGCAGAGCAGCTTCACAATCTCAGTAAACTTGAAGGTCAAAAGTTTGTTTTCACACTTTTCGATGCAAATTGAAATGCAATTGAAAAAAATCTTGATACTGTTATTAAGGAGTTAGATGATGCGGCAATTCTCTCTCTTAAGGGAAAGGGTACCTGAGTTGCTGATGATGCACTTGAGGCGCTCGCAGATACTTTCAAGGTTGCAAAAACACAGAAAAATCTCCTCAAAAATGGAGATGAAATCTTGACTACAGTTAAGACAGCTATAAAATTCTTTGCAAAAATGACATAATTTTATTTTACTATATCCATCTGATAAATGGTAGCTATAGAGCAGTTAAAGTCGGAGATATCGGAAAAATATTTGGATGACTTTAAAGAGCAACTTTGATTTCTAAAGTCGCTTGTCCTTTTGCCAATTAAAGATGATATTAAAAAAATTCTAAGTTGAGAGGCTAATTTGCCTCAGAAGTTTGATGAGGTTAAGGAGTTCTGATGGTGGAAGAATATCATTAATTTTGTGACACCTGACATCGCAAATCAGATTTTTGCTTTTATGAAGGAAAAGAGAACAGAGATTGAGACCAGGAAAACAGAAGAAGAACTTCAAGCGTTGAAAAATGAGATTTTAACTGGTGTTAAAACACATGCTAAAGAAACTCCACAAATTTTAGCTTCAAGCTCGTCTAGTAACCAGGAAAATATGCAAGCAGTTTTACAAGCAGGGGAAGTTGCTTGAAATCCATATCAAAAATCAACTCCTCAATTTTTATCACATGATAAAAAAGAAAAACATACTCAAGAACCAGAGAAGGAATCGCCTGCAAAGTCTATGGCTATGGGAGTTGCTGCTGGGGCGGCTGGAGTTTGAGCAACTCTTGGTCTTGATAGGGTTATTAGGGGGTATGAGACAAGAAACATCACAAAAAATCTTTCTCCAGATAAAATTAAGGATCAGCTCAATTGAGCCTTGGAAACAATGAAAAAACAAAGATCTGCTTTAAAATCTCGTCTTAGTTCTAAGCAACTCAAGGTTTTAGATAAGAATATAGATGAACTTTCAAAAGGATTTGCAAATTTTGATAAAGAAACCATTGATTTGCTAAAATCATGGGATAGTCTTGGTGGGAAAATTCCAAATAAAATTCTCTTCCATCTGGGGTTAGATCCCAAGACGCTTAAGCAAATTAGTCTTCTCTCAGATCAACTTATTGGGAAATCTCCAGCAGATATTCAGGCAATTCTCAAATCAAATAACATTTTAAATGTAGGAGATGATCTTGTTGAAAGTTTTAGTAAAGCAGTTTCAAAAGCAGAATTAGAGTCTATGTGTACGCTGCTTTCTCGTGGGACTAAACTTAGTAGAGCAATTAAAACCTTCAAAGGAGCGATGCTTTTTGATATGGCATGTCTTTGATTTGATGTGTATGTATATCTTGAAGATAATAAAGAAGCGGATCTTATAGCAAAGGTCAATGAAATGCGTGCGTCTAATAAATATACTAGAGCAAATGTACAATTAGGTATAGGAGTTGCTTCTGTAGCAATAGAAGCATTATTGATGTGTACTTCTTTGTGAAGTGCTTGATGACCTATAGGGACATTGATTGGGGTTTGAGTTGGAGGGCTAACAGCAGCAGCTGCGATAGGGGTAGATACCTTATATTTTGATGTAAAAGATTTTTATCTGCAGAATAAGGAAGATTTTCTGCGTCAAAAGAGGTCTCAACTCAACCAGACCATTCTTCAATGACTTTACAATAAAGAAAACTGAAACACTACTCTTAATGAAAAGCTCTGAGCGCCAGAACTTACACAAAAGGCCAAATCCCTTAATGATGCTATTTGGTCAATGTTGTTTATTGATGAACTAGAAAATGGTGATTTATGAGGATCTAGTCAAATTTTATTTTCCTATCTTCAAAGTGGAAAAAAGAAAACTGAATTTGAGTCAGGGCTTTCTCAGCAAGAAAGACAAAGATTTGATTTAGCACGAAAACAGGTTGAAGAAAAGGTTAAGCAGAGATTTGATTATCTTAAAACATTTTTTGAGAGCGGAGATGTTGTGAGGAAGATTGAAAATTGAGGAGGAATGCAGTATTTGGATAATTTAGTTAATCAATCTAGAGTGTATCAAATGCTAAAATCGCAGAATAAATGGAATACGGACCTTAATTTTAATCAGAATTTAGACCTTTATCAAAAAGAGTATTTTAAGGATTTTAGTCCTGAAAAAGTAAAAAAACTTCAAAATTTAGAAAAAACAAATCCTGAACTTTATCAGGAGATTCTTGTTACTTCTGACCTTTCTTCTCTCCTTTCAGAGGATGAAAAAGATCAGAATTATACTGAAAATGTGAAACTCGTAAAGGCAATGCAAGACTGGGAAAAACTGATTGCTTGAGATTGATTTGCTCGTATCCAGATTCCAGATACTGATAAGAATGTTGCTTTTATCGAAAATCTTTTGCGTAAAGACTTTGATCTTTCTCAGGTACAGTATCCACAACTCTGAAAGGAAGATGTTGCAACTATTGTAGAAAATAGACAAGAAAGAAGATGAAATCTGAATGTTTCCGATGATCCAATGCAAAATGTTTTGTATAGACTTGCTTGTGAACTATATGGATATACAGGAGAAAATGATAAAGCACAGTTGATGCAATTTTACTCTGAAGATGTTGCAAATAATCATGGAATTTACTTTTCTAGTGAGCGAAAGCTTAATAAAGACTGGTTGATAGATGGCGGTATTGATACGAGATTGGTTTCAGGATTCCCAGCAAGTCAGCTTGATGTAAAAGTGGATCAAATCATGAAAAAAGAGTTCAAAACCTCAACATCTAGTATTGATACTCCGACAGAGAATATTGATGCAAATCTCCAAAAGGAGTTTGAAAGCAAGCTTCGTTCAATTCTGAAGTCAGAACTCTCTTATCGTACGGTTGAGAAACAAAATGAGATCAAAAATCAGATTTCTGCTTTTGTTTCCAAAAATGCTCAAGGAGGTAAGTATATAGAGCTCCCTTACTATTTACTTTTGCAAGCAAAGAAAGCAGGTTTTTGAGATCTCCAAAGGCAGTTTTTCACTATGAAAAATGGTAAGCTTGAAACATTGACACTTAAGTCCGAGTTAAATGATAAAAAGGTATTCAATGCTGAAGTTTCTTATCTTTCTCCACAGCGTGAAAAGTTTTCAGATGAGGAGCAGGCTTTGATTGCACGTGTAGAGGTGGTACATCAACAGCTTTCTCAGCTTCAAGCAGTGGAATCTAGTTTTTCAAAAGAGGATGAACTAGATATGCCAAAGGAGATTGAGGTTTTGATTGCGGATAAATATAAAGAACGAGAAAAGTTTAAGACAGATATCCTTTATTATGACGCTAGTGTAGTGGGAACATCAGAAATTCTCAAACAGTATGAGAGTTTTGCAACGTATTTTGAGAATCTTTATTTAGGAATTATGCTTTCTTTGACAAAGTTTAAGACGAACGATGTAGATTCTTTTGTACTTTACAATGCAGCATTGTTTTATGGAGAGTGAGATTTCTTCTCTGCTGATGGAACTTTTGATGAGAAAAAAATAACTTCCTTCCCTTATTTACAAAATGCAAAGGTTAAGGATTATTATCTTTCCTCTATAAAAACACAAAAAGTCTGATCAAAAACTATTGAGCAACTTCGAAAATCCGAAGATGCAAAGGAAAAGGAGATATGACATCAGGCTTCTAAGCTGATTTTATCAACAATGATTTCTGAATCTCTATTGGGAAAAAATAGTGACTGAAAGATTATTACTATCAAGGTAGGGGGAAATTGGTGAGATACAGATGCAATTTCCGCACTGTTAAATCCTAATAAGCTGTCTGAAAAAATTAAAAAGAGGCTTTTGAAGCTTCCAAATATTCCAGTCTTGGATACTCAAAAAATTCAAAAGCTGAAAGAGTCGCCAGTGCGTGTAAAAGTAATACCTAACTCACAAAAAGAGGCAATCAAACAAATAAATCCTCTCCAAGAACAAATTGAGGCAACAAGCCCAAATATTGTATGGCAAAATCAAAGAGGAAATATAATCTATGATCCTGAGAGAGCCGTTCTTAAATCTTGGTGACATACGATTAAACTTGCAGAAAAATCAGGGAAGTTTTATCTTGATAAACTTGATTTATGATTGTCTCTCAAAGAAGTGCTCCGACTGGCAAACTTTGCCAATTGGATAAAGAAAACGTATAAGAGGGTGAGAATTGCTTTTGAGATAGAAGGACTTCATGATGCATTAGTAGCTAAAAATCAGGGAATGTTTTGAAGTGATACAGAAATTATTTCTCAGGATACGCTCAAAGAGCGATGCCCAATAGCAAAAGATGATGCTGTAGTAAAAAAGATAGCCTCCTGGCTTACAGAGATGATAAAATAATTTTATTAATGTAATAGTAATGAGATGAATGTATTAGATTCTGTCAAAGATATTATTGTTTCTTTGAATGAAGATCCAGAAACTGAAGCAAAATTACAGATGTTAAGGGAAGAAATTGCAAGAAAATATCTTGAAAATTTAAAAAAGGAAAAACCAGATATTTTTATTACTGTAGCGGAAGATAAGGTTTTTGATTATCTGATTGATGAGGGACTTCTTGATCAGATTCATGATGCAGTCGTCGGGAAAATACTAGAGACTATGTCTTGATCTGCTGGAGAGCTCAAAGAATTTAGAGAAAAACTCAAGAGTGTCTCTACCCAAGAGGAGCTAGCCAAACTAAAACATCAGATTTGATTAGAATCTACAAGTGCTGAAAATCAAGAAAGTGCACAAAGTAGTGAAGAATGAGTTCTGAATACTGAAAATTGAGAAGATCAAAATATAGAAAATTCAGAATTTATTGCCTGATGATTTTCGCGCTCTAAAGAGCTTTTCAATGACGAGAGTTTCTGAGGATTTGAAGAACAAAGACCTTATATTCAAAGAGTCCTTGCTTCTGCTCAAAAAGAAATTGGTAAGCCATATGTTCGAGGTGGGGCAAGTCCAGGAGGAAAGGGATTTGATTGCTCAGGGTTGCGAAATTATGCATTTGGAGAACAAGGGATGAAATTCCCTACTCGTTTTACTGCTCAACTTTTTGATAAAACAGATGCAAGTTTAACTCAGGATCAAGTAAGAATTTGAGATTTTATGTATTGGGAGCAGCAGCCAGGGAAGAAAAAACACAGTGAGATTTATCATATTGAAATGGTAGTGGGGAAGCCCTTTCTTCAAAATGGGAAATGGATGATCAAAACTATTGGCTCTTCTACAGATAGAGGGATTTTAGATGAAAATGGCAATAAAACAGATAAAAATGGCGTAGGATATAGATTGAGAGAGATAAATGATTATCGTCATTTTGGGAGGCCTCCATTTTATAAACAGCTTGCAGATCAAGAAAAAAAAGGAGTATCTTGACCTTTACTTGCATCTACTAAAACTTTAACAACAGAGCAAAAACAAGAAATTCTTAGTTAATCTTTACTTCTAATTTAAAAAGAGTATAAAGAATCAGACTTTATACTTTTTTCTTTATTATGACAAAAATCTTGCAAAATTTTGTGCTAAGATGGAAGTATTTACAATTAAAATGAGAGGTTAAGCCGGACTTTCTCCCTTTTTTTTATGCCATGAAGGGCTATAAAAAGTTAAAGTCTGATCTCTGAAATCCGAAATATCTTACGATTGTAGATCTTACAAAGTCTAATACTCAAAAGAGATTCTTTGTTCTCAATATGGAGAAAAATAGAGTAGAGTTTGCGGTTCAGACTTGACATGGGAAGAAATCTTGAGGAGAATTTGCGACTTTGTTTTCTAATGAGATTGGGAGTAATCAGACCAGTCTGTGATTTTATAGAACGCCACTAGAGATTCAAAAGGCAAGAACCAAGGATCGAAGTGGGTTGCTTTTAAGCGGTATCGAGTCATCTAATGATAATGCGAGAAAGCGTGGAATCTTTATCCATCCCGCTGGAATAGATCAGAGTGAGGGCTGTTTTACCCTCCCAGAATTAGATGTCCCAATTTTGAATATGATCAAAGGGGATTCTTTATTGTTTGCTTATTATCCTGATCAAGAATATCTTAAAAATTCAGAATTGCTTCAATAAATGCTTATTTTATTTATAAAAATTAGATATTATGACACAAAAAGAGTTGATTAAACAGGCAATTGCATTAGCTAGCCAACATATTGGTGTGCCTTATGTTCGATGAGGAAAGGATGAAAACTGATTTGATTGTTCATGACTTTGGTTACGAGTTTTTTCTCAGATGGGAATTGATTTTGCGGTTCGTTTTAGGACTGTAGAGTTTTTTGCAGATGCTAAGCCTATTGCGTTAGAGCAGGTACAGGAGGGAGATGTGATGTTTTGGCATGAAGAACCAGGAAAAACTGAGCATAACTTTGTTTATCATATTGAAATGATCGTTGATAAGCCTTTCTTGAAAGAGGGAAAATGGTTCGTAAAGACGATATGAACAAGAAAAGAATTCTGATTCGACGGTCAA
This sequence comes from candidate division SR1 bacterium, assembly GCA_013333295.2. GTDB lineage: Bacteria > Patescibacteriota > Gracilibacteria > Absconditabacterales > Absconditicoccaceae > HOT-345. The sequence goes on along the minus strand of JABCPD020000027.1, from coordinate 54,318 downwards.
GGTCGTCAATTAGATAGTTATGGAGTAGCTTATTTTATAAGAGAGATTGATCAACGAAAGAGTTTCTGAAGGTTTAGTTATTTTGATCAAATACTCGAGTATCAAAAAACCTGAGATGCGCAGCATTTAGCTGTGGCTAAGCCTCAGGAGGTAAAGACTAAGCGAGAACTCTAGTTTCATTATTGTTATAGATTTTATATTGAAAAAAGCTGACTAAAGTCAGTTTTCTTCATTTTGATTAAAAACTTCATCAAATTCTTCCTGAGCCTTTTTCTTCTCGTCTTCATCTAAAATCTTTTTTTCATAATATTTAGCGAGTCCTCAAAGTGAGGTCTCTCTATATGCGCTACAAATATCTCTTCCTGTCTCAAGCATCGTTTGAACCACTTCATCAAAACTAATGGTGTGGTTTCCATCTGTAGACATACAATAAAGTGCTGTATTGAGTGATCTAGTAGAGACAATCGCATTTCTCTCGATACAAGGAATTTGTACAAAACCTCCTACAGGATCACAGGTCATACCAAGATGATGCTCGAGTCCACTTTCTGCAGCATATTCAATCTGCTCTATGCTTCCTCAGAGGAAATATACTGCCATCGCAGAGGCCATACTACAGGCCGATCCTATTTCAGCTTGACAGCCTCCTTCAGCGCCAGAAATTGTCGCATTATGTTTAATGAGATTTCCAATCAATCCTCCAATTGCCAATCCTCTCAAAACCTGTTCCTCACTTAGGTGATAGGCTTCTTCCATAGCTTTGAGCATCCCAGGGATTACTCCTGATGAACCACAAGTAGGAGCTGTTACAATAACTCCTCCATTTGCATTTTCTTCTCCTACCGCTAAAGCGTAAGCAAACATTTTATTGGTCAAGAGTAAAGGATCATGCTGAGACATCGCGTTTTCATACATTTCTTTTGCTCTTCTCTTTAATTTTAAAGGTCCAGGAAGTACTCCATCATTTGCTAATCCTCTCTGGATCGCTTCATTCATTGTTTGGTAGATTGTTTTCAAGAAATCCCAAATTTCCTTTCCTTCACAATATTCTACATATTCCCAAAGCTCCTTATTGTTCTCCTTACATCGATCCATAATTGCTTCTAGACTGCGATGTGGGTAGGTTTGTTGAATTGATGCAGTCTTTTCTCCTATTTCTTCGAGCCCCTTAATTGTTCCTCCTCCTACTGAAAAAACAATCCAATCTCCTAACTCTTGATTATTTGAATCAAAAGCAATAAACCTGATTCCATTTGTGTGAAATTCGTGTACAAAGTTTGGCTTCCAAATGATTTCTACATCTCTTGGTTTCAAGGTTTCAATAATAATCCAGTCTGTCAAATGTCCTTTCCCAGTTGCAGCCAAGCTTCCCCAAAGCTCAACGATAAAATGATCAGCATTTGGGAATTTTTCTAAAACTGTCATAGCTGCTTTCGCAGGACCCATAGTGTGAGAACTTGAAGGTCCGCGTCCTATTTTATATAATTCTCTTATTGTATCCATTATTTTAATTTTTTTTCTATCAGGTAAAAATTTTGCTCTCAAAAAAATCCCAAAAGGCATAACAAGAGGTCTGAAATGTGATGGGATTTATAGATCAATTCAGATTTTTTTTCTCTTTGATTTCGTTTTAAGAAAAAATCATAACTTGCATATATTGTAATAACCTTGGAGATTAAAAATTATCGAGTTTCTTTACAAGTATAACTTATTCACCACAACCTTTTTGTAGGTTGTATGCTCGTTTGTGGTGATCTCATGATTTGAGTAAGTTTCAATGATTTCCTTATTATCCAAGGGCGAAATCTCAGTATGAGGAATCGTGATTAAAAATCAAGTAAAAAATGTTTTAAATTTTAGTAGATATGCAAAAAGGTGCTTTCTTTGCACCTTATTTAACTTTTTTACTACTTTTCAATTTATACGCATGCTTTATGCTGTGAGCTTGTTTATTGTTTTTTTTGTAGAGAGTAGCCAAGTCTGTTAAAAGTAGAATATTTTATTGTTCAAAATTGGTCATAATTGAGCAAACATTAACGACTCCTTGATAAGGTTTGGTATAAAATACGGTTGAGCAGAAGCGTAGTTCTTTAGGAGATGAGGATTTACAAGGAGAGCTATCAGTACAGGTTAATTTTTGTCCAGTTGTTTTATCAAAGAGTCCTTGAATAGTAATTACTCTAGAGTATTCTCATAAGTTATTTTTAGTTGCATCAAGATATTCTGCTCAACAAGAAGGATTTCCTTTAGGGGGGTTAAAATAATATCCTCTTTCATGTCCAGAGATCATTCATAACGGTATCCGTTTCCCTTTAAAATATATTAGTTTAAATTGATCATTATTTTTTGGATTGTCATCATTATCTTCCCATCGTCAATTTTTATCGTCTCGTTGCCAAGAAGTAATATTTCATAACTGCGGGGAAAAGGAATTAGTATTGTTGGTTTCATTTGGAAAATAACCTCATTTCTGATGATTATAAACACAAATATCTCCTTTTTGTAATCAAAAAATTCGCATTTGAGACTCCGTAAGTTCTTCTGAATATTCTCAACATTCTTCTCATACAGATAGCCAGCACTCATTTTTTTTATCCGACCACCTTCTCCAGTTGCTGTTGCGGAGATTATAGACAGCTTCTATCCCTTCTTTTGCAAGATTGAGAGCTACAGTTCTTTGTGCTGTCTCTGAAAGGTAACGGTGAGATTCGCTCATGCCCTTAATGATTAAGATTATCCCTGTTGAGAGTACAAAAATTACGATTAACATTTCTACGAGAGTAAATCCCTTTTTCTTCATTTTCTTTCCTCAATCTAAAAATTAGTTTCGAGTATATAAAGATCTCAATCTTTTGCAAATCTTTTTCTTTGAGTCAGCTTCTTAATTTTTTCTTGCATTAAGAGAATTTTTTACTAGACTGATGCTGATCTTTCTTAAATCTCTTATTTATAAAAAATAAAATTCTGATGTTAGATTTTGATAAACTTATTTTGGAGGCTCGCGATGAAGTTTCCTCTTTCCTTGATCAGAATCCAAAGGGAACTGTTCTGATTTGGTGAGCAACCGCCACCGGGAAAACTAAACTTTCGGTGCATCTTTCTCAGTTTTTTGATATGGAGGTGATTAGCAGCGATAGTAGACAGATTTTTCGTAAAATGGATATTTGAACAGACAAAATTAGTCCTGAGATTAGAGCACAAATTCCCCATCATCAAATTGATATCGTAGACCCAGATCAAACCTATACCGCAGGGCAGCGAAAGGAGGATTCTGATCGTATTTGTGATCAAATTTTAGAAAGGGGAAGAGTCCCTTTTATCGTAGGAGGGACAGGGCTTTATATAGATACGATTTACAAAAATTTCTCCATGCCTGAGTGCCCTCCAGATCTAGATTTAAGAGCTGAGTTAGAACAAAAAGAATCACAAGAAGCCTGATATCTTTATCGTGAGCTTTCTAAAATTGATCCAGATGAAGCTCAAAAACTTCATCCAAATTCTATCAGGTATCTTATCAGAGCATTAGAAATTTTTTATAAAACTGGTAAAACCAAGACAGAGGGGTATATTCAGCAACCAGTTCGTCATCCACTCTTGATGCTTGGACTTTGGAGGGATAAGGAATCGACAAACCAGCTTATCAATGCAAGAATTAAAGAAATGCTAAAAGGCTGACTTATCCAGGAGGTTCAGGGGCTTTTGGATCAAGGATATCTTCCAGGAATGCAGAGTTTGCAAACGATTGGTTATAAGGAGGTCGTGGCATATCTTCAGGGAGAATATTCCTTTGATAAGATGGAGGAGCTTCTTAAGAGAAATACCCATCATCTTGCAAAAAAACAGAGAACGCGATTTAGAAGATATATAGCAGAAGGACTACAATCTCCTAAAGAACATGTCTCCTATAAGGTACAAACTTTATAGTCAGATTTTTCTTCTTTTACATAAAAAGCACAATTTGTGTGCTTTTTCCTTTTTTGGTTGTTCTATGATTAAAAATGAGTTATTTTTTCTTTTTTTGGTTTTCTGCAACGAGTTTTTCGTATTGCGGTCTAAGGAATTGGTGCCTATCCTGAATAACCCTCTCCCTATATGCAACTCCATTTGTTTTAGAGCTTGGAGAGCCGTCACTATTATACATAGGACTTATTTTAGTAGTATCGCTAGAGGATCATAGCGTCTTAACACACAATTTACCGCTCTTTTGATATGGTTTTCACACTACCATTTCTACATGTCCACCACCTCAATTCCCCCAAAACATCAAGTCTCCAGCTCTTACACTTTGTGTCATTACTTTGTGTTTTACAAATTTTTGATAGAGTCCACTAGAGGTAAGATATTCCCTTGGAGCAAAAGCTCCTCAGGCTCTGAGAAGTAGTGAAACCAGTCCAGAACAGTCAATAGTCTTTCACGATCATCAGAGTTTGTAGAGTTTGTCAAAAACTTTTTGTCCTCCTTCAATCATTGATTTTAAGATAGGAATTTGTTTTGAGGGAACTCCATCGATGTTTACAAGTTTTGAAACTGATCAGAAAAAATCGCTAAGTAGTTCGCTAGTATTATCTACTGCAGTGGAAATTTTGTCTGAAATAGTAGAGGCAGTTTCCTTTGCTCCAGAAACAATTTTGTTAAATAGTCAATTGTCGCTTTTTTCTGGTTTTATAGGGCTTGATTGCTGAATAATCGGTTTCAATCTCTGTTTATATATTGGATTGACATATCCGCTAATAGTATTGTAAAGTGTGAGATTAGAAAAAGATATCTGATCTAATATTCATTCTATTTCAATATTTTTTCATGATTTATAGTCTCCATTGAGGAGGTATTCAGCAACTTTATTTTCTTGTCCTTTTTTATTAAAAAGCAGGATATTCGTTTCTAGTGCTCATTTAATTGTCGAGATAAGGGTCTCTTTTTCTAGGCTGTTGAGACTGTTTTTTGTTTCTTTAATTGCTTCTTTCGCGGTATTAAGAGAGGGATCTGTATTCTCTTTTCTCTGAAAATTATCAAGTCCCATTTTCATTTAGGATATACAAATAAAACTATTCTAATTATATTCTATCTGATAAAAAAATCAAAAATCAGACTTTATTTTATTTCTTCTTGATAAAGGACGGCGATTGTATAAAATTACACAAATTACTTTTACTATCATCATATTTTTCTTATGACAGTACTTGTGAAAATTCAAGATAGCTCAGGTGTAGAAGTTGGTTCTTTTACTGCAGAAGATAATAAAGGGCTTGCTGAGATGGCTGCAATGCATGGGATTGAGATTCTTGTTTCCTGTAATACCGGCTATTGTGGAGTATGTCTTTGTGATGCCCAGGGAGATACCCAAACTTTAAGCATCGATAAGATGGGGGAGCATACCTTCGATCTTCCATTTGATGAAAACAAAAATCCTAAACAAATTCTCGCTTGTGTTTGAGGGATTAAGCCAGAATACTTCACTGATAAAAAAGAGTATGTAGTAACTCTTAAAAAACTTTACTAATTTTCATAAATTATAATTTTAACGAGAGCAGATAGTAAACAGCTTTAAAATCTTAATTTATACCATTATCGTATGGTTCTCATAGAATTTGAAACGGCATTTTTGTTGCTGTTGATCCAACAAGATGAATCAGCCTTTAATACTTTCTATCTCAAGACAGTAGATATCTTTTTCCGTTATCTTAAAACAAATTACTTTTTAGATCAAGAGGAATGTGAAGATATTATTGCAGATTTTTATGTAAAATTTCGAAATGCAGTTAGAAACTACGATATAGAGCAATCATTTTCAGCATATACTTGGACTATTTTCAAGAATGCGCTCAAAGACTATTTCAAAAAGACAAAAGAAATCAGATTTTCTCAGCTTGATTCTCCAAATCCAGATTTTGAGAGTTTTGAAGATTCATTGGTAGATGAGTTTGATTATTCAGAATTGCTTGATCAAAACTTTCAGCTTGATATGATCCAAAGTGCAATGCAAGAGCTTGATCCAACTAGTAGAGAAATTATCTTCCTCAAGTTTATTGAAGATAAATCAAATGCGGAGATCGAAGAGATTTTACAGATTTCCCAAGAAGTAATCAGACAAAGAATTTCTAGAGCCTTTAAAAAACTCAGAACCCTGCTCAATTCTGAGAGTTAAATCTTGAATTTTCCTATCAAAAAAATACAAGTAAGAGGATTTATTCCTCTTTTTTTTATGAAAAAAATAACGCCTCAGCGTGCTTTAGCTGCTTTGCTATTTTCTCTTGTCTTAGTTCTGTTTTCTCCTTGAGTTGAATTTTCGTTTAGTCAAAATCCTCAAAAAGAAGTCAAAAGTCAGACTTTTTCTCTGCTTTCAGGGCGAAGAAATAATCTGCAAAATATTACAGGAACTATTGTCCAAATGCCAAATAAGAGCTATGTAACTTCTTATCTTTCCTCTCTTGAAAATTCTCCAGAAATTAATATTCAGACCTATGAACTTACAGAAAAGAGAGTAAAATCCTGGATAAAACAAAAGGCAGAATCGTGAACACAGTTTCGTATTATGCTAGAAAATAATAAATATCAACAATTTCAAAATACTTTCAAAAAACTTCAGAATGAACGATCTTGACTGCAAAATATAAAACTCATTTCTGATGAGCATTTGCCGACAACCTATTTGCATAGCAAGATCACTCTTGTGCAAAGTGGTTTTTGGATTCAGAGTAGTAATCTTACTCATTCTACTTTTGCAAACAATCGTGAACACCTCTTTTGGAGTCAAAATCCTCAAGTCCTTTCAAGTCTCCAAACACTTTTCAATAAGGACTTTTCATGAGATACCTTGCTGGCTCGTGACTTACATCCAAACTTAGTCGTTTGTAATATTAACTGTCGTGCGGTGATTACGGATTTGCTTTCTTGAGCACGCAAGTCAATTACTCTGCAGACGCAGTATCTTACAGATCCAGAGCTTTTTGATATCATTGCACAAAAGAGTAAAAGTCTGACTTTTAGAGCTATTTTTTCAGATACAGAGCATAATAAAAAATTGCCAAACTATTTTTGAACATGACAGGTTCGTTTGCTTACAAAACCCTATGTTCATACCAAAATGATTCTCGTAGATGATGAGATTCTTCTCCTTGGAAGTATGAATCTTTCTGCGAATAGTCTCGATAATAATAGAGAAATCTGAATTCTCTTGCTCGATCCAGCTCTTATCTCCCAGTTTAAAGAGGAATTTGCTCAAGATTGGAAACTTGCAGCACAGCCTGTTTTTAAGAAAAGAAGAAGATAAGTAGTTCTTTTACTTTTGTAATATGAGCCCTTATGTCCATTCCTTGAGATGTTAAAATGCAGGTCCTTTCTGCTCTTCAAAAAATCCCAAAAGGAAAGGTAACAACCTACAAAAATCTTGCCCTTCGTTTTTGATTGCATCCGAGAGCTATTGCAAGTATTATGAAGTACAATAAAGATCCGCTTACCTATCCGTGCTACAAGGTCATCTCTGCCTCTGGTAAAATCTCAGGGTATAATACAGAGCAAGGCGTTCCAGAAAAAATCGCAAAACTTAAAGCTGATGGTATCCAAATTATCGATTGAAAAATCTCAGCAGAACGAATTATCTAATAGAAAGTTTATAAAAAAAGAAAAATATCGCTTTGCGTTATTTACTTCGTAAATAATATCGCTTTGCGTTATTTGCTTCGTAAAAAAATCAGATTTTTATGCTCGTTTTATTGGTTTGATCATGGTTGCACATATTTTTTTCGGATTAACGATAGTGGAGTTGATAGGCTATTTTTTGTGTATGCGACTCTTGCATCTCAAAGACAATGGTAAACATAGTCCTATTTTTCATACTATCGCAAAATATGCAAAGTGAGCTCACAAAAGATATTTTCAGCGATCTCAGTGGCTCAGTATCCTCAAGAGTCTCTGTATGGCTTTTTGATTTTGGTTTTGGGATTATAAGTTTCCATTCAAAGAGTGAGGAGTAATTTTACTTTTGATGTCTATTGTATGGTATGTTGGATTGTATTTTTTCTCACCACACAACAATAAGTCCCTCCTTCGTCTCAAAAATAGTCTCCATACCTTTCTCCCTATTTTACAATTTGCTTTGCTTAGCTTTTTTATGGCAAATTTTGTAGCCCTGTTTGGACAAACAAAATCTCCATTGGTTGAGGTTTTGCCTTTAGTGGATTGGATTTCAAGAATCGGAATTCTTGGTGTAGTGATTGGAATGGTTGTTCCATTCTTTGGAAGATATGTTGGGCTTTTTGAGAGGATGTATTTGTATATGACTAATGTCTACTTTTTGCTTGTATGTATTGTATGCTTTATTATAGGATAGTGTCTTAAGCTTGAAAAATCCCTTCAAATCGCTATCTTAAAAAATATTAAAAATCCCTATTTGGTAGCGATGTTTTTATTTTATATTCCTTGCTGTTATGGAGTATGTTATTACTGTAGGACTTGAGATTCATCTCAAACTCTCGAGTCAAACTAAAATCTTCTGTCCTTGTAAAAATGATCAGTCTCTAGAAGATAACCGTCCAAATACTCATATTTGTCCTACTTGTACTGGACAGCCAGGTGCATTGCCTCGTCTTTCTCGTCAAGTTGTGCAAAAGGCCTTGCTTTTGTGAAAGGCAATGAACTGTCAGTTTAATATTCGCTCTAGTTTTGATAGAAAGAACTATTTCTATCCTGATTTGCCAATGGGATATCAGATAACTCAGTTCTACACTCCAATCAATGTCAAGGGTCAGGTTTCTTTCTTTTTGGAAGGATTTGAAAAAGAGCTAAAAGTCTGAATTACTGAGGCGCATTTGGAGTGTGATACGGCAAAATCATTTCACCAGGGAGGGCAAATGCTTCTAGACTTCAACCGTGCTGGGACTCCGCTTATTGAAATCGTTACCTGACCAGATTTTGATTCAGCTGAAGCCGCTGTTGAATTTGCCAAAGAGATCCAGAGAATCGCAAAGCGAAATGATATTTCGGATGCAGATATGGAGAAAGGGCAAATGAGAGTTGATGTAAACGTCTCTATTAGACCTAGCGTAGATGATCCTTTTGGAACGAGAGTTGAACTCAAAAATATCAATTCCTTTTCTGCGATCAAAAGAGCTATCGATGCAGAAGTTGCACGCCAAATCCAGCTCAAAAAAGCAGGAGAGGTGCTTACCCAAGAGACTCGTCGCCGAGATGATCTCAAAGGAGTATCCTTTGCAATGAGAAGCAAGGAAGATGCATTAGATTATAGATATTTCCCAGAGCCAGATTTGCCAGATTTAGTCTTGGATCAAGAGCTCTTGGATCAAGCAGATCAAGCACAATTACTTATCCCTTCAGAAAAAATTAGAAAAATGAAATCAGAATACTGATTTCATAAAGAGTTTATCAATGCTTTGATCGGTGATTTGAAGGTTCTGAACTTTTTTGAAGAAATGGTCGCTCTCGGTTATGATCCCAAAATGATTGCAAAATGGATTGCAGGACCAATTAGTGCCTATATGACAGCTAACTTTGTCGCTATTGATGATCTTAAGGTTAATAAAGAGCAATTGATCAGCTTCTTCTCTCTTGTCAAAAAGGGATCCTTGATCGACAACCAGCTTAAGCTTGTCATGGAGGAGATGCTACAAAATGGAGGAGATCCAGAGGAAATCGTCAAGGAAAAGGGGTTCGATGCTCCAGCATTTGATGAAAATGAACTCAAAAATATTATCCAGTCAGTTCTCGATGCAAACGAATCTGTCGTAGATCAGTATAGATCAGGAAAGACAAGTGTGATTGGATTCTTGGTTGGGCAAACAATGAAGCAAACCCAAGGGAAAGCCAATCCAAAAGACTTGCAAGTTCTCATCGCTAAAATGTTGGGCTAAGTTTTATTTTGTCTTGATATTTACAAAAGGAGAAGCGTTTCTCCTTTTTTTTGATAAAGAGATGTGGCTCCACTAAGATAGAGGTATTTGTTTGTCTATACAAAAAACTCTGAATTAGTTCAGAGTTTCATTCTTATATGTCATAATTTATTTTTGTTAAGAATTTGTGGGTTTTTTATTTGCTATCCACTTTGTTATCGCTCCATTATTGTCAACGTATACTCAAGTTATTTTAAACTTAAATAAGAAGTTTTGAGAGTTTTCATGTCTAAGTTGAGATGCGGCACTAATAAGATATAGCCCTGAAGGAAGTTTTTTAGTTCATTCTTCGTTGGTATAGAGATATAATATAGTCTTCCCTCTTGTTTTTACTTCTTTTACGTAGGCAGAATAACCTTCCGTTGAAATTCTGAGTGTTCCATGAGTACAAAAATAATTTTTATCATTACTATATTTATCCGATCTCCACACTTTGTTGTGAGGAGAAAATCAGTTAACAGGTTTTCGTTGATGTATGTTTGGAAACATAAAAGAATTATCAGAGGTATCTATCTTACACTTATCTTCTATAGAATACATATCCTCAATAGGATACAGAGCTATAGCTAGTTTTTTAGATTTATAACACTCTGTATTATTTACATTTATATATCCCTCCTTGCATTTATATTCACATTTTGCAGAAGAGTTATTATTCACGAGCTTTACAGGGGTATTTTCTGTTAGTCATTCATCATCTCAAGCGATTATTTCTGAATTTTCCGGTATGATCCCTTGACATTGATAAGTTTCTTTCTTCTCACAAGATTCCCTATGAGTAATAGGATCGGTCTTCTTTTCATATCCTGTATTACAGTTGAGCTTACATTTCTCAGGAGCTGACCATCTTCCATTGGATCGAGTGATGGTTACTTGGTTATTTGAGACAGTTCCATTTGCAGAGTTGAGATTTGTGTTATCACAAGCTACTTGTTTGGTATTTGCTACACAGGTAGTCCCTTCTAGATGTTCATTTGCCTTACATTTTTTTGCTTCAGCTGCAATAGTTGCTTCACATGTCATAGCATTTCCCTCTTGAGTTGTACATCTCCATGTCTTTTTTGCTCCAGATGCTTTACAGAATGGGTCTCCCTCTACAAAACAGATCGTAAAGCTATAATTTCCAAATCCAGCACTTGCATAGGATCCATTTGACTTTGCAGCAGCTTTTTCTGCATCTGTCCAGAATGTAGGATGAGTTGATGGAGAGAGGGTACCGTTTTCACAGAAGCCTTTATTTGATGATTCTTTCCATGCGCTTGCAGTTGCTGGATAGTCTGCTGCATTTTTACCACATTTTGGAGTGGAGATTTGTGTTTCTGGGGTTGTACTACATCAAAATCAGATTTCTCCTTTATTGACTCCTTTGATTTTTAAACATTTTTCTTGTGAAATAATGGCTCATACTCCATCAGTAGTATTATGTGCAACTTTTAAACCACCATTGATTGTCAAGTCTACTCCATCAGCTTTTTGACTATTGGTATTGATGATCATTCCTTTGTCTGCCATGATTTTGGTGGTATACTCTTTGTTTGAAGCTACCTCTGTATCAGTTCCATTAAAGATAAAGGAACCAGGATGGGTAATGCTAATTTTTTTACCTACTGCCATAGAACCGATGGTATTGATAGCGACATCTTCACTTGAAAATACAATATTCCCAGTTCCATTGACTTGAGTATGGGCAGAGGAGTTGATAATGTGATTGTCCCCTGCAAAAGTAATGTCTGAAGATGAAAGTACCGTATTCCCTTCTCCTTGGTTACCTACAATTTTTTTTGAAGCTCCTACGATAGAGGTGTTTGCACTTAGGTTGTTTTCTTCTCCAGCAAGGATCAAAGATTCCGCAGCATTAGTAATGTTTCCGTGTCCTCCAAATGAAAATTTTCCTTGTTTGGTAACGGTATTTGGAGCATTCGTTGCTGGATCTACAGTTGTCAGGGTGTCTCATACAATTTTCCAAGAGATTCCAGCAGCACCACCGTTATTTTTCTGAGTGATATCTGGCATTAGATTGAGTTGTTTGAGCTCCAAGTTAATATTTTGCTTAACTTCACCTTTGAACTCAAGCTGAGAAGTATTGTTTGAAGCAAAAACTGTAAATGCAGCTAGTCCAGCCACAGATACAAGAGATAGTGTTAGAATTTTTGTTTTTTGGGTCATGGTATAAAGCTTGGAATATAAATTCACCTTTAAGTATAAATGAAAAAGTTTTTTTTGCAAATTTTTAAAAAGAAAATAAGAAAAAATAAAGTCTGATTTTTGTTAATCTTAGTCCTTTATTTCTTTTACAAAAAAAGCTGCCATTAAGGCAACTTTAATTTATGTTTTTTTGCAAAAGCAGATTGAGCGATATCCAGAGCTTGGTCAAGTTTTGTGAGATCCTGTGCAAAGAGGAGCGTTCATGAATTGATGCTTGATCTATCCTGTTCATAAAACTGCTGTGCAGAGCCAGAATAACTTGTTAATAAGCGTACAATTGGCTTTTCATGCTGATCTAAGCTTGTTTGCAGTCCTGTAATGTAGGCAAGAACAGCATTTTTGAGTGTTAAATCTTCACGATATCCAGAAGCGTTTTGTGCTTTATCAGCCAGGGTTGAAAGGTTTTCTTGCATTGTGGTGTAGAGATCAGAGAGGTTCTGACCGTCATATTCATCATCAAGAGCCTGAAAATAGGATTTTACTTGATCAAGTGCTGATTCTTGCAAGGAAATAAGTTCGTTATTGTAGTCTTGAACTGAGATTTGAGGTGTTTTTGTTCCGCATCATGTCAAAATCAAACTCAAAGCCACAAAAAGAGACAAAAATCAGACTTTTACTCTATTTTTTCAAATAAAACGATTTGTTGACTTTGCAGGCTGATGCTTAAATAGCGATTTTGTAATCATTTTGTATTTTATAAAGAGTAAATTGCTACATACTTTCTGGCAATTCGATTCCTAGGAGATTCAATGCATTTTGCAAGGTTTGATGCACCAAAACGAGTAGGCATAAACGAGCATTGCTCAGTGAAGGATTTTGATCATCAAGAATCTTGACACTATGATAATAAGAAGAAAACTGTTTTGCTAGAGTAAGCGCAAACCTTGCAATAGTATTTGGCTTGTAATCTTGAGCTGCTTTTTGTACGAGGTCTGGGAAATTAGCAAGCAAGAGGATCAGATTTTTTTCTCCTTCTGTGTTAAGTAAATTGTAGTCAAGAGCCGAGAAATCTGGAGCTGGAGCCTTTTTGAGAATTGATGAAATTCTTGCTCCCATATATTGTAGATAAGGTCCGCTTTCTCCCTCAAATGATAAAGCCTGATTTCGATCAAAGGTAATCCCTTTTTCAGAGTCTTGAAGAAGCATTCCAAACTTCATTGCACCAAATGCTACTTGATGTGCGATATTGTGTTTTTGATTAACAGGAAGGTCGCGAGTATCCATCATTTCAGTTGCTTTGGCAAGGAGTTGATCACGGAAGTCTTCATATAATACTACATTCCCCGCACGAGAAGACATTTTTCCATCTACGAGATCTACGAGACCATAAGATACATGGTGAAGTTTTGATTGATCAAATCCAATGAGATCTAGTGTTTTAAAGAGCTGCTGAAAGTGATGCTCCTGTTCAAGGCCTACAACATAGAGTGACTGATCATACTCTGGAAAGTCAGCCTTTTTCTGATAGGCAAGAGCAATGTCCTTGGTAGAGTAGAGCGAAGCGCCGTTGGACTTGAGCAACAAAAATACTCCAAGATCATATTCTTCAAGATTCATTACAATAGCCCCTTGGCTTTTTTGTGCGATACCTTGCTCAAGTAATTCATGAAGCTTCTTGATACCTGGTTGTTCTACAGTACTTTCAAAGTATCGCTTGTCAAAATGTTCTGTTCCAAGTTCAGAAAAAATCTTTTGCATATCTTCTAGGCACATTGCACGAGTCTTTTGCCAAAAATCAACCAAACTCTGATCTCAGTCTTCGAGAGCTTTTTGAAGGTCTGCAATTTGAGGTTTGTAAAGATCAGGATTTTCATCTACTTTTTTTGTCGCAAGAGTATAAATTTCTCCTACTCGCTTACTAAAGTTGTGATCTGGAAATTCTGTGTTATCGAGAAAATTTTGATAGTACCAAATCCATTTTGCTACATGAGCTCAGATATCACCAGGATAGCAGGTTTTTATTACCTTATACCCAGCAAAACTAAGGATTCTTGCAATAGATTCACTTAGGAGAAAGTTTCTTACATGTCCGATATGGATAGATTTATGGGTGTTTGGAGCTCGTCCTTCTAGCAAGATGGTCTTGTCTTGTTTAAAACCAGATCAAAAGTCTGATTTTTGGTCTTTGATCTGACTAAGAACAGTTTCTGCAAGTTTTTTTGGATCAAAAAGTGCATTAATATACGGTCATACTGCTATTACTTCGCTAAAAATTCATAAATTATTTTTTTCAATCTGCTCTTTTAGCTCATTTGCAATAAGATTTGGCGCCTTCCCCAGACTTTTAGCAAGCTGAAAACATGGAAATGCAAGATCTCCAGCAACATTCTCCGGAGCAGGAACGATAAGAGAGGTGATTTGATCCACATCAAGAGGTAAATGAGGAGCAAGAAGCTCTGCAAATTGATATTTGAAACTATTGAACATCAATAAACGACAAAAAAAGTAAAAAACCTGATTTTGAGGATAAAGATCCATAAGAGTAAAACTAATTTTTAGGGTGATTTTCCGCACTCAACTATAGGGATTCAGAGCAAAAATGCAAAAGGAAAACATAAAAAAATCTGACATTCCATCAAAGGAAGTCAGACTTTTAATTATCTTTTCTTATTGCTGACAGAGAGAGAGGTTTTTGAGAGATCTAAGCACTTCAAATTTCTTTATAATCTGTGCATATGGAGAAAGATTTGGGTATTCTTTAATATCTTCTTCAAAATCTTCCTTCAATTCAATAAGGTTGGCTATTCTAGATACTTTTCCCTCTGAGCTGTTTTCAGTAGTAGAGAGGCGAGAAAGCTGGTCATTTACTTTTTGAAGTGCAGATTCTAGTGTCAACTGAGCTTTTGCACCAGACCCATAACATTGAGTAGTGAGGAGTTGTCCTAGCTGTTCAGCATCGCTATCAGAAATTCCTCTACCATAAATCTTAAAGGAAACCCTTCCTGCATAAGCACCCTGCTCAGCAAGCGTCATTCCGGTATCTTCTGCTTTATCAAACACGAAAGACTCAATTGCGATCAATGGTGGAATATTCTTGTAAAAATCCTTGAGCAAGAGTACTTTGTTTGTTCCATTCCTTTGTCCGATAGTATAGGCAAGAGATGGTAGACTTCTATACTTATCTCTAAAACGGAAATAACAACTTTCTTGAGATTCATTACTAGAGCATGATGCACTATGTCTAATTACTTGATCAATTACTTGTGCGTCCAATAATGGAGAAGAAGTCTGATTTTTGTCTTTGATAAATTCATATAAGTGTTGGGAAATTACTTTATTGTTGAATATTCTTTGGTCATCTCCTGAGATTTGTGAGATCTTATACTGCTGGGCTAATGTGGCAAGCTCTGTGGGTTTCTTGTCTCTTATTACTTCAAAGAGATGGAATGTAAAATCATTAAACAGCCCAATATTATTGACATTTGAAGTCTGAGAAAGCTTGTCAACCAAGAGCAAAAATGCTCTCTTAGAATCCGACTTAAAGTCTATTGAAATAGGAATGTGGAAAAACCCCGTTTCCTTTTCCTCAACAATTTCTCCAATCTGCATATTAACTACTTCGTTGACTCAGATATTTTGTCCACTATCTCTGATAATACCTCCCCATTGTTGAAGTAGGGTTACGTCTTGATAGGGATTATTATCTAGATATTTTTTTCCAAGTAGGCTTAAATCTACCTGTTCAGTATAAGGATTTTTCCAAATATTGAGTGAAGGAAGGAGTAGATTTCTCAAGAAATCTGAATAGACGCTTCTTTTAAAATCTAATTCAGCTTTTACCTTATTTTTGATGCCTAGAGAAGCGTCGTAGTAATCAACCATTTGATCAAGCGTTCTAAGCTCTGGAGCATCACTAGCCACCAAGCTATCAGACTTAAATGACTGTAAATTGTAATTTTCTGTATTATTCAAATCAGAAAGATGAGAATTAAGGCTTACATTTTGATAAAATGCAAATCCTATTAGTCCTAGTGCAACTGCCGCAACAGCACCAAGGGAAAGGAGGGCTTTGATATAGGAATCCCTTTTTATTCCTAAAGAGATGATCTTGAATTTCCCCTCTAGAGATCCTCCGCCTACTGCTTGAGAGAACCAAGAGTTGAGCTTTTCTTTTATTGTGTCTAAGTTAAATGCTGAGTGTTCCATATCCATATGTGGAAAAGATAAAATAATTGTTTTTGATTATTATTTTGCTTGATCTAAGACTGAGGTTGATAGTTTTGTAGAGTTTCCAGTTCCTGTAGTTTTTTTATTCTTAGATGACTGAGATCTCAGATTTTCATTGTCCTCTATTGATTGAACAGATCCAGAATTCTGGAGGCTGTTTGATGTTTTTGCTTTTTGTGGAGCGTCTTCCGTGAGTTCTGTTTTTATAAAGGCTCCTGTTGAGTTGTCATTCGCATCATCTAGGATTCCTCAAATATTGTTTTCCATGATTTTATCAAAAATACTTTTTGATTCTGGATTTGACTCATGTTCCTGTTCATCAAAGAGTGTTTTATAGCTATCTACATAATCAAAGATTTCTCTCTTGGTGTTCTTTTGGATTGGGAGACTAAAAGTTTTTGATGATGTATGATACTTATAGGTAGTACCACAGATTTCTTCTTCTTTTTCAGAGACCTGCATTTCCTTGATATCAATAGACTTTCCAAGGATGAAGGTTGATTGTTTTAGGAGTTTTATTAGCTCAGAAACAATAAAGATATGAGGACTTTTGATTCCTTCTCTAATTAAAGCATATTCATCTTCTTTGAGAGTATTAACCTCAACAGAGAATGAGATTTTTTCACTTTTGCTATCAAAATCATTAAACGTAATTGAGAAGGAAGGTAATTGAGCGCTTTCTAGCTTACGATCAATCATATCCATCATTGTTTTGAAGAATGTGGTATCAAAGTTTTGCTTACTCTTGCTGAGGCGATAGTAAGTATCAAAGTCTCCAATAATACTACAGTTTGCAGGTTCATAGGGGTTGTTATAACAATAGTTAAGGTAGTTTTTAACGTCATTTTCCCCTCTAGAGAGGAGGTTGTTTAGTCTTTGCTTGATTTCTGATTTTGGTATAGATAGCTCATTTGAAAGTGATGTTAAGAATACATCCATAAGTGAAAATACTTTCATGGCACTCGAAAACTTAACAACTTCTAGTGAGAGTAGACTTCTCTGAATGGATGATACAGAGTTATTTTGTTTAAGAATAGATACTAGCTCTTCAGGGAAGAATCCATCTTTGTTGAGTTGATCAGTAATGGTCTTAATCTCTTGTTTGAGTTCAATAGTTTTTTGACCAAAGTCGGCAGAGCTTTCTTGAAGTAGGTCTTTTTTTTGAGGGTAGTTTAGCCCTGGTGCAGAGATCAGATTTTGAATCTTGTTTTTTCCATCAGTGGTTAGGTCTGTTGACCTGTAGGAATCGATATCAAATAACCCAAGCATCTGCCCGTATTCATTGTAATGATTAGAAAAAGTTTCTACATATTCGTGTGGGGTTTCAGTATTTGGGAGTGATTTTTCACTCAAATACCAATTAAATATTCCAGCAAAAATTATAACAATACCACAAAATACAATCCCCAAAATTGT
Source organism: candidate division SR1 bacterium (assembly GCA_013333295.2). GTDB lineage: Bacteria > Patescibacteriota > Gracilibacteria > Absconditabacterales > Absconditicoccaceae > HOT-345. The sequence continues at coordinate 36,625 of JABCPD020000027.1, read as the reverse complement.
ATAATAAAAAGGAGTTGTATAGCTCTTAATTTTCGTTTTTGTTTCAAAAGAATCAGAGGATTTTGAGTCATCTAAGAAGTCAAATGATGCTGTTGGAGCATCAGGAAAGTCCTCTGGAGTTCCTTCTTGAGCTAAACGAGATTCTTCCTCTACCTTGGTGATGTCTTCATGGGAAAAAATAGACGAATCTATTCCTTGAGGTTCTTCGTTAACAACAGGATTGGGCATTTTATCTAAAGAGGCTTCCTGCTGGTTCAAAGATGCTTGTTCAAGCTGAGAAGCTAAAGAATCTTCTAAAAGTGATGTTTTATTTTCTTCGCTAATAACCATAGTGAGAAGGTTTAAGAATAAAGATTGTTTTTTTAGAGAGTATTCATAATACTTTCTCAAAGTATATTCCAAAAACAAAAAAAGTCAAAAAATCTGACTTTTTTATTGGTTAGGAAATATTCTTTAGACTTTTTTATTCTACAAATGATTCATATTCATCAAGTTCGTCTTCCTGAGGATTCTCCTCGAGATATTTTTCGCAGCTAGGACAATACTTAACAAAGGGGTCTTGCATCTTGATAGCATGGTAAACAAACTCTCCAAGGTCTATTACTCCATTTTTACTATCAATTTGCATTACCTCTTCTTCTTTTTGCTCATCTTCAGTAAGATCAAGTACATATTTAGCTGTGTAATCAGAAATATTAATCTCTCTCTGATATTCAGTTCCACAACGATCACATATCTCACTTACCATACAACTCAAATTGTCAATTGTAGCAAAGATAGAGTCCTTTCCTATTGATTGAAGTGAAATTTCTCCTGAAACTCCTTCTGCGCTTAGATTTGGAATTTCTTCAAGCATTTTATTTTCAAAGCTAAGCTGATCTGTTACTTTTGCTTTGAGCATATCGGATACCTTAACCTGAAAATCTGGATGTGACATATTTTGATACAACAAAAACTAAAAATATATGCAAAGTGTTTATCGATATTGACTCTCCAAAATTTTATGAAGTAGTTCTAGCTTTCACAAAAGGGAGTCATAAATCTGAATTGACTATAACGATTTAGTCCTAATTTTCAAAGTTTTTTGACTTGTTTTTATACAGAGAAAGGATATAGTCAGGATAATTTGCTTTATATGTCAAGGAAGAAATGAGACAAAAGGGCTTTACGATGATTGAAATTTTGGTGGTAATTGTAGTTTTCGGAGTCGGGATTTTAGCTATTTTAACAATGCTGACCAATAGTATTGGCTATTTTGATACGGTAAACATGCAAACCAGAGCAACCATGCTAGCAAAGGAGGCTCTAGATCTTGCATATAATCATAGAGATAGCAATCTCGAACAGGGATATCCTCGAAATTATGTAGGTTATGACGAAAACAATAATAAGGAGATTGTTCGAGCTCCTTGAGAGGTATACAAATTGGGATTTAGTAAGGATGCTTATTATTTACTAGAAAAGAGTGAAAAAAAGTCAGATTTTTCTTCTAATTTTGATACATTTAGAGTTGCACTTGAGATAGGAGATGGGAAACTGCCATCTTATTATCGTTATCTTGAAGAAAAAGATACTAGTACCGATGTCAGCAAAGGTTTTGCAAGACGAGTTGAGTTTTCAAGGGTTGAATGAGGGGAGTTTTCTCCAGATAAGCTTCTAAAGATTTCTTCTCATGCTCTTTATCAGAGAGGAGCAACAACAGGGGAGGTTGTTCTGGAGGGATTTATTGGTCTCAAAGATAGCAAAGTTGAAGAGCCTTCTCAAGCAACAAATTAACTTTATCATTGATTGAAACGATGAAAAAAAACTGATTTACCTTAGCAGAGATTCTTATTGTTGTGATTCTTTTTTGAATGCTGGCAGGAATTATTATAAAAACTTATACGACGATTTCTCAAGTAAGCTTTAGACTTCAGCAGGAAAAGGAGATAGCAAAGGAGGCGCTTGTTCTCTCTCAAGTTTTGGATAATCTTGCACAAAGTACGACTATTGATTATGATCAATATAAATCATCTGATCTTGATCTTGTCGCAACCAATGGAATTGTCGATACTCTATATCTCAGTGGAGACACTGGAAAATATCAGATTTCTTCGATTAATACTTGTTTAACAGATCAAGAACTTTATGAACAGGCAGAAAAGTCTGAACCCAAAACAAAAAATCAGAAAGAAGAAGCTCCTTGCCAACTTTTGCTTACAAGCAGTAATCAAGATTGAGAAACAACTCATCTTTTGCTAGATGGAAAAAACTTTAAGCTTAGTAAAATGCAGTTTAAGATTATCCCTTTTATCTGAAAGGAGGATCTTAAGAAAAATCTTGCTTCTGAAACACCCCAAGACTGAAAGCCTGCATTTCGGCTTCTAGGAACACTTTATAGTCATTTTTATAATCCAAATAAATGGACTAATAATATCTCACTTCCTTTGCAGTTTTTCTTTTCTCTACAGGGGAAAACGGAAAGCCTTTATTCAATTATAGATGAGAATGCCACACAATCTTCCGAAGCCTAAGGGAAATATTCTTATTTTTACTATCTTTGTCTTGTTTGCATCAGCTTTACTGGGGATTTTAGTAAGTATTATGATGAGAGATTTTCTCAAATATAGCAATGAAATCGCTCACTATCACCAGGCAAATGCTCTCGCAAAATCAGCAAGTGAATTGTGATTTATGCTGATAGGGGAAAGCAAGGCAGGTTTTGACTTTGAGTGAAATGGAGAAGGTTTGATAAAAGCAAATTTTTCTTGTCCTGTAGAGAAAAATGAAAAAGAAGAATGCTGACTTCCTCGCTCGTTCTCTTTGAAAATCAACGGGCTCAAAAATCAGATTTCTACTTTTTTAAAACCTGGACAATCGCTTACCTTACCGACATTTTGGCATGCTGTGAGAGATTTTAAGCTTGATGGAATTCAAGAACGAAGCCATATTCCCACAGTGGATAATCCATCTGATTTTAAGCACACTATTGTGCAAGAAGATAATGGAGAAACCTCTATCGTAAATCCTGAGACTTATCAACAAGGAGCAGATAATAGGTATTACGTTATTTCAAATCTTGATATCACCAATGGAAAGCAACTTAATATTTCTAGTGATACTTGATCTCCACTCTTTGATGGAATTTTTAGTATGATCGTTGAGGGGAAGTATGGCGACAAGGTAGTTTCCAAAGAATATCAGCTCAACCAAACATTGCCTGACTTTTTACAAAGCGACAATTATCTTAAATAATGCTATAGCTTGGCTAAACAAAAAACTGGAGATTCTCTTCTCTAGTTTTTTGTTAAAAAAAGAAAAGATTTAATTTTTCCAAGTGTATTTGTTTCTCTCTATTCTAGTGAGCTTGCTTTAGTCATCCCTAGTTATTACATATTTTATTGTCTTGGTTTTTTTGCGAAATATGGTGTGATATTAAAATATGTATGTTTTAATATGAGCACAAGCAATAGCAATATTAAACAGGGATTATGAAAAAAGTTATATTCCAAAAAGTACAATAAATTCACAAAATCATTCTTTGTCAAGGAGATAACAAACTTGGGTGTCAGATTTTTTTGTGTTTTTTTGGGGTGTGAGTATACTAGAACTGATAGTAAAACTTTATATTTCTATAGTATTTTTCTCATGAAAACTGAAAATACCCGTATTCCCCTTGTCAGTATCAAAGACCTAACTCGAACCTATCCAGATAGCAAGAGAAAGCTTTTTGATAAGTTTAATCTTGAGCTTAATAAGTGAGATTTTCTCGTTGTGACAGGAAAGTCTGGATCTGGAAAGTCTACTTTGGTAAAATTTCTTATTGGACAGTTGAGAGCTCCAAAAAAGACTGTTTTTTATAAGTTAGAAGATATGGCAGAATTTTCTGATGCAGAGATTCAGAGATATAGGAGAAAGATTGGTACAATGTTTCAGGATTATGAGTTGATTCATACCATGACACCTCAGGAAAATATTATCTATCCGCTTTTGCTTGAAAGTGTCCCTCTTACTCAGATCAAAACTAAGTTTGATGCAGTAAAGTCGATCATCGATCTTTCTTCTATCCAGACTTCAGATATCAAGAGACTCAGTGGAGGAGAAAAGCAAAAAGTCTCTATTGCGAGAGCATTGATTCATTCGCCTGATTTTATGATTGCAGATGAGCCTACAGGAAATTTGGACTATGAGAGCACTATGCAGATTGCAGAGATTCTTATTAGAGCAAATAAGCTAGGAAATACGATTGTGCTGGTAACTCACGATACTGCATTGCTTGAGTTTTTGCGCCTAAATGCATCGATTCAAATTCTCGAACTGGGAAGTTAGTCAGACTTCATCCTTTTATATCTCAAACCATATTTTCGATGACCAAACTGACTGTTTGAGAGCGTATAGCTGAGAGCATTAGTAATCTCAATATTGCAGGATATCTCCAAGAAGAAACCCTTGCATGTCTCAAATATTTTACGCTTCCTAAACTTAAAAATATAGAAAAAAATCTGACTTGTTTTTGTGAGTATCTTGTATTCCTCAATCAACAAAATACAGAAAATTTCCTCAAGCTTATTGAGAGAGATTCCAAATTGCCATATTCTCATCCTCGTGATCTTGCTTATTTTTTTGCACCAGAAAAGAAGATTTCGATTAAGCAAAAAAAATCCTATCTTCAAAAGGTTGGAGAGCAGGGCTTTCATTTGCTAAGTTTGATGCAGGGAATGAGAGGGCTTTTGGTACTAACGATTGATGAGTTTTGTAATGCATCTCCAACAAGAATTGATATTCATAAACTCCTAATGCATGGCAAATTAGACAAGCCTACTCCAAAAACAAAGAGAGTATTAAAAAAAGAAGTGAAATAAAAGAGAAAAGTCAGACTTTTCTCCTTTTTTATATTTTTTCTTTTGTGTTTTTTCTTATTTGTTGCTTAGTGCTTCAGGGCTGTTTCCGTACATCATGGCAATTACGCTTTCTCTGGTATCTTCTAGTCCTCATGTATTCAGATAGTGTGATGCTATGAGTATAATTAGATTGATAAATGAGGTCTGATTGATGGGAATGTTGTCGTGGTAGGTAGCAGATAGTCTTCCTAAATAATCCACATATCATCTGAGGGTTTGAGCACTCTCGGGTTGCAGTCTACTATATGCTGGCATAATCCCAAATCTCTGAGCATCCTGCAAAAAGAATGGCACAAAAAAACCAGCCATTACCATGGTATTGGCATCTTTTCTGAGGTAGGTAATATTGTTGGTTGGATTGATTGTTTTGTAGAATGTGTTGTATACTTCTTTGATGATCTCCTCACTTTTGATCTCTGCGAGGAGAAAACTCAAAAATTTTGCAAATTGGAGGTTAATTGCTTTGTCTTTTTTGATTTGTTGGGAGATTTGTTTTGCTTGACGAGCCTGCTCTTGAGCCTGAGCAACGGCTTCTTCTCCTACCTGATTGATATCTTTTCTTACTCATCACATATCATCAATCCCTCCGAGTAGTTCTGTCATCTTTTAGTAAACAAGATAAAAGTCAGAGTTCTTCTTCTAATTTTCCCTTCATTTTCCTAAAATCAGAAGCCACTATAATAGAGAAAGGATAAACAAAAATAAGAAATCTGATATATTTTATTGTTTTTTCCTTGAAATTCAAATCTATTTCAGTATATAGTATACTACTGCACTTGGTGAGGTGGATGAGTGGTTGAAATCAGCTCACTGCTAACGAGTCAGACGAGAGATCGTCTCGGGGGTTCGAATCCCCCCCTCACCGAACTTGAGGTCTGATTAGCAGTATTATGGCACTATAGCTCAGCAGGTTAGAGCGCGCCTCTCATAAGGGCGAGGTCGGTGGTTCGAGTCTACCTAGTGCCAATTTCTTTAATAAAGATCATCTCAAAAGTCATTCATATAGGGCGAAAGCCTGTGTTTTATTTTGTTTTGCTAAAAGGTATTATGGCCGCAAAGAAAAAGGGTGGAGTTGTAAAGGTTGCAATGGTATGTTCTGTTTGTAAAGCTACAAATTATTTTACTGATATTAATAAGGCAACTACTCCAAAGCTTGCTCAGAGTAAGTACTGCAAACACTGCAAAAAGCATACTGAACATACTTCTAAAGAAAAATTGAAGTAATTTGTCGGATTTTATATTTTCGTAGGAAATTTTAACTGCTTACGGATATTTTATATTTATTATTATCACTTCTAGGATGTTGACTATTAGATTATCTAGACACGGAAGATCAAAGAGACCTTTCTTTAGAATCGTTTTGACTGAGCATACTAAACCAGCTAAGTTTGGATATAAGGAAGTATTGGGTTCATATGATCCTTTGAATCATATCTTGCAGGCTGATGTAGAAACTATTAAGGCTTGGGTAGAAAAAGGTTCTCAAATGTCTGAAAGAGTTGCAAAGCTTCTCTTCAAGCAAACAAATGATGCTCTTTTCCAAAAGTTCTTTGAACAAAGAGAGAGAAAAGCTCTTCCAAAAAATGAAAAATAATTAAGTTTATATTTTTGAGAAAATCCGTTCAGGGATTTTTTCTTTACTTTGAAGATTGGGGTTCCCCAAAAAAATGAATCAGATTTCTTTATTCTTTCTCTCTTTTAAGTGCGATGATGACAGTAGATCAGATCTGAGGTTTTGAAGAGATGATTCTCTATATCCTTGGAGGATTGATGCTTATTATTTTAGGAGGATGTGTGTATTCTTTTTTTAGAGCGATCTTTTTTTTCATCTTTTCCAAGGGGGATGATAAACAGATCAAGGCTGCCTGGGATTCAATTAGGCATATGATTTGGGGTTTGTTTTTGACAGTTATGGTAATTTTTATGTCGCCGACTTTACTCAAGTTTATGAATGTTCAAGGAGCCGAGAGATATGAGGCAAGATCTATCTTTGTGTATATGGGAAAAATTTTAACAGGAATTTCAAAGTTAGGTAATGTTGTGACCGAGAGTCAGCTCAACAACCAGTATAATGGGGATATGTACTATGATCTTAACTTTGATTCAGACTCAAGAATTTAATCTTATTAAAAATAAAAGTCTGACTGCCATCGTAGGTAGTTAGATTTTTTTATTTAGAAGATTTTATTTCTCTTTTTTGCTTTTTTTATTTATTTTGAGTATAATAGAGGAGAACTTTATTTTTTGAAAAAAATCTGATGCTTGCAAATATTCCAGAACCAAAGCTTGGTTTGCAATATGCTGGCGATAATGACTTCTTTCCAGAGGGCATTGATTTTTTGCAAAAAATTAGATTTGTATCAATGCTTAGTGTGGATATGTATGTCAAATATTCTTTTCAAAAAGTCAATCGATCAAATATTATTCAATGAGCAGAAATTGATACTTATGATAATGATCATATGGTAAATGATACCTTTTTTATTCATAAGATTAAGCTTCCAGAAGCAACCTTTCTTACGCGTGCTTTGGTTTATATCCAGCTCAGTCACAACAAGGCAATGACGCTCAAGGAGATGGCATCATTTTCTCGTTCTGTCCCTATGGTATCTTTGTTTATTTTTACGATATTGTTTTTCCTTATCCCAGGAGTGATAGGAAAAATTCTGCAAGGGATATCTCTCATTGCGATTCTGATTTTTGTACTCTTTTTTGCTTATAAATTTCTTAATTATTTTTATCAAACTTCGAGAAATAAAACAACATCTTTTGAGGATCATAGAGTTACCTATCTTAATCCTCGTGATCTTTCGCTCTTTACGCCTCAGGTTAAAGAAAAGATTGAGCAACTACATGCAGTTGGGGTAACGGATATTGCAATCGATAGGAATATGCTTTACCTTAAGCAGGATCTCCTTGATAATAAAGACACAACGCTTATTTGAGAGCTTTTTGGTGTTCGTAAGATTCTTGATGAACAGCAGAAAAAAATAATTATGGATCAGATGATTGACCTTTTGAGTGATCAGACTTTTTTAGCCCTTTTTACAGAACAAAAAAATGCTGACTAAACAATGGCGATCCGACCTTAAGTCTACGATATATTCAAAAAGTCAAGAGCTAATCTCTCGTTGAGAGGCAACTTTTTCTATAGACAAAAGACAGGAATTTGACCAACTGCAATCCCAGCTTTCTACACTTTCTCCTTCAGCAAAAACCAGTTTAAAAACTTTAGTATCCAATTCAAAATTACAATCTAAAGTCCATCTTCCTCAGAGAGATCAATTATTGGCTGAGATTACGGCTTATTCTTATCTTTCTCCAGAACAAAGACCATATCAAGTATGAGATTTCTATCTTGAACCTGCTTATAATTCTATTTTTCACTGTATTTATCTCAATCATCAGGAGAAAATTTGTATTATTGCCTATAGAGGAACTGATTTTAAAAATAAATCGGATCTTATTTCTGATGCTCAGATCATTCTATGAGTCAATGCAATTGATCCGAGGGTGACAGGAAGTTTAACGCTCTTTGATCAGCTCAGAAAAACCCATGGAAACTATCAAAAATGGATATGCGGACATTCGCTTGGAGGTACTTTATGTTATATCGTAGCAAAACATAGAGAGGTAGATTATTGTTGTACTTTTAATCCTGGTTCTGCTCCCAATAAAATCTTTATCCTAATGCTCAAAGACACACTTCTCAAAGCTCCTCGAACTACAACAATTCATACTTATAAGATTCTTTGAGATCCAGTTTCGCTCTTTAGTTATGTGGGAGAGACGGTGAGTTTTTTTGTGCCGAGTATGAGTGTGATGAAATTGCATAGTATGGATAATTTTTTCTCTATTCCGTCTTGAAAATAAAAAAGGCTGAGAAATCTGATTTCAGTCTTTTTTTGTTATTGATAAGTTTAGGAAATTATCGTTCAGAAGTATACAAAAGGTGAAAGTCTTTTTCTTTTTTGACTCTTTCGATGTCAGCTCAGGCAAAATAATAGACTCGATCTTTATCGTCTCAAATAAAATAGGGATACTCTTTTCCTCCATTTCGAATAATTGCATTTTTGAATTCTCAACGATATTTGATATGAGAGTGATATCAAAATCCACTAAAATGATTTTGCTGATAAAGATTTATTGTCTCTGCATCTACAGGATAGCCGATCGCAGGCAAAACGATGTATCCGCTTGTATAGGATATTGTCCCTAGGTAAGATTGAATTCCCATGTTTTGTAGAGGAATAAAATCAGGAAAATCCTTGAGGTCAAAAACAATATCAGAACCTCGAAGTGGATAAATATATGAAGTATCATACCCAACCGAGGGGCTTGGCTTCTTTAGAAATTCAGGATCTCATTCTTTCCATTCAAAAGGATGATCAAAATGAATAAAAGTTTTTCGATCCCTAGGTTTTTCATTGATTGGATAGATCTTCTTTTTTCGATTAAAATTTTCTATACACACTTGAGCTCTACGAAGTGGTAGGATGATTTTGTAATTCCAATAGGATTTATTAAACGGATCCTTAAAATCAAAAGGTTCTTTCCAATAAAATCGATCATCCCATACAAATTGATCATAGTGGCAAACTTTTTCAATGAGCCCATATTTCTCCAATCAAAGTCCTTGAAAGAAAAAAATATGGAGGAGGGTAAAAATAAAAGTGATCATTATACTAATCATGTCAAAAATGTAAAAAGGTTCCTTTTATTTTCAAGAGATTTATTAGAAGATTGGTTATAATTCAAAATCCACCACTAATCTTTCTCTTCTCCATCCAAATAGAGCTCATCCAAATGATAGAGTAGATAACTTAATCCAAAAAATCCTCAAACTGCAATAACAAGGCTGATAGCTCCTATTCCAAATGCATGCCCTAGGTTGTAAATGCTATGAATAAGAAATCCTACACCTAAAGCGAGAGGATAAGCTAGATATCGAATAACCTTTCTTAACTTTAAAAGTATTAATGCAATTGCTCCTGTTGCCAATAAATGTACCATCGTTGCAACCAGCCCTCTTCCAATCAAAAATCCTGATGAAACTTCATTTCCTCCTAATAGCATCAATATGAGAGCTAAACCATTTTCTATCAAAGCAAAAGCGAATGCAACAGACAAGCTAAGTGCCAAGAGCTGTGATATGCTTGTTTGATTTTCAGTGTTTTCTTCGTATTGAGCGAGCGAAAATTTTAATAGCTCTTCAGTATAGGCAAGGACTAAGTAATAGGGAATGAGTATAAAAACAGATCCCAGAGACTCTCAAAAGCTGATCTTACTGGTAGATCGAATCAATATTGCCAGAATGCTGATTCATATCCAATTATTGAGTCAGATTTTATCCCTTTTTATCAAGCTTCGAGCTATTCGAAGAATGATAAGTATCCCCACGCACCATAGCCAAAAAAATAAACCACTTGTCCCGCCGACCGAGTCTTTTATACTTATTCGTCCCATATACCTAAAAAGTCGCTCATAACCTGCTAAGGCTCCTACTAAGCATCCAGAGAAAATCAATTGTTGTGTTTTTGAAATAGAGGTATTAGAAAAACGAGCAAAAATCTGACGAAAAAATCGCGTTCGAAAAAGCGTTATTATGAACAGTACTGTTAAAAGTCATAAGATCTGCACAATCGCCAGTTTAGCAAATAAAGAAAAATTTAGTGAATGTTGAGTTTTCGCTGCTGCAAAACCCATTCAGCAACGACCTCTCCAGTTCCATCACGAGTAATTATAAACAGTTCCTGAGATGTTGATCCTTTAGACATTTTTGCTTTAAATCCAGTAACTGTCGGATATGAAATCGTGAAACGAAGCTCAGAGGAGGCTTTCTGTTGTCTGTGGATTCTCCCTGGGATGATACGGGCAATTTCAGGATTTTGCTCAATCCTACGAAGAAAATCGTGAAATTCAGGAAGGATGTGATGCTCAGTCTTTACCTTTTGAAATCCCAATTTCATCTCTCCACAATAGCAATAAAAATCTGCCTTAAACCTATGGATTTGAAAAAAAATGCAAGTGAGATTTTCTCATCTGCTCAGCTTGAAATCTTCTATCAAATCCCTATTCTTAAAGAGAAAACCGATACTCACTAAATAACCATAGAGAAGAGTATCAATAAAATCTTAAATCTGCCTTTTTATCCCTTTTTATGCTTTGATGGCAACTATGAATATTCACGAATTTGAGCTTCGCTATCTCTCATACAAGGGATTAGATTTTAGATTGGGGTTGGGGCGAGATGAGGATACTTTGATCAAGCTTGTCAAAACCTCAGATAAAGGACAATTAGAAAAGTCGGTACCAGAGACCTCTCCTGATGATTTAAAGCGCTTTACTCACGAAACCTATACTCCTTTTAAACAAGAGCTTATTGATAAATCTCGTGAGATATTTCCTCTCAAAACTTCCAAATATTCACTTGCAGATTATATTGAGAGACTCGAGTATGAACTCAAGGTAATCAGAGAAATGGGATTTAATTCATACTTTTTGATTGTATCAGATTATGTGAGATGGGCCAAGAGACAAATGATTGTAGTAGGGCCAGGAAGAGGTTCTGGAGCAGGAAGTTTGCTTGCTTGGGCGATCGAGATTACGGATGTGGATCCTATGCCCTTTGATCTACTTTTTGAGAGATTTCTCAATCCAGCAAGAATTTCAATGCCCGATTTTGATATCGACTTTGAAGATACTCAGAGACAAAATGTGATAAATTATTGTACACAAAAATATGGAGAGGAGAAAGTATGTTCAATAGGTACTTTTATGAAAATGGCATCTAAAGCAGCTTTCAAAGATGCTGCACGTGCGGTGGGAGTACCATTCGAAAGATCAAATCAGGTTTCCAACCTTATTCCTGAAAAAGTAAGCCTAAAAAATCTGATCAAAGATTCTGCTCCTGAGTATGAGGAAGTGCAAAATATTTATGAGTCAGATGAAAAAGTAAAACAGGCATTCGATTATGCAATGTCACTTGAGGGAAATATTAGACAGTTGGGGGTGCATGCTTGTGGAATTATTATCGCTCCAGAAGCTGTTTCAACCTATTCAGCAGTGCAATATGCAAAGGAAAATGACCATACGCTTGTTAGTCAGTATGATGGACCGACACTAGAACAGATTGGTCTTTTGAAGATGGATTTTCTTGGATTGAGAAATCTCTCTATCATCAAAAACTGTATCAAAATCATTAAGAACAGATATGAAAAGGCGGGGAAAGAATTGCCTGAGATGTTTGTTCATTTTCTCAAGACAACTTCATTTCAGCCTGATATTACGGATGAGTTTACCTATGATACGATTTTCAAGGCGGGAGAGACAACAGGAATTTTCCAGTTCGAATCGCAAGGGATGAGAAAATTCCTTATCCAGCTCGAACCAAACTCTATCAATGATCTGGTAGCGATGAATGCTCTTTATCGTCCTGGGCCAATGGAATTTATTCCGAGATACATTGAGAGAAAACAAGGTCGTGAACCAGTAACCTATATGACAGATGAACTCAGAGCCGAGTTGACTAGAAAATATAGTGCTGAAGTCGCAGAAGAAGAAAATCAAAAACTGATTCAGGATCTTAGTCCTATTATGTCTTTGACTTATGGAATTGCTATCTATCAGGAGCAGCTAATGTTTCTGGTGCAAGCAATGGCAGGATTTTCGCTTGGTGAGGCAGATATGCTCAGAAGAGGAATCGGGAAAAAGAAAAAAGAAGTAATCGAACAGCTTAAGAAAGAGTTTGTTCAGAGAGGACAAACTTTTAGAGGCTATAAACCAGAGACAACAACTTCGATTTATGAAAAAATGATTGAGCCTGCTGCTTCATACTCTTTCAATAAGTCGCATTCGGTATGTTATGCGATGATTGCCTATCAAACAGCTTATCTCAAGGCGCATTTCCCTCTAGAGTTTAGTGCGGCACTTATCAGATCGGTAGAGGAAGATATCGATACACAGAGTTTTTATATTTCAGAGATCCAAAATTCTGGAATTAGAGTACTTCCTCCTCATATCAACGAATCGTTTAATCATGTGGCTGCGATCGATGAAGATGTCAGACTTTGATTCTTTTCAGTAAAGGGGGTAGGATCTGAAATCTGAGAAACGATCCAGCAAGAAAGGGTCCAAAATGGGAAATTCTCATCACTTGAAGATTTTCTCAAAAGATGTTCAAGTATTGTCAATAAAAAATCGCTTGAAAGCTTAATCAAGGCAGGAGCTTTGGATGGGTTTTGAGATAGAAAAATGCTTCTGGAAAATATCCAGGTAATGATCGATTGGAGTAAAAATATCTCTAATGCTGATTTTTGACTCTTTTGACCTGTGGGATTGGATACTACTATCCAGCTTAAAGCCATTGATGAACCTTCGACTCCTATGGAGAGGTTGATGATGGAGCAGGATGTTTTAAAATCTTTTCTTTCAGGGAATCCTCTCGATGGTTTCTACCTTCATATCAAAAAAGGATCTTTTCTCAATCAGGTTAAAGAAGCAGAATCTTTTCCAAAATTTATTGTGATTGGATATATTAAAGAAATCCAGAGAGCAAAGAAAAAAGGATTTTTTATTAAGATTGAAGATATTTCAGGAGATTGGGAATTTTTTACCAAAGATGTACTCAATTTCCAGAAGTTTGATCTTATCATTCTTTATGGAAGTAAAAGTAACGGTAGAGTCTATATTGATAAACTTGTTAAAACTTCATATGAGAAGCTCAAAAAGTTGGCAGGGGGAAGGTTTGATCCAGAGCGAACTGTTGTAAGAGCTAAGAAAGAGAGATATGGAGATATCAAAAAGCAAGAGCTTGAAAGAATAAAGGCAGAAATTCAGAATCCAGTTGTAGAGAAAAAACAAGATATTGAGATTTCTTCTGATGATTTTGAAGAAAACCCAGCAGAGCTTTTGGATGAAGTTTTGCCTTCTGATTATGAAGAAGAAATAATCGAGAATGAAGATTCTTTTGCTCAAGAGGATGAAATCATAATAGAAGAAAATGAAAATTCTGAATTTGAATTAGATGCTTCTTCAGAGCAGGAGGTTCTAGAAGATCAAGAATGAACTTCTTGAGAGCAGAAACTTTCCCGAGATTTGCCGGAATCTCTTGATCAAATTCAAAAACTTATCACAATTATCAAGGTTCATCAAGGTTCGATAGAAATTACTTTGGGTGGAAAATCTTATAAGATATCTGAACAAGGACTGCAGGAGATACAAGATCTCTTGGGATAGGCTAGTTAAGGTGCTGATAGTTATAATGTAAAGAAATAAAAAAAACTGATCTCAGATTGAGGTCAGTCTTTTTTATCTATTTTATAGTTATTATTCTGCCTTATTTGTTGCTAGAAGTCTGTATCCTGCATAAGCAAGCACACTGATTGCTACGATAAGCATCATATCTTCTACTGGTCCAACCTTTGGAACAGCCTTGATTTCTGCCTTTGGTTCAGATTCTGTTCTTGCATTAAGTTCGTATCTAATTTCCTTTCCTTTTTCATCTCTAGGAATAAAGTTGAAGATCAATTCTTGATCAGACTCCTTTGCTTGATATTCAAACTTTTCTTGAGTCATAGGAACTGTTGCAAGTTTTTTGAATTCATTAAGTTCCTTATCAAAAATCTGAATTTCAACATTTGCAGATGCAGCAAGTGCCTTCCAAGTAAGTATAACTTTATTTCCTTCTGTTACGGTATGAGAAATGCTAGCAAGTCTCATATCAGCTCCTGCAGCTCCATGTTCCTCATCAGCTTCTGAAGATTCTGATGCAGTATCACCGGCTCCGCCAAAAGTCTTACAAGCATCACCTTCTGCATATTTTTCATCAGCAAAATTGAAACAAAATTCCTTTGAATGAGATCCTTCTTGCACATTATCATCTGTAGGAACTACTACACCATAATAATTTGTTGCCTCCTCAAAATTTGCAGAGCTCAACTTAAGACTAACTTCTGAAGCTGCCTTATCATCTGCTGAAAGAAGATGCTTTGTCTCATCAAAATCTGTAAGTGCCAACTCTCCAGATGCTGTCTTATAAGAAGAGATAGGCTTTTTAGAGATAAGGATTGAGTATTCCTCAACTTCTACATCACTTGCATCCTTAAGCAAAGGTGAAGAAATAAGGAAATCCTTTGTCTTAGAATCTCCAGATCCATTTTGAAATCCCTTAACAGTTACATTTTGTGTTTCGGTGTATCCAAAAGTAAGATTTTTCCCTCTCAATGCATTATCTAGATTGAGTACAGGAGTGGCAGCATAGGTTGCAGCCTGAGAGGCGAGCGTGATCAAAGCTGCCAAAGCAAGATGTTTTTTCATTTGTATAAATACTAATAAAAATAAATTACACCTAATTATAATCGAAATAAAAATAAATACAAAAAAAATCAGACTTTTTTTCTCTTGTTTTTCTTGAGGCTTTCAATATAGTGGAAATGCTGCTCTGGTCGTTCAGTGGATAGGACACAATCCTGCGAAGATTGTAACCCCGGTTCGACTCCGGGTCAGGGCAAACTTAAATGGAAGATTGGCCGAGCGGTCGAAGGCGCATGTTTGGAGTACATGTATACGGGCAACCGTATCTAGGGTTCGAATCCCTAATCTTCCGAACGCAAAAACACCGTGCGAAATCAGATTTCGTTTTTTTTATTTTTTAGAATACTAGAAATGCGGAAAAAGATCATACCAATAAGTCTTTTGATCCTCATTTCAGTCTCTGGATTATCCCTGAGTTTTTGGTATAATAATCCCACTATTGTTGAAATTTCTTCTGGAAGTGAACTTCTCTTTTTTTCAGAAGGAAGCACTACAAAAAACCTCCAAGATGAAAAAAAATGTAAATATGTCGTTAATGGTAGTTATTTTGGCAAAGACGGCAAAAGATTCTTCCCCGCAGGAGAGCGATTTACGGCAACGGGAAGCCTTAACTACAAAAAAATAGAAAATTCTGATCCCAACCTGGGAGAAACGCTCATCTTTGATGAAAAACAAGGAAGAGTTCAGCTTTTTGTGGCTAATAGAGAGGTGGTTATGACTGGGGCATTAGTCTTCAATGCATGACCACGACTCATTAAATGATGAAAGAAAAATAACGACCTTACTCAGTCGATTTCTCATCGAAATACTCCTCACCCAAGGACTCTTGTAGCTCAAAAATGAACAAAAAGCCTTATCGTTGTTTTCAGAAATAATCTTACTCTAGATGAAGTTGCTGATGAGCTTCTTAAACTTGATATCCAAAATGCAGTCAATCTTGATGGAGGACCTTCTACCTCAATAAGCAGCTCAGATCGAAGAGTTTTAAACTTTAATGAACAAGAAAAACTCCCGATACTTTTTTGTATAAAATAAAAACACTTGTTTTTGTCTAGGAAAACTATAGATTAGTAAAAAATATTACATAAAATAATAAAAGAAATCTGACTTTTAAGACTATTTATCATACTATGGATAAGATTAGAAATTTTTGTATCATTGCGCATATTGCCCATGGGAAGTCCACCCTTGCAGATAGAATGCTTGAGATTACAGAAACAGTAAGAAAACTTAATCATTCTCAGGTTTTGGATCGTATGGATATTGAGCAAGAGAGAGGAATTACTATTAAGCTAACTCCAGCAAGAATGCAACGAAAAGGGTATGAACTCAATCTGATAGATACTCCTTGACACGTAGATTTTCAATATGAGGTTTCTCGCTCACTGGCTGCAGTAGAAGGTGCAATTTTGCTCGTAGATGCAAGCCAAGGAATCCAGGCTCAAACCCTGTCTACACTCTATCAGGCTATTGATCAAGGTCTTGATATCATTCCTGTTCTCAATAAAATTGATCTTCCTGCAGCGAATCCAGATAGAGTTGCTGGAGAGATTGAGAATATGATTGGGTTGGATAAGTCAGAAATTATTTGTGTTTCTGGGAAGACCTGAGAAAATGTAGATAAGGTGCTCGATGCTATCATAGAAAGATTTCTATCTCCTGCAGAATTTAAATCAAAAAATCCAAAAAAGTTTCATATTGACCAATAGTTTTCAACCAAAAAAAAGACTGACCTCAATCTGAGATCAGTTTTTTTCTATTTCAGTATTCTGAGTCTCTCTAGAATAGATGTCATCTTTAGGATCTTTTTTTGATAGGGGAAAACCTTTGTCTTTACTCAAAGATAGGAGGCAATCAAAAAGAGGTGTAATCTTCCCGTGATGATAATATCAGCTCCTTTTACCTTCTGTAGAAATGTACTAAAATTTTCTTCCCAATCGATACTCTCCATGGTTATATTAAGATCTTTTTCAAGTTGCGTTTGATATTGAGGATCGTTATAAACAGGGGACTCTCATTTGCTCACAGGAACATAAGCAAGCTCATAGCCCTCTTGGAGAAGAGATTTGCATTCAGCAAGAAGGTTTGGATAAAATTTTTCACCATTTTTATTCAAATTGATGAGAGCGATTTTCTTATCTGATGGACTCTCTTTTTCAACAGTTGTTCGATTGTAGGCAAATCGGCTCGTATCCATAAAGAATTCAGCGCCTTTATATCCAAGTTTCTCTAGTGCATGCACAGAGTCCTCATCGCGAGCATAAACTGCTTTTGTACGCTTGAGCAACCATCCAAAGAGTTTGCAGTTGAGTGATTTTTTGGGTGTTTGGATCCCTCCCATCAGATAGAGATTGATTTTTTTTAATTTGTCTGCGAGGGGGAGTAGTGCAAGGTTCCAATATCGATAAGCATTTTTGCTTTCTTCTGTTAGGATTTCTCCACCTCAGATAATTACTGTATCAACTTGTCTGTATTGGATAATTTCTTTGATACGAGGAGAAAAAAAATAGTGAAATCCTGATCTTATTCCCTTGGGAAATTCATGAAGATAGGTGATATCCTGCATATCAGGAAACTGAGAAAAAAAGCTTTTCAACCATTCTGGATCATAGGCAGAAATCAGAATTTTTTTACCTTGTTGTTGTAAGAGGCGAATAGTTCCGAGCAAAATAATCTCATCTCCCATATTTTTATAGCTCCAGTTTCCGAGTATCAATACACGCTCTCATTTTATGTTTAGTTGCTGGCTGATTTGCATTATTCTTTATCTCCCTTATGAATAAAAATCGCTTTTAGTCTATGGTTTCCTTTGTTTATGTCAAGGAGAAGTCAGGTTTATAATAGACTTGAATTTTCTATAATAGAGTTTCTGAGTATAAAAATCTCTTGATTTTCTCCGATAAGTAGCTATAAAAATGCTATTTGTATGAGAAAATATACTTCTTATACCTTTATTTGTTAAGCACTATGCTATGACAGAACAACAAAATACTTGGGGGGCAGTGGAGAGATCTAGAACCCCTAGAGCTCCTCGTGTTGCACCAATGCCAGACTCGAGACCTCAAAAACCAGAGAAAGTTCCCTTGTGGATTGTGATAATGTTTATTTTTGCGCTTGCATTCTGTCTGTTTGCGGTGTATAAGGCTTTTATTTACAAGCAGGGGTATAATGAGGGATCATCAAATCAGGAAGTAATTGATGTAAATTTTCAGCAAGATACAACAGGAGAAGATCTCCAAGAAAATGGTATCACTAATATTTTGACAGGAGATGTTGCTACAACTGATGTTGTTAGTTGAGAAACTGCTACAGAGGCATCAGCTAATGTTCAGAGAGTGAATCCATCTCTTTCAGTATCTTGAAGTCAAACGTGAACTCAATCTGAATGAACAACCATTGATCGTAGTGGAGATACAGCTTTGATAGAGCAGTTCTATAAGCATTTAGTCGCAAATGAGTTTGATGCGATGAATGCTTTGGTACAAGGGCCGTTGTTGAGAAGTAAGGCATGGAAGGATCATTGGAATGCAAAAAATCTTGGAATCTTCAGTAGAAACCTCGTTGGCAATCTAAACTTAGATAATCTCTTTTTTGTTGCCAATAGTGTCGATGAAGCCAAAAAATCTAGGCAGTATTCCTATACACTTAGCTATACGATTCAGCCAGATCATCAATACAAAGAGGATCGAAAGATTACGCTAGTTACTCAAGGTACTGGTAAAGTGTTGATCTCAGAGATCATGTGTGAAACGAAGTGATGCTCTCGTTCTCCATTCTTTTGGCCTCAAAACCTAGGATTGAAGTAAAAAAATAATAAAATCTGACCTCGGTGTCAGGTTTTTTTAAAACAAAAATCTCCTTAGAGATATCAAAGGAGATTTGAATCTCCATTAGAATACTAAAGGAGATTTTTGTCAGAGAGATGAAAGAAGCAGGCAGAAAGTCTTATCAATAAGCATCTTATCGATTAGTATCTGTTAGGGAATAGACTTCGATTCCTATATCAGCGTTTAGCCATTGCCTTTTCGCTACAGATTCTGCTTCTTCCACGAACAGTACCTCCGATATAGCATCCGATGCCCATATCAGGAAGGTTAATCGTTCCTTCCCCACTGTAGGCTATGCACCCAGAGTTAGTAGGTTTAACCGGTTCATCCCCACTGTAGGCTATGCACCCAGAATGAACATAAGCATAGCGCGCTTCATTGGGATTAACTTCCTCAATAATTAAGCGCTCCGTTCTTCTTGTTTCCATAATTTTCTTGAATTAGTTGATCCTTACTATATAGGGATTGGGCATTTCACATATCGTTGAGAATATCTGATAAGATTTTCTGTTAATGAACCCATCCTTGACAGAGGATAGTATAATTATTTTATTGAAAATGTCAAGTAAAAGATATGTTTTTTATGGACTAAAGTCAGGTGATTTTATTTGACTTTAGAGGTGGCTTGAGTAGAATCATTCCGAATTTTAGCTGAGAAAAGTTGATGAACTACGAACTTTTTAATCATCAAGACAAAAAAATCTATCTGATAAATATGCTCAGGGAAGAGAATCAGATTTTTTCTGAGTTGTTTGAAAAAGGAGTAGAAAAGTATCTCAGAGCAGGCAAAAAAATCTGAATCCTAATCAATAAAAAAGGTCATACTTGAGGGACAATTTGTCATAGCTGTGGGCATATTCCTCAGTGTGAAAATTGTTCGGTTGCGATCAATTATTATCTTCTCCCAAGCGGGCAGAAGATGGGGATTTGTCATATTTGTAAAAGACAATATCTCTATCCACAAACCTGTGCTCAGTGTGGCAGTTCCAAGATCAAAGAATTTGGGATGGGAACACAGAAACTTGCACAGTTGATCAAAGAAAGGTTTTGAGCTGAATCTCTCATTGTCGAGTCTGAAACCGTCAGATCTCAAAAAAAGATAGAAAAGCTGACTTCAGAGCTCGATAACCTCAAGTCTCAATCAAAAAATCCAATAATTATTTGAACTTCTTTGCTTACTACTCCGATCAAAAATTGGAAATTTGATCTTTTGATTTTTCTCAATGCAGATATTGGCTTAAATATCCCTGATTTTAATGCAAATGAGAAAAATTTTTATTTTCTCTATGAGGCTTTTGTTAAGCATCAATGCCCGACTTTTTTGGTGCAAACGATGAATCCTGAGCATTATAGTATCAGAATGGCTTGCAAGATGCAAAAATCAGATTTTTATGCTGTTGAAAATGAATTCCGTCAGGCTCATAATTATCCTCCTTATGGAGAACTTTGCTTGATCTTGTACAAGGATGAGATTGAGGAAAAGCTTTTTACAAAAGTAGATCAGCTTCACAAGGAATTACTCTATTTGCAGGAAAAGTATCAACTCAAAGATCTGGAGATTTATACCACACCACCTTTGATTTACAAAATCTTTGGTAAATATAGGTATCAAGTAGTGATAAAGGGGAAAGAAGTCAGAAATTTTATGGATATTGTATTTTCCAAGCTCCAGCTCCACAAAAAAGGCTTTAAAATCAATCGAGATGCGGAAAGTATCGTGTAAAAACAGATAGAAGTTAAAAATATCTAACTTTCTCTTGATTTTTAGTAGGTTATAAATATATAACATATTGTTATGTATTTATAACTTTTTAGTTTGTTAAGAAAAAAAAGATGAGGAAAGAAAAGCTTTTGAAATTTCTAGGAATGTTATTCATGGCTTGGGGGTTTTGAGTTTTTGTTAATATAATTAGGCAAATCCCCTTTGATTTTCTAGATCCAGCATATTTTGCAGTGGTAGGTTTGATGTTGGTATTGTTGTTAGGAGGAGGGACTATGCTCCATATCGCAAACAAGATGAAAAAACAGAATTCTGTCATTGAGACTGATGAAATGTTTAAAAAGGTTGGATATACTGCATTGGCGGCTTCATTTCAGGTATTTTTGATCCTTGTTCCGATAGTGCTTTGTTTGGATAGGTTTTTCTCATTTTTGGATAAGATGAGCGCTAAAGATATTGTAACTATTTTTTGGGTTGGATCTTTGTTTTTGGTGGTAAGCTTTTCAGGATGGTATTCTCATCATCCAGACAAAACCTGACTTTAGGCTCAGACTTTTAGATTTTTTTTGAAATTATGCAAAACTATATCAAACAATTTAGGTTAGAACTGGGTTTGACGCAGCAAGAATTAGCACAAAAAGTTTGAGTAAGGAGAGAGACGATTGTATTTCTCGAAATGGGGAAGTATAACCCTTCGTTAAAGCTTGCTTTTCAAATAGCAAAAATTTTTAATCGTAAGATTGAAGAAATTTTTTTGATAGATAGCAATGATGATTTGAAAAATTAACTAAAAAATATTTTACTTCGTAAAAAATATCACTTTGTGTTATTTACTTCGTAAAGAATATCGCTTTGCGTTATTCACTTCGTAAAAATACCTCTTTCTAAATTATGGGAAAAAGAGCAAGGGTGACTTGCTCTTTTTCGACTAGTGATTCACTAGAGATCGGTGGGGACGATTACTTCCCCATGTGTGATCTTTTGGTACTGACGATAATTCCCAGCTAGAATACGATGTTTTACCACATCTGGTTCTGTGAAAATCTTCTCAAAGTCGACTGCTGTATAGATCTTGCCATCAAAGGAAACTGCCTTATCCGTCAATCCATCTTCCAAGAATTTGACTGCATGATAGCCCATACTATCAGCAAGGATACGGTCTCCATTGGTAGGAACCCCACCTCTTTGGGCGTGCCCAATATCTGAGGTTTTGACCTCATAGCCTGCTTTTTTCAGCTTTTCAGCAATTTCATCCGGGGTTCCTACTCCCTCTGCTACTACTACGAGTGCATAGGTTCTCTCATCTGACATCTTTGTTTTCAACATCTTGATGAGTTGTTCATCAGAACAAGGAAACTCTGGAAGCAAAATCGCTTCAGCTCCTGAGGCACGTCCAGCACGTAGTGCAAGATCTCCTGCCTTGCGTCCCATAGCTCCAACAACAAAAATTCGTTGATGGCTTTTGGCAGTAGAGCGAATGTTATCACAGTGTTTGCTAAGAGTATTGGACGCTGTATCAAAGCCAATAGTCTCAGTAGTCCAGGCAATATCATTATCGATAGTAGCAGGAATGCCGATGACTTGTATGTCAGGGGCTTCTTGAGCGATGAGATGTGCACCTTGATAGGAGCCATTACCACCGATGACGACAAGTCCTTCGATACCTTCTTTGCGAAGGTTCTCGATAGCGATAGCTCGTACATTGGCATTGGTAAACTCTTCAAACCGTGAAGTAAGAAGAATTGTTCCCCCCTTACCAATGATCTGACTTACAGATGCTGTTTGCATCGTTTCCGTTTCGTAGATTGGCGGAGCTACAAAGTGATACTTTTCCAGATACTTTTCCAGAGTCTTCTCCACAAGCTTGTTTTTTTCTGTGTAGAAGTCACCATTGGTGAGTCCACGAAATCCACCACGGATTCCATAGACTTCTATGCCTAGAGCACAAGCTGTACGCACTACTGCACGAATCGCCGCGTTCATGCCTGGAGCATCTCCACCTGACGTCAGTACTGCGATCTTTTTAATTTTCTGTTTCATTTTGTTTTGAGTTGTTTAATCGTTTACTTATTTTCGAGACTTGATTATACTTATTTTTTTGAGAGAATCAAGAGTAAATATCAAAATACCAAAATGTCAAGTAAAATAGTAAAAAGAAGTCTGATTTTTTTGTCTTTTTTATTTTTGTGAGTATAATCACAGTAACATAATCACTTAGTGATAAGGTTCTACTACACACCCTTGCAAAATAGGTGACTATGTTGGTGGTATTCCACCTAAAACCGCTTTCCAGATCCACTACCCAATACGATCGGACAGCACAAGTTTTGAAAGCTCCAAGATTTGTTTTGATGATAGTCTATACCTATGATTTGCATCAGTAAATGATAAGTACCGATTATCACTAACTAAAATCGGGCTTGGGGCTTTCGAAACGGAATGCTCCAGAGGTATTTCCTCTCGGAGTTTTTTTTATTAAAAATAAAAATCTGATCTTTTTATAGCGATGTTTTTTTGTGCTTGACTTGATTTTTGGCAGCTGTTTTTTATAGTTATGACCAATATTTACCTGTTAATTATGATTATTGTGAAACTTTGTTTTGCTCCTATGGATGGGGTTACCAACTGTGCTACTCGTTTGATTACCAAGAAGGTTTTTGATAACTATTATAGTAATAATGATACTCTCCAGCTTTGGACCGAGTTTATGAATGCAGATGGTTTTATCATCAATCCAAGTAAAGTCATCAGACATATTATGACAACTCCTGATCAAAAGCCTATCGCCCAGATTTATGGAGGAAATCAAAAGACACTTTGGCAGACTGCTGAGATCCTAGTCCATCACTATCAAGATCTTTTTTCTGGTATCGAGCTCAATACCTGATGTCCAAGCAATACTGTTATGAAATGTGGTTGATGATCAGATATGCTTCGTCGTCGTGATGAGACCCTTGAAACGATAAAAGGACTCTCAACAATAGTAAAAAGCTCTAAAAATCTGACCTTCTCTGTAAAATCTAGAGCCTGACTTACCGAAGATGATAAGCCTGAGCAGCTCAAATTTTTGAGTGAGGTTTCTCGTTTTTGTGATTTGATCAGTATTCATGGGAGAACGCTCAAGCAACTTTATACTTGAGATGCTGATTTTAATTTTATTAAACAGGTAAAATCTCAGGTAAATTGCCCAGTAATGGCAAATGGAGGAGTGTCGAGCTATCTCCAGGCAGAAGAGTTAAGTAAACAACGAGGATTTGATGGGATTATGATTGGGCAATGAGCTATTGGAAATCCTCGAGTCTTTACACCACATGAAGCAAGTTTGGATGAGAAGATAGCACTTATTAAAGAGCATTTAGAGCTTATGATTGTATGTGATCTTTGGTTTGAAGAGCGAGGAGAAAAGGTTGAAAACTATATTTTCCATAATCCTCTGGAGTCAGATTTAGAACTATTGAAAAGCAAGATTGAACCTGATGAAGAATACCGTGCAGTTGTCGAGTTTAGGAAATACCTTTTTCAATATATCAAAGGTGTGCCAAATGCTCGCGAATGGAAACAGAAGGTGATTCCAATTAAAACGTTTGGAGGGATTATTGGAGTATTAGAGGAGTTGAGAGCGCAAAGCATTTGAGACTAAAAAAGAAGTTTATGCGATAATTTATGCAATATGAGAATTTTTATAGATGAGGCAGGGAGGGGGCCGCTTGCTTGACCTTTGTATGTCTGAGTGGTAAAAGAAGACAAGAATTGGGATTTTGATACGGTAGATCAGGATTTTCAGGACAGTAAGGCGCTCACTGAAAAAAAGAGATTTCACTCTTATGAGTTATTATCTCAGATGAGGGCCAAGGGGCTACAATGTGCGACAGGACAGGCAAGTGCTGCTGAGATTGATCGCTTCGGGGTGACAAGAGCGATCAATATGGCAATTATCAGAGGATTATATCAGATTTTTAGCCCTTTTATTGGTGATCAGAAAACAAAAAAAAGTAAAAAACAGACCTTTGATCAGGTGAGAGCTTTACTTTCCGATTATTTACAAAAACAAGATTTTTCATTGCTTATTGATGGAAAGACTGATTTTGGGCTCATGCATGATTTGCAAATCCCTGTGGACACAATCATCAAAGGAGATGCAAAGATCAGAGGAATAGCAATGGCTTCAATTTTGGCAAAAGTAGAGAGGGATCAGTTCATGATTTCTCTAGCAAAAAACTATCCCGAGCGAGATTTTGATCAGCACAAAGGCTATGGAACCCAAAAACACTATCTCAAAATTGCTCAGTTTTGAACTTGCAGTCAACATAGAAAACTTTTCTTAAAACAGATCTTTCCAAGTTTAACCTTCGAAAAGTTTGATTGAAAAATTCTTTTTACAGAAAAGCCACTTGAGTAGTGGCTTATTTTGTTATTACTGTTATTAAAAACTATCTTCCAAAGAGAGCTTCAGCTTCTCTAAGATCCTGCGCAGAGAGTCCAGCGGATGAATTTTGTGTAGCTTTCTTAACTGGAGATTTTGCTTTAGTTTTTGGTGTTGCTGGCTCAGAAATGACTTCTTCAGAATCAATATCGATTGCTTGAATTTCTGAATTAGCTGCTTCTGGAGTTTCCTTTTTTAGTGAGATGATGAGTTTCCCCTCAACTACTCAAACTTCATATTTCTCTGCATCAAAGACGTAATTCCCTGCTTCATCTCTTTCAATTCCTTCTTCAAGGAAGATTTCTTTTTTTGAGGTTTCAAGTGCATCTCCACTCAAATTATTGGTGAGATTTTCGAGAGATCCTGAGATGTTTTCGCTTATATCCTCTACAAGTGTCCCACTTTCTTCTACTGTTCAACTAAGTGTTTCTTCGCTTCCTGTGCTGGTTTCAATTGTTGGAGTTTCAAGATTCTTTTTCCCAAAAAGAGAGGCAAACCATGAGTATTCTTCAGGATTCTTATCTTCATTTTCCAAGTTAGAAGAGCCTTGAACACTATTCCAAAGATTCATTGCTCCTTGTGGATTGATCAAAAAGAAAATCCCTCCGATCATTGACAGTGAAATTAGGATGATCAAAATCCTTCCTAGGTACTTTCTACAAAGGAAAAGAATAAACAAAAGTACAACAACTATTGCAATCCAAAAAACTGTAGTATTCATAATATCGTTTATAAAAAAGATAAAAAGTCAGATTTAAATTATTGATATTCTTTAAAAGTTCTTCTCTCTTTCCCTTTAGCATGAGGAATCGGAGTAATATCTCTTGCTGCTTGTACTTTCCCTTCTGTGAGATCTATTTCTAGCTCTTGACGCTTTCTTCCAAGCTTATCAATTCTTTCCTCAACATTTTTAATTTCTTCTCGTAGGGCTTCTCTCTGGTCAAAGGTATTTCTATATCCAGCAAGGTCTCCTTCAGATTGAAGTTCAACCAAGGTTTTTCCCATTGCTTCATACTCGTCAAAGTATGTATTGTAGGCTTCTATAAGCACTTTTTGTTCTTCAACGACTGATTCAATCCTCGCTTCAGTAGCTCCTGATTCAAGTCTATCTTGTGCACTTGTCCATTTATCAGCAGTATGATAGACTGCTCCTGCTGCTAACAAAGTAAGAAAAGTATTCCTAATAGATTTTTTGTGCTTTTCTCGCCATCTTTTAATTTTAGATTCTTTGTTATTAAGATCTTTTTCTTGATTTTTTTCACTCATGATAATCTATTAAAGATTTAAAAGTCTGATTTTATCACTATTTTCTGATCAAGTAGATTATTTTTTCTCAGAGGCAGTAGGATTATAGTTATTAGGATGATCTTTTTTTCGCTCTTTGTTCAGATAGTTGATTAGGTGATCTCTAGTATCTCCCTTCTCAATTGTAGGATACTGGTTCATCTCTGAAATCCATGGAAGACTAGAACCTAAGAAGTTTTCTGTAGATAATGCTCCCTTAAAGATAATTCCCTGTCGTCCCTTGAAATTTTCTCGTCCTCATGGTTGAGAAAAAGGTCGTTGAGTATCTAGCTTTTTTGTGTGGTCTGGCATTTGATTCCAAAATTTAGCTTTTGTTTGATTTATAAATAGCGCAACATGGAGCAGTTCTTCATGGTCCTGTAGCTGAATCTCACTTCCATCACTACCAATAAATCCTGGGATCGTCAAAGTTTCTGGATTAATTACAACTTCCTTTGAATCAGATTGTATTTTTATTTGTTGTGCATCTAATGCAGTGAGTTTAATATTATTAAATTCTGAACTCTCTCAAAATTTTCTTAAAGCTGATTCTAGAGCTTGTTTTTTGTTAGGAGAAATTGTTAGTTTTTGGATTTCTGTGTTTGCAGGAATGTTTGGAATTAGGAGACCATCATCTTTGAGTGAAAGCATAGCTGATTCTGTAAGAACGCTTCCTTTAGCAATAATTTTTGCCCTGATCTCGTCCTTTTTTCATGGTGCAATGATGAGATTATTGGTTTCCATATATTGTTCAAGAATTTTTCTATTATTGTTATTTTTGTATAAGAGCTCATCAAGAGTCATTGTTGCATTATCTGGGTTGGCAAGGTCTTGTGCCTGAAGATTCATGCTTGTGAGGGTTTGGTTGATTTGTTGGGTAGCATTAGGATTATTGATAATGTCTTTGATCGCTGAGAGTTGAGCTCAAAGCTGATTGACTTGTTCTTGAAGATTGGCAGCTCTTGCTTGAGTAATTTGAGCTTCATAGTAGCGTTGAAGAGCTACAAGGTCTATCGAACTAACAGGTCAGCTTCTTGGAGCTGTAGATTGAGCAAGTTGAGCATAAGGAACACCAAGTAGTGCCATTTGTGAGGCAGTTTGGTCAAGAGTAATTTGTTCGATTGGTTTTGCTTTTTCATACGTACCACTGGTGAATGGATTGTTTCCTGTTTTCCGGAATTCATTTATAAGGTCTAGTGCTCATTTTCCTGTAGCTGCTTGCGTAAGAGCGTTTCCACCAAAGAGAACTGCTGCTGTAGTAATGAGCTTTTTAGGAGATAGCCCAAAACTTCGATTTCATTCCTTATCTTTATCTCCTAAGAGCCATTTGAGTCCGTAAAATGCTCCGGCGAGTACCCCGACGGTCGTGATTGCTTTTGTTGTGAATCTGGCTTGATCAAGATTCATTTTTGTGTTTTCAACAAGGAGCTTTTCTACAATATTTACAGGTTGGTTACAGTTGTCGATCTTAGTTCAAAAATCTACTGCTTGTCAGATCATACTTCAGTTATACACTTCTACAGTACTTCCATCTATTGTCAGAGCAACTTTTGGCTGAAATCTAAGTTTTTCTCTATTTTTATAGAGTTCTAAAGCAAATTTTTGTTCTCTAGGAAGCTGAAGCTTTGCATCAAGGTAGGTTCAGTTTTGAAGAATGTTATTGATGCTAGCAAGGGAGTTTGCCTTAAGGAGGTTATAGTTATTGTGATTTGATACACGCGCTAATTTTTCTTGGAGTTTTGCTATCTTTTTTAAATCATTTGCAGCTTTTTTTTCGGCTTCGATTTGAGCTTTCAAATCATCCATATAGTCTTTACGAGCTTCAGGACTATTGATCAAAAGTGCTCTCTCCTCAGCGCTTCATGGCAGAACAGGAGCTTGTTGAAGTAGACCAGAAAGCTGGTCCAAACTTGAAAGTTCAGCTGCTGAGATTGCGATACTATTTGATTCTACCTGTAAATTTCTAAACTTTGCCTCAAAAGATCCTAAGATTTGTTGAACTTGTGCAAGTTTCTGAGCCTCACTAAGTTGTGGTTGAGTTTCAGTTTGAGTTGGTTGTTGAGCTTGTGTCTCAGCGGTTTGAGCTTGTTGTGGAGCCTCTGAATCAGGTGATTTACTTTGACTTTCTTCAAGTTGATTTTTTTCAGAGTTTGTTGAAGGAGCTTGAGTTGGTTGCTGTACTTGTGAAACGGGAGCTTCGCTTTGAGTATTTTGAGATGCTTCAGCTTGCTTTTCTTCTGATGTTGTTGATGGAGTTTCAGAAACTTTAGGAGAGTCTTCTACCTTTGTGGGAGGTAAGTTATCTTGAGAAGGTTTTGTTTGTTCAGTATTTTGAGCTGGAGTAGTAGAGTGGAGTTGTTCTTTTGGAGATGATGTAGTTTGATCTGGCGTAGTGCTCGTAGTTTGTTTGTCCAAACTAGTGTGAGAAGAGGACGGATCTTTATTTTCTTGAGCTGAGTTTTGTTCTAGAGCTGTTTGTTGAAGAGGATCAGGATTTTCTTTTTTTTGAGATTCAGAAGAAAGAGCTACAGATTCAGATCTATCTGTTGGATCAATTTCATCTGCTAGATCTCTAAGTTTTTTTGCCGTGTTTTTGAGCGTTATCACTTCTTTCTCTAGCTTCTTCCTTCCTTCTTTGGAGGATGAAATAACTTCTTCTGTTGCTTTCTCTTTTCCCTCTTCACTTCTTAGACTGTCCTGTTGCTCGTTAGGTTCAACAATCTTCTTTATTGCTTCATTCATCTTGTGTCTCCACAATATATAAAAATCAAAATAATTATATTTACATTTTATAAAAAAGTCAAAAAAAGTCTGATTTTTTTTAATTTGTTGATGTTTTTTCTAGGAGTTTTTTTATGTTTTTTCTCCTTTGCTTTGCAAACTAGCAGGATTTCTATAAGATAATGCTACATTTTATTCCCTCTAGTTGAAAATGATCGATAAGGATTTGCAACTTGAAAGTTATGATTATGATTTGCCGCAGTCTTTGATAGCTCAGGTTCCTGCTCAGCCTGTCCATTCTGCAAAACTCCTTATTTGTCAGGAAAATGGAATCTGATGATATAGTTATACTCAAACTACTTTCCTTAATCTGCTCGAGCATTTGGATAGTAAATATTTGTTGTTTTTCAATAGGACCAAAGTATTTAAGGCAAGAATCCCCCTTTCTTGAGTCAAAATCATCAAAAAAAATGGATATGAGGTTGGTTTGGATAAGGGGGAAATTTTTGTTTACAGTCTACTTGGCAAAGATCAGTTTGAGTGTTTAGTTTCCGATGGAAAGCATTTTAAGCCAGGATCTGAGATTGTTATCGATGAAAAAGTCAGCTTTTTGAGTCTAGCTTTTACAGAAAATGGAATTGCTTTTCAGATCAAAGGGATGGATTTGTTGGATTTTCTTGAAAAGTATGGAGAAATGCCACTTCCTCCCTACATAAAATATGAAAAAGAAAAAGAGGAGCGATATCAGACCTATTTTGCTAAGGAACTTGGCTCTGCAGCTGCTCCTACGGCATCTTTGCATTTTTCTCCACAGTTGATTGCAGGTTTGGAGTCGAGAGGGGTTGATTTTGAGCGAGTATGTTTGCATGTTGGATTGGGGACCTTTAAGCCAGTTTGGGAAGAGAATATTACCAATCAGAAGCTTCATTTTGAGCCTATGATCATCAATATGCGCATCCGAAGTCGTATTATGAATGCAAAACTTGCTTGAAAAAAACTTCTTCCTGTTGGGACTACGATGGTGAGATATCTAGAGTCTTTACCTTATATTTGGCGCTTTCTTCAAAAAGAAAAAAGTCTGATATCATCGCTTGATTCAGCTGTGGTTGCCTGGCGAGATAATCTCACTCAAGATCTAGACTTTTCAAGAGTCCAAGAATTTATTCCAGATCAAAAGATTGATTTTCTTGATTCTTGAGAAATCCTTATCCAAACAAGACTTTTTCTTAGACCTGGAGTTAAGTTTTTACTCGTCGATGAGCTGATTTCCAATTTCCATTTACCAAAAAGCTCGCTTTTGATGCTGATTAGTGCATTTATGGGGAGAGAAAATGCCTTGCAAGCATATGAGTTTGCGATACAAAATGACTTTAAGTTTTATAGTTTTGGAGATGGAATGTGGATAAAACCTTGCAATTAAGTGAAAAAACTATAGACTAAAATCTGTTATCTAACCTTGAAAAAAACTAAATCATACCCCTAATAATAACCAAAAAGCAAAATCAGATTTTTTTATATCCTTTTCTATGATGGAAATTACGATCCAGGCAGATCAAGCCAATCAGAGATGTGACCGTTTCTTGAGAAAATACTGTAAACCCTATCCGCAAGTAAGGCTTTCGGATATTTATTCTCGAATTCGTAAGTGAGAAATTCGTATCAATGGTAGAAAGACCAAAGAAGAGGCGAGATTGGTGCTTGGAGATATTTTGACGCTTCCAGAAGAGTTGTTAGGCAAAAAGGATAAAAAGCTGACTTTGACACAGCAGGAAAGAAAACTTCAGAAAATTGATTTAGATGAGGTTCAAACCTGGATTTTGTATGAAGATGAGGATTGGATTGTTTTCAATAAGCCGGCTGGAATCGTTATTCATCCTAGTGCTCAACATCGAAATGATCCATGTATGAATGATTATTTGGAGTTTTATTGTCAGAAGCAGGGATATACCAAAGACAAAAGTCAGACTTTTAAACCTTCTTTCTGATATAGATTGGATAAGGATACCTCAGGAGTGCTTATCGCAGCAAAAAATTACGAATCTCTTCAATACATCAATAAAATCATCAGAGATCGTGCAATAAGCAAAAACTATATGACGCGAGTCGCAGGGAAGTTTCCAAAACATCTTGTCATTGACAAGGCCATTGAGAAGACCTACAATGCAAAATTTGCAAGAGCACAGATGCAGCTCAATGATAGTGATGGACTTGAGTCTAAAACAGAATGCCGATGTGAAAAGACGCGCAAACATCCTTTGCTCTGAGAGATTTCTCTCGTGAGAGTTAAGCTCTATAGCGGAAGAATGCACCAGATTAGAATTCATCTTTCAAGTGAAAATTATCCAGTGCTTGGAGATCTGATCTATGGAAAGCCTGTGATCAACAGAATCCTCAATAAGCAAATCGGTATCAAAAGGCAGCTACTTCATTGTCGAAAATATCAATTTACCAACTTAGATGGGAGAATAATTAGTTTTGAAGCGCCTTTGCCAATTGACTTTGAGGAGATTAATTAGTATTTATTTTATAATAATATTATCATGAAAACTTTTTTTTGGACAAGTGTAGTTTGGATGCTAGCTTTAGCTGCTTTTTGGTGTGCTGGAGAATGGACTCTTGAAGGGAGAGATTTCTGGATCCAGGTTATCCCAACTCAGGTAAAGGCTAGTCTTGCAAATCCAGAGCAAAAAATCTCTGAAACCCAAGAAGAAAACAACCAAGAAGATCAGCTTTCAGCCTTGTTTTCAGGAGAAAATGAAAACACTACTGGAGAGAATCTTACGGGGACGCTAAGTGCTAATGCTGAAGAGGCAGAGCTTACAGGAGAGAAGGCTTCTGAGCCTGAATTTATCGTAGAGATCGCTTCAGACAAGAATGAAAAATCTGACTCTGAAGAAGCTCTTATCACAAAAAATAACAATCAAAAAGAAATTGCCGCTTTGCAAGCAAGAGTTGAGGCATTGGAATATCATTTGCTCATGCTCATGCAATCTCTTAAGCAGCCTCAAACTCAACCAACAGGAATTCCTATGAAATATCCAGTTTGGAATTATAGTTTACAAAATTAAAAAATATAAAAACCTTTTAACTTGTTATTAATAAACCAGATGTTTCTTGCTCTTTTTGCAGTTTTCATCCGAGTTTTTACGAGTTTCCAGTCGCTAGTATGGGGACTCGTTTTTTTGATTTTTGCGCTTATTGTGGCTACTCTCTTTCTTCTGATCAGTAAAAAAGGTCTAAAAATCTGAAGCAAGCTAATCGGTTTGATCTTTGGAGCTTGGTTTATAGCCCTCTTGAGCTGTCAAATCTTTTGGCGAAATAATGCTCCTGAAATTGGTCAGAATTTTTGGACTTTTTGATGGCAAAAAACCAGAGAAGAACCAAAAATGCAATCCCTTGTAGGCGATTTTCAGATCCTTGAGCAAAGTAAGCAAGATCGTTATATTGTCAAATCCGTTACTGATAATAAGGTTTTTACTTTAAAAACCTCGGAGCCGTTAGTGTTATGAGATATATACTTTATCGGAGCTTCTCAAAAATCTATTGATCGAGATAAGACTTATGCTGAGAGATTTTTCCATAGTACAAGTGGGGATAGATTTGATCAGATGGCTGATTTTCTTAGTTATGAATTTAGTTATGAGAAGCGAATGTTGATGAAGGGCTATCAAGGAGCCTTGTATCCAAAGTTTATCGTTAAAAAATCAGCTTTTGAAGAGAAAAAAGATCGAATTCTGACTGCAAGGAGCTGGGTGAGGAGTCAGATTTCAGACTTTTTCAGTCCAAAAGAGTGAGCATTGCTCCTTGGAATGCTTATTGGAGATAAATCTCAGCTTAGCAACTCGCAATATCAGCAGTTTGTCGATAGTGGAATTGTGCATATTATTGCAGTGAGTGGAGGAAATTTGGTGATGATTGTGGTTTTTCTAAGTGCAGTACTCTTCTTTTTGCCTTTTTATCTGAGAAATGCAGTGATTATTTGTGGGGTAGTAGCTTTTGCTTTGATTGCTGGAGGAGATTCAAGTGTCGTGAGGGCGTTGATTATGTCTGTGCTTTCCTTACTTGCTCTGTTCCGAGGGAGAGAGGTCAAGATATGGAGACTGATGAGTTATGCTTTTGTACTAATGCTTTGTTATAATCCCTATTTTCTTGCCTATGATTTAGGGTTTCTCCTAAGCTTTGGAGCACTAGTAGGAATCCTAGCAGTCTCAGAGCGATATGTTCTCAAACAACAATCCTCAATTGAGAATCCAATTTCAAAGAGTAAAAAAGATCAAAAAGTCAGACTTTTATTCCTTGAAAAACTCTTAAAAGAATATGGATTACCTACTTTTGGAGCAAGTCTGGGGACTTTGCCTATTTTACTTTTTTTTGTGGGAAGTACTAATTTGACAGGTATTGTGGTTAATCTTTTTGTCGTTCCTCTTGTCCCTGTGATTACTATTGGTGGATTTGTCAGCCTTGTATTGAGTAGGATGACAGGATGGAGCTTCTGGACAGTTCCAATCGAGTGGTTGCTTCAGTTAGTGTTTTGGCTTTCTCAACTTGCAGAAGATTTTGCTGTTAAAATCCTTGTAGAAAGCATGCTAACGAGGCGAGTTTTATTGTTGATCCTGATAGGAGTAGTGCTATGTATTTTGCTCATAGTGAGAGAGAAAAGAGCTTCACTGCTAAAAGGGGAAAGATCGTAGTAGAATTAAATCTCTAGAATAAAAAAAGCACCTCGGATTAAGTTTTCCAAGGTGTTTTTTCAATATTGATTATTAACAATAGTTTGGCAAATCTTCAATCTTAACTCTGATTTGTTCCATAGTATCTCTATCTCTAAGCGTAACTGTTCCATCTTCTTTACTCTGCTGATCAATAGTGATACAGTAAGGAGTTCAGATTTCATCTTGTCTTCTATATCTTTTTCCAATAGCTCCGCTATCATCATATTCACATTTACAAATTTTGCTCAGTTTCTTGAAGATATCTTCAGCAATTTGTACTTGATCGCTATCTTTTTTGATGAGAGGAAGGATTGCAAATTTGATTGGTGCGAGTTGTTTTGGAAAGTGGATAACCACACGAGAAGTTCAGTCTTCAAGCTGTTCTTCATCATAAAATTCAAGCATAGTTACCATTACTTGACGACCGAGTCCAAAACTCGCCTCAATACATCGAGGGATATATCTCTCTCCAGTAAATGGATCAGTATATTGCATGTCTTTACTACTATGTTCTTGGTGTTGAGTAAGGTCAAAATTAGTTCTGTTATGGATCCCCTGAATCTCTCCAAATCCTCGAGGATAAGCATACTCTACATCCACAGCAGCTGCGGCATAGTGGGCGAGTTTATCATGGTCTTTAAATCTGAGATTTTCTGGGTTGATCCCAATGATCTTAGTCCAGTAATACATACAGTCCTCTTTCCATTGATTGTAGATGGCCATTGCTTTATCAGGATCTGCAGGTACAAAGTATTCAATTTCCATCTGTTCAAACTCTCTCGTTCTATAGAGGAATTGCCCAGGAGTGATCTCATTTCTAAATGCTTTTCCGATTTGTGCAAGTCCAAATGGGATTCTATTTCTTGTACTATCAAGTACTGCTTTAAAGTCAGTAAAGAGTGACTGACAAGTCTCAGGTCTAAGGTAAACTTTTGAGCTTTCATCAGCTACTGGACCAAGGTTGGTTCCAAGCATCAAGTTAAAGTTTCTACATTCTGTCCATTCAGCAGGATTTCATGTCTCTGGGTTATTAGGAATGTGAGTTTCAATAAAGGCTTTCATTCCTTCATTTCCTCGTGATTCAGGAGAAAGATTTGAAACCTGAAGTTTAGAGGCAAGATCCTCATCTGAAAGTCAGTTTCTTACTTTTTCAAAATATTCTTCAATGATTTTATCAGCTCTAAATCTCTTTCCTGTCTTCTTATCATCGATCAATGCATCAGAAAATGAAGCAAGATGCCCACTGGCTTGCCAGGTCGTTGGATGTGCAATAATCGCCGTATCCATAAAAACTACATCGTCTCTCTCTTGAGTAAAATGCTTAACCCAAAGGTCTGAGATATTTTTTTTGAGTAAAGATCCATAAGGTCCAAAATCCCAGGCATTTGCCAGTCCTCAATAGATTTCTGAGTTTGGGTATACAAATCCTTTTCTTTTTGCTCGAGAAACAATCGTTTCTAGGTTATACTTTGCCATATCTATAAGTGATCAACTAAAGAGATTGGGTTATTTTTGTTGAGAGTCAGTTTTATTTTCTTTTTTTGCTGCGGCTTTATTGAGGTCTCTTCTGAGTTCTTCTACTCCTTGAGCAAAGAAAGATTGGATTCTTTGAAAGCTTGGTCTCCAGCTTTTTTTGATTTCAGATGCTGAAAGAGCTTGATTTTCTTCGATAGGAGCAACTCCTCAAAGCACGATTTTGACCATCTTTTTATGTAAACTTTCTTCAAATCCCATTTTTTCTTTTTGTAAAAATAAAACTGATCGCTATTTGTTTTCACTTATAGCAAAACCCTATTCAAAATCAAGACAGAAAATTATAACACAAGAAAAACTTGCAAAAAAGCGTAGTTTCGTTAAGCTAAGAACATACTTTTTATTTATCAAAAATAAACATTCTTTTATGAAAAAAATACAAAAAAATCTGACTTCTTTGCTAGATACACGCCAACATCATTGACAGCAGTTTGGGCTTGTTATCGACAAAATTGTAAATCTCTGTACTTATGGAGTGATTCTTTCGATTGTAGGATATATGTTTGCTAGACTTCTCAAGTCTTTTGCCTTAATCTTTGCAGCAATTGTGCAGAGCGTAAGCCTTGGAAATTCTGAGAGTGTTGCAGAGGGAGTTGTTGCTCCAGAGGGGGTTATTCATGCAGTTCCGATTACAATCATTCTCGTTAAGGCGTACAAAATTCTTCTGGAATATGCCAAGACCCAGCATGTAAATATCAAATATGTTTTGGAAATTGCAATTACAGCACCAGTTGTGGAAATTGTTTTCAACTTTTCTGAGTATAATGATATGCAGCTCTACTTTATGGGAGGACTGACAGTTTTGATGTCATTAGTGTATTTGTACTTTTATGATACGCTCAAACAAGTTGAGATTGACTATGCTAAGGAGCATAACCTCCAAGAGTAAACAAGATCAAAAATCAGATTTTTATTCTTTTTGTAAGATAAGCGATGGCATACGTTCATTTGCATGGATATAGTACTTACTCATTTCTTGAGGGGATTGGAAGCCCAAAGATCATTGCGCAGACTGCAAAAGATCTCTGACAGAATGCGATTGCATTGACAGATATGGGGGGGATGTATGGGGCAATTTTGCACTTCAAGGCGGGGAAAGAATTAGATATTAATGCAATTATAGGAGTCGAACTTGGATTTGTCCTAGATATCCAATCTGCAAAAAACAAAGAAATCTGAACTATGACCTTGTTATCCAAGGATTTTGAAGG